>JBIQJZ010000028.1:0-24275 GCA_044507115.1 Flammeovirgaceae bacterium | reverse complement strand
CATGGACGGGCTGAGTTTGATCCTGTTGATGCTGACCTTTCTTCTCGGAGCAGTAGGCGTGATCACCTCTTGGAATGAAATCCAATTCCGTCCCGGGTTCTTCCATTTCAATCTCCTCTGGGTGCTCGCAGGAATTACAGGTGTATTTGTCACCATGGACCTCTTCCTGTTTTACTTCTTCTGGGAAGTGATGCTCATCCCGATGTATTTCCTTATTGGTATCTGGGGCCACGAAAACCGCAGGTATGCCGCATTGAAATTTTTCATATTCACACAAGCAAGCGGATTGCTGATGCTCCTGGCAATCCTGGGTCTCTACTTTGTTGCCGGATCAGCTACGGGCAGATATACGTTCAATTACCTTGATCTTCTCGGTGTATCTCTCCCCGCTGGAATGGAATGGTGGCTGATGCTCGGCTTCCTCGCCGCGTTCATCGTAAAGCTTCCCGTCGTTCCTTTTCACAACTGGTTGCCGGACGCGCACTCAGAAGCACCGACGGCGGGCAGCCTCATTCTGGCAGGTCTGCTTCTGAAAACCGGAGCCTATGGGCTCTTGCGATTTGTCGTACCCCTATTTCCGAATGCCGCAGAGGAGATCGCCCCGATCGCAATGACACTTGGAGTGATCGGGATCATCTACGGCGCAATGCTTGCATATGCACAGACCGATCTTAAGAGACTGGTCGCGTACACCAGTGTGAGTCACATGGGGTTCGTGATGCTTGGTGTATTCGCCTTCAACGACCTCGCGTGGCAGGGAGTCGTCATGCAAATGATCACGCACGGCATCAGCACCGGAGCGTTATTCCTAATAGCCGGTTCTCTATATGAACGGTTACACACACGCGACATCGAACGAATGGGAGGCTTTTGGAAGCAAGCGCCTTTCATGGGCACGATAGCACTGATATTTTCAATGGCTTCCTTGGGTCTTCCCGGCCTTGGAAACTTCGTCGCAGAATTTCTGACGCTCGTCGGCGCCTGGCGCAGCAGTCCCGTTCTAACAGTGATCGCAGCACTTGGTCTCGTAGCTGCCACCGTCTATTCGCTCCGCATCATGCAAAAAATATTCTACGGTACGGCTTCCCATGCGATCTCCGACTTAAGTCTTCGGGAAAAAATCGGTATCGTTCCGCTCGTAGTGGTGATCGTCTGGTTGGGCTTCTTCCCCCGGCCAGTCCTGGAATCAACCGCGACTGTGGTTACTGAAGTGCTGGGTTCATATACGAAGGCCCACGCCAAAACAACCGGTGTCTCGCCGGATAAGATTAACGCAAGTCTGAAAGGAGGTGATCATGAGTCAAACTGACTTCCTGAGTGTTATTCCGCTGTTCATCCTGACGAGTTCGGCGATACTCATCATGTTTTCTATTTCTGTAAAGCGGAACCATAAGCTCATCTATATTATTACGGCAGCTTCACTGGTCGGCGACTTCATCTATATCGCAACGTACAATGCACGGGTCAAGTGGGTCATCGAGCCACTTTTCATATTCGATGGTTTTGGGGTATTTAACATGGGGCTTATCCTATTGACAGCTGTCGCGGTGACCATGATATCCTATGCCTATTTTGAGCAACGCGAGGAACGCAAGGAAGAGTACTATATCCTCCTCATCCTTGCCACGCTCGGCGCCTGCACACTGGTTATCAGCAAACACTTTGTGTCCTTGTTTCTTGGACTGGAGATACTCAGCGTATCATTATACTCGATGATCGCGTATTTGCGGAGTCGCGAACGTTCAGACGAGGCGGGAATCAAGTATCTCATCATGGCAGCTTTCTCTTCAGCCTTCCTATTATTCGGAATGGCACTCGTTTATGCAAAGACTGGCACCATGGAGTTCGTCGCGCTAGCTCAATTCATGTCGAATGCCGAAGATCTATCGCTCGTCATGATGACAGGCATCGGACTAATGGTTGTGGGTGTTGGTTTTAAGCTTAGTGTAGTACCGTTCCACATGTGGGCTGCTGACGTCTATGAGGGAGCACCTGCCCCCGTCACAGCCTTTATCGCAACGGTTTCAAAGGGCGGAATGGTTGCACTGTTAGTGCGGTTTTTTCTTCAGATTGATGGCTTCCGGTATGACTCCGTGGTGCTGATGTTCACCGTCATAGCAATTGCCTCGATGTTCATTGGAAACTTTCTTGCACTCCGCCAACGGAACATCAAACGAATACTTGCCTACTCTTCCATTGCGCATATGGGGTATCTCCTCGTCGCCTTCCTGGCCGGCCGGGATATCGGGGTCGAGGCAGTAAGCTTCTATCTGGTCGCATATTTCATTACCACCGTCGGCGCCTTTGGTATCGTAGCGATGTTATCGGATAAGGATCGCGACGCCGAACTTCTCGATGACTACCAGGGATTGATGTGGCGGCGACCATGGACCGCTGCCGCATTAGCAGCGATGTTGCTCTCCCTTGCCGGCATACCTCTGACTGCCGGGTTTGTTGGAAAGTTCTATGTTGTCGCCGCGGGTGTCAATACAAATCTGTGGCTATTAGTAATCATGCTGGCAGTAAACAGCGCCTTGGGTCTCTATTACTATATCCGAATCATCGCCGTTATGTTCGAACGGGTCGAGCACAAAGAGCACTCCGAAGGAGTACTAAATCCGATCTCGTACATCGTCAGCGGTGTAACCCTTACCATCCTGGTTGGATTGCTGATCTGGGTCGGTATTTACCCCCAGTGGATTGTGGAAGTGATCAAGGGATTCGTCAATGGGTAGTATCGTCAGACAGCCTTAAAGCACGCGTACTCCTTCTGGTAATTCAAGACAACAATATACTCTTTCAGTATCTCCATGCCGATCGATGCATTGTCATGCCACCGCGAGGAGACTACCCCGGTAGAGACCTTTTCGATTTCCAACCCATGCATAGCAACCTTCGGCGAAACTGTCCGGTAACCAGAAAGATTACCGTTTAATCCTCTCCCAATTACCCGTTCCTGGTAGTGACTAAAGTCACTGATGTTCGTAGTCTTAAGCAATAGTCCGAGCGACGATCCGGTATCAATCATCAGTTCAAGGTTCCGGGGCGTCTCCTTGCGCAAATAGATTATGGACGTCACGATCGGCCGCGCGTCGGTGATCGTCAGAGGCACACGTGTGAACCCGGGCGGTGCGGACGACTTATGGGCCGGCCGAAAAGTGATTGTGCGTTTGCGCGGATCCATCTCAATTTCGAACCGCAGAAATATGTCGTATCCAATCACTCCATCGACACGTTGGTGGGGGGTGAAAAGATCCTGCGAACCGACGACCACAACCGGGATTTGATTCCCTGACACCTTGTTGATGCTTACTTTGTTCCCCAATGCGAGTTTACCCGTTACGGGTTCACCATCGCCCAAACCTGAAAAGACGACATCCCTAGGTGACGGGAAGTCAAAGAGTTGCTGGAAACGCTCCCCGAAAAGGATAAGGTTGCGACAACCAGTGTCGAGAATCAGGTTTACTCCTATAGAATCATTGATTGTGACTGGCAGAACAATAAGGTTTCTGACCAGCCGGTATGGCAGCGTCATCGACTCGATCGAGTCGGGAAGAAAAAAACCGGAGGCGGGATAGGAGGCCTGTGTCTTGGTGATCGACGAAAGGAGGATACCGGCGAACAAGATGGTGCGAAACCATTTCATATCGAAGATCATTTCGATATCAAATGTATCGGGACTCTCCCGCCACTAAAACACGCGAGTTGGTTGATTTTTCGTCAGCGGCAAATGCTGGCCGATGCACCCGTTGTTGAAGGGTTTCACCTCAAATAGGTATATGCAAGGGTAAAATCCATGGCCGGAAATCACCTCCTTTGAGGGATTCCTGCGGTTACAGGTTATCGAGGAATGGCCTCCGCCTCTCCAGCTTCAGGTCTTGTAACACCGATGCCTTCACCGCAATCGTAAAGTTGTAAGACTGGAACCTTCCGAAGGGCACCCAAGTGAAGTTCATCTGCCAGCAGTGGAGGTCGCGTGAAATCCCAAGGTTCGTTTGCGTGAACTCGGCGGTCTCGAAGTGATAGCCCGTGTTGTATGTAATCTTCCACTTCTCGGATAATGAGAGATCCCCGGAAAGCTGCAACGTCTGGGTTACCTGCGCATTGGGCTGCGTAGGGGGACGGCGATAACTTAGATTATATCCGAGGTTGATGCTCCAGGGTATATCGAAGTCGACATATGCATTGGGATTCTGCAAGATGTGCTGCTTGTCTTCTTCCGGGATGTCCGCCTGCGCCACCTTCTCCCGTGTTGCATTCTCCCGTTTCCGCATGTCCGGGTTGAGATTCGTACTCAACGCCAGCGTGGCATTCGTAATGCGTCCCAACGATCCCGACTTCCATGAGTACGAGTCAATCTTACGCTCGAAATAACGGCCATTCTCATCGGTGCCACTGATGTAAGTATAGGGATCCAGCGACGCCGACAGATTTACGTTTATGGTATTGTCCATGATATTGGTGTTCGCCGACAATCCGAACGGAGCGAGCTTGAATGAATCAGCCATCAGATTGTAGCTCGAACTCATCGACAGGTTGTTGAGGAGCATCACCTTGCGATCCACAGTATCCTTGGCGTTTCTCACTTTCATTTCGACGTTGTTCCCAAGTCCGAAGCCTATCGATCCCGCGCGTCCCAGTGTCGATCCACCGTAAACGAATCCCTGATGCCGCGAAAGATATTGGAGTTTCGGCTCATAGGGCAGCCCAGGGCCTCCGGGTCGCTGAATGGCCTGAAAATAGTCGTTGTTTTTCGAAAAGTCGGGCGTTAGCCCAAACGATATGCTCGGGTTAATTACATGGCGAATGGCTTTCACATTTCCTTTCTGAAAGAAATACATCCCGTAAATACGGGTGTTCATTCCGACGCTCATACTATAATTTGCAATTCGATTGAATCCCCGAATAGTATCAGCGACTGCGACGTAGTTCTTCGTGCGTTCATCCTGCTCGTATCGCCAGTTTAACTTTTCAAAATACCATCGCTCCTCATAGTTGACCGAAGGTGACACGGTGAAAAAGCGCAATAACTTGAAGGAATATGAAAGGGGAACCGTGTGGCGAATTCCTTTGCGCCCGTTGCGGAAAAATAATGGCAGGTTATCAAAATTGAATTCAGCGATACTGTCGCGCTGAGCCCCGGGTGTTATCCGGCCGAGGTTGTTTGTAATTCTGTTTGTGCCGGCCATACTATACCCAAGGGAAAAGTTGTCGAGGACAGAAGTCTTTCCTCTTCGTTGAAAGGGATAGAGATTTGTCATGTTCAACGTAACATTCGGCAAGGGTAGGTCGACCAGGCGCGTCTGCAGGTCCTGGCTGTGACTCAGGTTGACTCCCAGCGAAAACGGCGTACCGGCAAACCGTTTATTGTAAGAAACGTTCGAGCTCAGCTTCGTACTGATATTGCTGAGGGTATTCGATGAAAGTTCGTTGATGCTTCCATACATCAGGTTGTTGTTTCGATTGAATGTAGCGGTGGCCGCATTGACAGATGCTGCAAACCTGCTGGTACCTTTTGTTTGGGGTGAATGACTCCACGTCAGTCGAAAGTCATTGGAAACATTTTGCGTCTCAATATTTTCACCGAGCCGGTTCTTGGAGTAGCTGAAATTGAAATTTCCATTGTACTGATAGCGTTTCATATAGGACGAGTTCGCGTACACCGCATGTCCTCCCTTGGAATAAATGTCACCTGTTAACGCCAGTTTGATGTAGTCGTTGATATCAAAGAAATATCCACCACTCCGAAGGTTAAAACCACGCGCACGTTCCTCCCCATAGCTCGGGAAAATAATTCCGGATTTACTCTCGCGCTGGGCGGGAAACATTCCAAACAGAAAACCGGCGGGAATGGGAATGTCGTTGAATTCGACGTAAAAGGGGCCAGAAACGATCTTGTCGTTGGGGATAGCCTTGGTTTTTGTTGAGATGATCGCAAAGTGCGGGTGCTCCAGGTTACATGTCGTAAACCGGTTATGGATACTGAGAAGTTCATCCTTTTCATTCTTGAAAACCGTCTCACCGTGCAGGATTTGTTCACCCTGTTGCGTTACTACTTCGGTAATCCGCGCCCTCCCTGTCTTGAAGTTGTAGACAATGTCTTTTGTTTCGTAAAGCTCACTTCCATTCTTGAAGACCGGATAACCAATACGATTTCCCAGCGAATCCCGAATCCCATGTGCCGTCATCGTATTGTTGCCATAGTCGATCATGATCTCCTCCGCTTCGAGCTCAACCTCGCCGTAGGTGATGCGCGCCTCCCCGTAAAGCCATATCAGCTTGCCATCAACGCTAACCCTGATGGAATCTCTGGCGTTATAGTTGATAGTAGTTTCAATGTCCCCTGTCTGCTGAGGCACGGTGTCTTGTTGTATCACCGTAGAGTCCTGAACCGCGACTGCGGGATCCAAGTTCGGAATAGTATCAAGGGCCACGTTGGTTGTGTCGTCCCTGACAGGTAGCGTTCCGGCAGGGTTTTTTACAGGATTTTCAACCTGAGCGACTGTTGTCAACGCTATGCAAAGAAATGTTGCGATGAAGATGAAGGAAAGCCGCACAATCCCCGAATTGATAGTAAAATCTTTACGTTTTACTGAAAAATTTACAATTTTGGGCAAAGGTATCGCAAATACATTTAACATCGTACAGCCCTTGAGGAATATTGGAATTACGGCGATATTGGCAGCAATAACCCTGCTAAATTCGTCCAGCAGCCAGATCATCCCCGAATTCAAGGTTGACGTTGTTGTCATCGACGCGGGACATGGTGGAAAGGATTCGGGGACGCGTGGGAAGAAAATCCTGGAAAAGGATGTCGCTCTTAAGATCGCTTTAAAAGTCGGTAGCTATATTGAAAAGAATGTCCCGGGTGTCAAGGTGATCTATACCCGGAAGAACGACACTTATATCTCATTGGATGAGCGGGCGAAAATCGCTAACCGCGCCAATGCAGATCTCTTTATTTGCATCCACGCGAACTCAATGCCGGGGGGAAAGGCCATCGGCACGGAGACCTATGTAATGGGACTTCACAAGGACCAAAACAACTTCGAGGTCGCGAAGCGGGAGAACTCTGTAATCCTCATGGACGAAAACTACGAGGAGCGCTACGAAGGGTTTGATCCGGATAGCCCGGAGTCGTACATACTTTTTTCCCTGACCCAAAGTGCACACCAGGAAAGCAGCCTGCTGTTCGCGCAAAAAGTGGAAGATCAGTTCAAATTCAGGGCTGGAAGACATAGCCGGGGTGTGAAACAAGCCGGATTTGTCGTGCTGTGGCGAACAACAATGCCCAGTGTGCTCATTGAAACGGGCTTTCTTTCGCATCCTGCGGAAGAACAGTTCCTGTCGGAAGAACGTGGACAGGATCTGATTGCCTCGGGTATTTATCGGGCGTTCAAAGAGTACAAATCTGAGGTAGAATCTATAAATTGAACGCTAAACCGATTTTCCAAACCCTGACTGAAGAATGAAATTCTCGAAAGAAGTTAAAGTCGGCCTGTTCATGATAAGCGCCATTGTACTCCTGTACTTTGGCTTCAACTTCCTGAAAGGAATCGACTTCTTTTCTTCCGACTATAAGTACTATGCAGTCTACCAAAACGTCGATAAACTGACCGAATCCAACCAGGTCTACTTGAACGGGTATGCCGTTGGCCGGGTAAGCGATATCATAATAGAGCAACGAAAAGATCGTGTTCTGGTGGAATTATCGATCGATTCTGAGATCGAGATCAATGAAGCATCAGTTGCCATGTTAAATGGTGACTTACTCGGAGGTCGGTTTATACAACTGGTTGTCGGCAAGTCCGGTCGACGACTGCAACCGAAAGACACGATCCAATCCGAGGTATCCAAAGGCATAGCCGATTTCATAGCGGAGAGTGCAGAGCCAGTGGCTGCTAGCCTTCAGAGTACACTCAAGAAACTGAACAGCATGCTCGACACCCTTCATCGCAGTACAGCGCTTGTCAACAATATGCTTGTCGGATTCCAATCGACGCCGGAACGCATTAATCACACAATTTCCAATCTCAACGGTAAAGTCGGCCAAATCTCCGGGACCTACAATGAAGTGGGTCACAACCTAAATACCACCCTGACGAACCTCAAGCCTACACTTGAAAACTTCAAAGTGATATCCGACTCACTCAAGCGATTGCAACTGAACGGCACGATCGACAAAGCACAACAGTCACTGACGAAACTTAACCAAACGCTCGAAGCGCTCGGGCGCGGCGACAATACTGCCAGCAAGCTGATGACCGAAGACTCACTCTACAACAACCTCAACAGCCTGTTGCAAAGCCTGGATTCCCTGGCCACCCACTTCAACGAGAACCCACGCCACTTCATGGCTCCTCTTGGCAAAAGCAAGAGAAAGATACAACGCGAGTTGGAGAGGCAGCGGAAACAGGAATGACCAAAGCAGCAGACTTCACCCGGAACGAAGCCCAGATGAAAGACCTCATCCGGCAGCTTCATCTGAAAGCGGAGACGACACGGCTAGGCGGTGGCAAAAAAAAGATTGAGGAACAGCACCGCCGCGGTAAGTTGACCGCGCGCGAGCGAATCGAGTACCTCATCGATAAGGGCACTGCGTTTCTCGAAATCGGACTGTTCGCCGGCGATGGTATGTACAGCGACCAGGGAGGGTGCCCCTCCGGCGGTGTCGTCACCGGCATCGGCTATATCCACGGACGTCCCTGCGTGATTGTTGCCAACGACGCTACCGTTAAGGCGGGAGCGTGGTTCCCCATTACGGCCAAGAAAAACCTGCGCGCACAAGAAGTTGCCATGGACAATCGACTCCCGGTAGTCTATCTCGTCGACAGCGCTGGCGTATTTCTTCCGATGCAAGACGAGATATTTCCTGACAAAGAACATTTCGGCAGGCAGTTTCGGAATAATGCAAAGATGTCGTCAATGGGCATTGTTCAGATCGCCGCGATCATGGGAAGTTGCGTGGCGGGTGGTGCCTACCTGCCGATCATGTCTGACGAAGCACTTATCGTCGACAAAACCGGTTCTATTTTCCTGGCCGGTTCGTACCTGGTCAAAGCAGCGATCGGAGAGGACATCGACAATGAAACCCTTGGCGGTGCGACGACACACTGCGAAATCTCGGGCGTTACCGACAATAAGTTTCCAAACGACCAGGCATGCCTTGATTATATCCGCGCTCTTTTCTCCAAACTCGGAAAAGCGACAACAGCGGGGTTCGACCGGATTTCACCGGCCCTCCCAAATGCCGATCCTGCGGAACTCTACGGTCTTCTGCCTGCCGACCGCGTGAAACCATATGACACACTTGAACTCATCCGTCGCCTGGTGGATAACTCGGAGTTTGATGAGTACAAAGCCCTTTATGGAAAGACATTACTTTGCGGTTTCGCCAGAATCGACGGATGGGCTATCGGCATTGTCGCCAACCAGCGGAAGGTCGTCAAGACAGGAAAAGGCGAAATGCAAATGGGGGGTGTAATTTATTCCGACTCTGCCGATAAGGCTGCCCGCTTCATCATGAACTGCAACCAACGAAAAATCCCGCTCCTCTTCCTGCAGGATGTTAGCGGCTTTATGGTGGGGAGCAAAGCCGAACATGGCGGGATCATTAAGGATGGCGCGAAAATGGTCAACGCAATGGCTAACTCGACGGTGCCCAAATTCACGATCATTGTCGGAAATTCATATGGTGCCGGCAACTATGCAATGTGTGGCAAGGCCTACGACCCGCGCCTGATTTTTGCGTGGCCAACAGCTCAGATTGCAGTCATGAGTGGTGCCTCGGCGGCGAAGACCTTGCTCCAGATACGTGTTAGTGCGTTGAAGGCGAAAGGACAGGTGCTAACAAAAGAAGAAGAGGAAGCGTTACTTGCTGAAATTACTGACCAGTATAACGAACAACTCAGTCCGTACTATGCCGCGGCACGCTTATGGGTCGACGGAATCATTGACCCGTTGTCCACCCGAAATGTGATTTCAATGGGTATCGAGGCGGCAGATCACGCACCTGTCGGGCAGTTTAATGTTGGGGTGATACAGACGTGAAATGGAACCAAAAGAATTCAAAGCATTAATATCCCTGCTAGACGACGATGACGATCAAATCGTTACTCACGTGCAGGAAAAAATACTGTCCCTTGGCACCCAGATAATTCCGTTTCTGGAGCAGGAGTGGGAAAGCAACTTTAATTCCGAGGTCCAGCGCCGGATTGAGGACCTTATCCACGCGCTTCAATATGAGCTGCTGAAAGAAAGACTAAAGGAGTGGCACGATGCCGGTGACCACGACCTGCTCACGGGCATGTGGCTGGTGGCTACCTACCAGTATCCCGATCTCGAACAAATCAAGTTAAGACAGGAGCTTGAACAATTGTATTACGAAACATGGTTGGAGTTCAAACCCGACCTGTATCCCTACGATCAGATAAAGGTCATCAACAGCGTCTTGTTCAGTAAGCTTAAGTTTGGTGCCAATACCAAGAATTTTCACAGTCCCGGTAACTCCATGCTGAACATCGTGTTGGAAAGTCGCAAAGGCAATCCGATCACGCTTTGTGTCATCTATATGCTCGTGGCGCAAAAACTGAAGCTTCCGGTATTTGGCGTGAATCTTCCCAACCTGTTCGTCCTGACCTACAAAGACGAAAGACATACACAGTTCTACATCAACGCCTTTAACAAAGGCTTGATCTTCTCGCGCCAGGATATCGAAAACTACATCAGTGAATTGCACCTCACACCTCAAAGTTCGTTCTTCGAGCCGTGCTCAAACTTAGACATCGTCAGACGTGTACTGCGGAACCTGATCATGTCATTCGATAAGATGGGCGACCATGACAAGGCGGAAGAAGTGAAAGAGTTGCTGTTGATCATCGCCGACGGCGGCGACCTTGGCGTCTGATCGAAATCGATCCTTCTCAATCCTCAAAAACTATTTCCAACGCGCCATTTGCACGGCACTATAACAAACTGTATCTATGGCTATGGCTCGATCATCCGCGCTTGCCTACATCGCCCTGGCGGGGGTTTGTATTATCTGGGGTACGACGTATCTGGCACTGCGCATTGCAGTTGTCAGTTTTCCACCGTTCCTCTTTACCGTCATCCGGCAAGTCTGCGCCGGGGGCATCCTGTTACTTATCCTGTTCGCCCTGACAAGACGTGCAATGCCTTCGAAGGAACTCCTGTGGCGACAGGCAATCGCAGGCTTCTTTATGATCAGTCTCGGAAATGGGCTAGTCGCGTGGGCTGAAATGCATATTCCCAGCGGCGTGGCGGCAATCATCTGCTCATTGGTGCCGGTGATCGTGATCCTCCTGAATGTCACGATACACAAGGAAGAAAAACCAAATCTCCCCATCATCGGTGGAGTGGCACTGGGTCTGGTAGGGATAGTGATGATTTTTAGTGAACACCTCTCTGCATTTTCGGAGACCGCCTACATCCTCGGCATTCTGGCAACGTTAGCCGCATGCCTGGCATGGGCGGGAGGAAGCATCTGGATCAAGCGGAACCGTATTGAAGGTGATCCTTTCATCGATGCGGGGTTGCAGATGCTGTTCGGTGGACTTTGGCTGATACCCTTCAGCATTGCCTTCGACAATTTCACCACAGTAGTATGGTCCAGCGAGGTCGTCTGGTCGTTACTGTACCTGATCGTATTCGGATCATTAGTCGCGTACGCTAGCTATGTCTATGCTCTTCGCGAGTTGCCGATGACAATTGTGTCGCTCTATGCATACATCAACCCCTTGGTAGCAGTTATCCTGGGATGGTGGGTGTTAGACGAGGCGCTAAATGGCAAGATCTGGGTAGCCATGATCCTCACCATCGCCGGAATCTACATCGTCAATAAGGGGGACCAGCTGCGGCAGAAACTCGAAATTACGGGGAGAAAAGTGTGAATGAGACCCCAGGGATCGCGGCTTCCAGAGAAAAAATCAGTATATTCAAAACGCTGCAGCAAAGACCAAACCTATGAAGTTGACGCTCATGAACGAGGGCATCTCCGTCAGGACATGCAACGTGAAGGATGTGGAGGCGCTCGTAGCCTTGGGAATCAAGACCTTCCGCGACACCTTTGACGAGTACAACGATACGGATAACATGATCCGGTATATCAACGACAACTTCACTAAAAAAATCATCGAGCACGAGATCAAACAACCCGGGACAGTCTTTTTCATGGCGCAGGACGGACGAAAACCAGTCGGCTATGCCAAGATTCGGTCGGCTAATCCACCACCTGAACTCGGCGACGTCACAGCCCTGGAACTTGAAAGACTGTACGTGCAACGCGACTACAAAGGAAAGCGGGTCGGTCATCTCCTTCTCCAGACGTGCTTGAGTCACGCCCGAAAAAAAGGTGCACAAATCATGTGGTTAGGCGTTTGGGAGCACAATCATCACGCCATCTCGTTCTATGAAAAGCATGGCTTCCAGCGCTTCGGGGAACACACCTTTATGCTGGGAAATGATGCCCAAACGGATTGGTTGATGAAAAGGGCGATCTAGAAGCAGGAGTTGCGGCAAAGATTGACGGCCTTGTGATACTCAGACCTTTTCTTTCTGTAACAATGCGGGCAACGTAGAAAACATAATCTTGATATCAAGTAGGACGGACCAGTTCATCGCGTACTCGATGTCAAGTGCGATGCGCTCCTCTGCAGACATATTATCCTTTCCACGTTTTTGGACCTGCCACAAACCAGTTATCCCCGCGGGCGCGAGGAATCGCCAAGCGATACGATTATTGGTGAGTTGAGCGGCTTCGTATAGTGGAAGAGGTCTGTTACCAACCAGGGACATGTCGCCTATCAGCACGTTGAACAGTTGGGGAATTTCATCCAGGCTGGTACGTCTCAAGAATGCTCCGAAACGCGTTACGCGTGGGTCGTTCTTGATCTTAAAGAAAATACTGTTGGATGTTTCGGCGTACTGATTGATGTGTGCCAGCTTGCGCAATTCTTTGTCGGCCCCGGCGCGCATCGAACGAAACTTATAGAAATCAAAAATGCGATACCCCGAACCCGCCCGTTTCGAAATATAGAAAACGGGTCCGGGCGATTCAACTTTGATAATGATCGCGATTAGTAGTAGGAAAGGTGATAACAACACCAGCAAGACGAATGAAACCACAATGTCCATCGCGCGCTTGATGGCCCATTGATGCATTCGAGGAGCATCTTCTGTGAAGGTGTCGTATGGTTTGTCTCCGCGCGACCGCTTGTACGCTTTGAGTTTTCGGAGTGCTTCAATCCTTTTCAGGAAGACCGGCGTGATGGCTCCGTAGTGATAGTCGTCGGCTTGCTGCTCAAGGGCTTGTTGTTTTGCGGTGGCCTGAAATTTCGGCGTATACCAGATCAGCGGGATAGACTTTTCGAAAGCCATCTCAAATAACGCCCGCAGTTTCATGCTCCCAGGAAGGTCATGCAATAAGATTGCGTGAACTACTTCATTTCTATTGAGAGACTGAATGGCGTTTTCGAGGGTGACGTAAGTAAACAAAGTTGTTTCGTACAGGTAGTTGTCTTCCCCTGGGTGAGGAGCACCGTCTACCCGCAAGATTCGTTTTGAGAATACAGACACCTCCGCCAGGCTATGCGGAGCCTGGTCGCCGGTTGCAGTCAGTAACGGTTCCATAGTCAGGTGGTCAGTGCAACTTCGTTCTTACGGAGTAAACCGTTCTTAATTGCTGACAATAGAGATTGGGGTTCGAATGGTTTTGCGAAGTAAGACAAGGCACCGTGCTCCAGACATTCTTGCCGTTCCTCATCATCCTGTTTACCTGAAAGAACGATCACCGGGATGTCATTGTAAAATCCGCTGAGTCGAACGTTATCCAGAAAATCAATCTTGTCGGCCGTCGGTCCGTTGAGGTCGTGGATGATCAGATCGGCGTGGTTGCCTTCGGATAACCAAGCCCAAGCGTCCAGGTCGTGGCGAATGATGGTAACGTCGTACCGGCTCTTCAGAATCTTTCCAAGAAGCCAACTCAGGGGAGCATCGTCTTCAATTAGCAAAATCTTCTTCATAGGCTCGCAATTTTAAAGTTGTTTAAAAGTGCAGCTTCAAGGACCTTGGAAATTTAGGGTGCAATTAAAGCCAACTAAGAGACACTAAAGTACTAATAACTTTCCGGACACCCGTTAAATCCTACTTAAAAAAAAGTGGATAAACGAGCCGAAAACACCTGTTAATTGCATTAGTAGTCGACAAGTAACCAAACCCAGGTAAAAAAGATCAATTTTGATGATTTTTCTTACATAGGTAGGCGCAGCAGCACCTTTCTGGCCGTGAATCCGGCACTTCCTGACCTGACGGGACCGTCGGTTCGGTTAATGCCATATACGAACAATTGTAACCGGGTTGCGAAGTTTTTGAGCCGCTTCAATAGCGTCCAGGCCGGTGCCCCTCAGCGTTTCATGGAGTAGATGCCCAGCAGCGGAAAATGGTCGCTGTAAGGCACTGAATCCAGCGTGTGCAGAGTGAAGCACTTCAGCGGAGGCGAATAGAACTGGTTGTCAATCCGGAGCGTGCTCAGGGTGTTGCCGTTGTAGGTGAACCCAAAGCCTTTGCCAGCCTCTTCAAACGAGTTCTTGAGCTGACTTCTGATGGCGCCGTATGAATGAGAATAGGGTAACTCGTTGAAATCCCCAGCACAGATCACGGGATAAGGGGAATCCATGATGAAGTTCACGAGTTCTTCGATCTGCCGGCTTCTTTCGAAAACGCCGACTTTCAGTCGGCGGTAGATCATCTTGACGTCGTGCGTCTGCGATTCAAAATCCTCCGCGTACCGCGGGTTGAAACCTGTTAACTGCATCGATTCAAGATGGACATTTACCACCCGAAGCGTGTCGTCGCCTATCTTCGTATCCACGTACGCGATACGGTTGAATCCATTCTCGCTTGCCAGCAGGTCGCCCGAATTAACAATCGGAAAACGAGACACGATAAGGGTCCCAACATTTGACCAGTGAGTTCTGTCTTTGCCAGAAAAGTAGGTTGAATACCCTAAGGACGAAATCGGCTCAATCAGGTCGATCTCCGTGTGGTGCAAAAGTCTCGGGAATTCCTGGTAACACTGAATGTCGGCGCCAGAATCCAGGATCCACCGGACCATTTGCTTCTGGATGCTGTCGGCGCTCGCCTCCTCGCGTTCGCTCATGCCAGTGAAGAACCCTGTGTTGAAGTCGCGGACGTTATAACTCAGAACCGAAAAAGTCTCGGTATCACCCTTCGAACCACTAAACGCCGACTTAATTGCAACGGTACTGAACAGGTAGCCGCGCCCGAACACGAGGGCCGCAAGGAGAAACAATGCAGAACGCTGCCGCAAGATGGCTCCGAGGGCCAGCAGCACAATGTTCGACACAAGCGCAAACGGAATCGCAAACGGAATCAACCAAAGATTGAAGCGCTCGGAAGGTGGAATCTCCCCCATCGCATAGACGCTAAGAAAAACTACCGCAGCAAGAAAATTAAAGTACTTCACTCGTAACTGATGTGGTCAAATTTATCGAAACTGCAATTGGCTTGGCTCCGTAAATACTCAAAATACTGCTGCTCATGCCGTCGTTCCACCAAAACGCAGCACAAAAAAAGACAATTTGACGAATAAATGGTTAGAAGACATTTGTATAAAACAACAATCACGTGGACCGGTAATACCGGTGAGGGGACTTCAGGGTACAAGAACTATTCGCGTAACCACGAAATTGTCGTCCATGGAAAACCGGTTCTGACGGGCTCGTCTGACGCATCATTCCGGGGCGATCGCTCCCGATACACTCCTGAGGATATGCTTGTGTCGTCGCTTTCCACCTGTCACATGCTTTGGTATCTCCACCTTTGCGCTGTCAATGGGGTGGTGGTAAGCCGCTATATCGACGAGGCTGAAGGCGAAATGACGGAGAACCCAGATGGTAGCGGGCAGTTCACGTGCGTCACCCTCCGTCCTCAGGTCACCATCTCGGACGCGTTGATGGCAGAACGTGCAATCGCGCTGCATCAGGAGGCAAACAAAATGTGCTTTATCGCGCGCTCGGTAAAATTCCCCGTACTCCACGATCCAAGGCCCATTTTGATTGATGTGAAACAGTCGCCGGCGAGAACCGATTTTCAGAAGTAGAATATATTCATGAAATTCACAGCTTAATATTTCAGTTATGACAACCGTTGCGTCCCGCATCGCTTTGGAGCGTGCGAAAGAATCTAGAATCAGTGAAGTTGACTTCAAACACCTGGAGTTTGGAAACCACCTTTCCGATCATATGCTTGTCGTTGACTTCGACAAAGGTCATTGGCAAAACCCGAAGATCGTGCCCTTCGCGGACATTCGCGTATCGCCGGCAATCCTTTCTCTTCACTACGGACAGTCCGTCTTCGAAGGGATGAAGGCCTTCAGAACGCACTCGGGCGATATCAACATCTTCCGTCCACAGAAACATTTGAATCGATTGAATCGATCTCTCGAACGAATGGTGATGCCGCCAATTCCGGAGGACCTGTTTCTCGCGGGACTTCAGGGCCTCATCGAGGCAGACCATCAATGGGTACCGCCCGCAGAGGATGGCACGCTCTATATACGCCCGCTTGTGTTTGCTACGGAAGCTCGCCTCGGCGTAAAGGTTGCCGATCAGTACAAACTGATCGTCATGACTTCGCCCGTCGGACCTTATCAGAGCAAACCGTACCGCCTCAAGGTTGAGACACATTATGTACGCACTGCGGAAGGAGGCACCGGCTATGCCAAGTGTGCCGGAAATTACGGTGGTGCCTTTTACCCGACCAACATCGCGCATTCGGAAGGCTTCGACCAGATCCTTTGGACGGATCACAAGGAGCACAAGTATATCGACGAGGTCGGAATGATGAACGTTATGTTCGTCCTCGGCGGAAAGCTTGTGACACCTAAATTGAACTCGGCTATTCTCGACGGCGTAACACGCGATTCGATTCTGACTCTCGCGCGAGAGATGGCGATCTATCCTGTTGAAGAAAGGCGGATCTCAATGGATGAGATCAAGGAGGGATTCCAGAAAGGTACACTTACAGAGGCTTTTGGTACTGGTACCGCAGCGGTCGTCGCACCGATTGCTGTCATTCATATCGATGGCGTCGATTACCAACTACCCGTTGCAGGACCGACAAGTTTCCAGGTGCGTGTGAAAGAGAAACTTAATAACATGCGTCTCGGAGTCGAACCAGATCAATTCGGCTGGAATTACATCGTTAAGGTCTGAACGGATTGCTCCCCTCAGACTAAAGCCTTCAACTATGGACTCCATCACCTACAAGTGTGATAAGACGATCACAGCGGCAGATTTTATCGACGTCTTGAAACGTTCAACGCTCGCGGAACGGCGCCCTGTTGACGACGTCGAACGCATTCAAAGCATGCTCGACAACGGGGATGTTTTGGTAACGGCCTGGGCGGGGAGCAAACTGGTAGGGGTATCACGGGCCGTAACAGACTTTTCGTTCTGCTGCTACTTATCAGACCTCGCCGTTGACTCCGGCTTCCAGTACCGGGGTATCGGGAAGGAACTCGTCCGCCTGACGCACCAGACGGCCGGTGGCCAGACGCAGCTCATTCTACTTGCTGCGCCGAAGGCCGTTAATTATTACCCTAAAATCGGAATGAAGCAGTTCAAGCATTGCTTTGTTCTCGATAGATTCTCGTGAGTCAGATGATGAAAGCCGCGATCTTCAAGAATAAAGAAACTCCCCTCGTTGTCGGAGAGTATAAGAAACCTGTTCCCGTAAAGGATCAGGTGCTTGTAAAACTCAGTTACGCGGCCCTGAATCACCGCGATTTATGGTTGATGCATGATACGATCGACTTCCCTGAGGGAGTCATCCCGGGATCTGATGGCGTTGGAGTCGTTGAGGCGGTTGGCCCGGATGCCAACCCGCAACTCGTCGGAACCGAGGTCGTGATCAATCCCAGCCTGAACTGGGGCGACAATCCTGTCGTCCAAAGTGAAGCGTTCCGAATCCTCGGCATTCCGGATAACGGGACCTTTGCCGAGTATCTGGCCATATCGCAGAACCAAATTTTCGAGAAACCGGAGCACCTGTCCATGGAAGAATCCGCAGGTGTGCCCCTTGCGGGACTCACGGCGTATCGCGCATTGTTCACCAAGGCGCGGCTTCGCGTGAATGAGAAGGTGCTTATTACTGGAATCGGCGGTGGCGCTGCATTGTGGGCCCTTCAGTTCGCGGTAGCGTACAAGGCGCGCGTCTATGTCACGTCTGGATCGGATGAGAAAATTGAACGCGCAAAGCAACTCGGCGCGACCGACGGCTTCAACTATCGCGAGCCCCACTGGAGTGAACGCGCGACTAAGGAAGCTGGTGGGTTCGATGTTATCATCGACTGCGCAGGAGGACCTCAGTTCGGAACATATATCGAATTGGCTGTTCCGGGAGGAAGGATCGTGAACTTTGGTAGAACTGCAGGGAACATAACTGAAATCGCTACCCGCCTCCTGTACTGGAAGCAAATCACCATACTGGGATCAGCCATGGGCACACGCGACGAGTTCCTGTCAATGCTTCATTTCATGGAAAGCCGCAACATCAGCCCTGTCATCGATCAGACCTTCCCCTTGGCAAATATTCATGAAGCACTCAGCCGCATGCAGGCGGGGAGCCAGTTTGGCAAGATTGTAGTGAAGGTGTCGTAGCAACGGATATCTTCATTTAAAAGGTGGCGCCATTTCCGCTTTGTCGTTATACTTGTGGATGGAACAAAAGAAATTATTAGCTCACCACGTTTTTTTCTGGTTGAAAAATCCAGATTCGACTGAAGACCTGAACAAGCTGCTCGACGGATTACGAACACTGTCGAAGATCGAGTCTGTCCGCGGCCTTCACATCGGCGTACCGGCAAAAACCGAAAAGAGACCCGTTATCGACGATAGTTATAGCGCCTCGGAATTGATTTTCTTTGACGACCTCGCGGGGCAGGATGCTTACCAGGTCCATCCGATTCACAAGAAATTCATTGAGGATTGCTCCCACTTGTGGTCGAAGGTGCTGGTCTATGATTCAATGGATGTGTAGGGAGACTACGGTCGACGGTGGTTAGTTTGAATTTCTTTTGATTAGGGCCATATAAAAGCCGTCGAAACCCTCGGACGGAAGAATGTGTTTCTCCGCCAGTAGTTCGAAGTCGGTCGTCGCGGACATGAATTCCCGGACCTGCAATTCATTCTCGGAAGGCAGGATACTGCACGTCGAATAGACCATCAGTCCACCCGGCTTCAGCATGTCGCAGTAGTCGCGCAGGATATGGTGTTGAAGCTCCCTGACTTTCTCCAGGAAGTCAGGTGAGAGTTTCCATTTCGCATCTGGATTTCTCTTTAGAACCCCAATTCCCGAGCACGGCACATCGAGTAACAGTCTGTCCGCCGAGCCTGCAAGGCGCTTCACTGTCTTACCCGACTCTATCAATTTTGATTGCAGGTTGCTCACACCAGCCCGATTGGCGCGCTTCTGGAGTTCATCGAGTTTCCACTCCTCCGTGTCCATCGCGATAATCCGGCCTTTGTTCTTCATCAATGCCGCTAGGTGAAGACTCTTTCCGCCCGCGCCGGCGCAAGCATCGACGACCCGCATACCTGGCTCGACCCGCAGGAAGGGTGAAATCGCCTGCGAGCCGGCATCCTGCAGTTCAAACAAGCCTGCCTTGAACGAAGGCGATCCAAAGATATTTTGCCTTTCGTTCAGCGCGAGCGCATCGGGGTAACCTTCCACGGCAGACGTGGCAATACCTTCTTCCCGAAGTGTTTTCTGAAGTGTTACGCGATTGGTCTTGAGCGTGTTCGCCCGCAACACAACCGGAGCCATTTCGTTAAGGGCAGCCAGCTCACGCTCCCAAACCTCGCGGCCAAGCTCGCGCTCGCCAGTCTCATCCAACCAGTCGGGGATAGACTCCCGGATCTTTCGGCTATAGGCCGGCTGACGAGATCGCGCCAGCACCTCTTTGGCCGAAAACTTTTCAAATTCGGTCCACGATGGAAGGTCCACGTCTCGCAGCGTACACCATACGGCAAGAAGTCTCCAGAAGTCATTTCCTTTGCTTTGACCGAGCTCGCGAAACCAGCGATACCATCGAACGATATCATATGTAGTTTCTGCAATAAAACGGCGGTCGCGTGCGCCCCAGCGGGGATCCTGCTTCAGCAGTCTTTCGATTACCTTATCAGCATACCGCTTCTCTTCGAAGATCTGCTTCAATGCTTCCACAACTGCCTCTGACGTACTGCGATGTAGCCTCATGGCGTAAAGGTGAGGATTTTTTATTAGCCTAATGCCCAAAATTAATCTAACTTCACCATCTAAAATCCGTAAACATCATTCGTACATGAAAAGAAGAAATTTTATCGCCAGTGCAGTAACGGCTACCGCGTCCGCCATCCCATTGACACAATCTTTTGCCCGGGAGAACGCAGCTGTCTCATCGGCAGGGAAGCCCTTTACATGCAACTTCGCCCCGCACGCCGGCATGTTTGCCAGTCACGCGGGTAAAGACTTCGTTGATCAGATCAAGTTCATGCACGATCAGGGCTTCCGGGCTATCGAAGACAACGGATTGCTAAAACGGTCAGTGGAAGAGCAGGAAAGAATCGGAAGGGAACTTGCGCGCTTAGGAATGACAATGGGCGTTTTCGTCGTCGATGGCGGCGACAATTGGAAGGTATCTCTGACCACGGGCAAGCAAGAGTTCAAAGATAACTTTATCGCCACATGCCGGAAGTGCGTCGACGCAGCCAAGCGTGTCAATGCAAAATGGATGACTGTTGTTCCGGGTTTCTTCGAGCGCAATCTGCCGATCGGGATTCAGACTGCCAACGTCGTGGAGGCACTGCGTTACGGCGCTGAAATATTTGAACCGCATGGACTTGTCATGGTGCTTGAGCCGCTAAGTGACACACCAGAGCTTTTCATGCGCTATTCAGACCAAACCTTTGCCTTGTGCAAGGCCGTGAAGAGTCCAGCATGCAAGATTCTATACGATGTCTATCACATGCAACGCAATGAAGGCAACCTGTTACCCAACATCGATAAGTGCTGGGAAGAAATTGCCTACTTTCAGATCGGCGACAATCCAGGAAGAAAAGAACCGACCACCGGTGAAATAAATTATAAGAACCTCTTCCAGCATGTCCACAACAAAGGCTACCGAGGGGTTTGGGGTATGGAACATGGAAATGCAAAACCTGGAAAAGAGGGGGAGATTGCCCTGATCAATGCGTATCGCGAATGCGACGTTAAATAGGGATTGTTCAGTGTTGAGTAACACCTTATGAAAGCCAACCAGCGTTGTCGTCGGAAACTTTGGAAATGGACGCGCGCGCTATCACTTCTCGCAGCAGCGACCGTCGTAACGCTACAAGCCGACGCTCAGTTCCTGAAGGATTTGAAGGATGCCGCCAACAAGAAGGTCCAGGCACTGGCTACCAAAGAAAATCTCGACAAGGCCGCAAACACCATGCTGAAGCGCATGGAGAATGCGCGAGCGGAGTTCGACTCAACCGACTTCGACTACGCAATTCTTATCAGCGACAATGCGGGACTATTCGATATAAAAGAAAAGGGTGAGCGACTTGCCCGAGCTTCATCGCTGATAAGCCTCGGCAGCTCCTATTACAACAACACCGAACTCACAGACGAAGAGCGGGCCAGACTTCTCAGACAGACAGGTGAGCTGGCGTACGGATCAGGTAACTTTGCCGGCGCGGAACGCCGTTTTACCGCGGCAAAAGCTATCTATGAGGACGCCAACCTCACGCAAGACCTCGGCTACATGAAGACTCTTTCAAGCCAGGGGTTGTTGTACGCCACGATGGGGCGCTTTACACAAGCCGAGGGTTTCACAACAGGAGCCCTGGACATCCGAAAGGAAAAATTCGGAGCTGAGCACATCTCCGTCGCGTCGTCCCTCAACAACTACGGTGTGCTGCACTACAACCTCGGCCGGTATAACGAGGCTGAGAAAACAATGACTCGCGCGCTGGAAATCGTCGCCGCGAACCACTTGCATTCGTCGATGCAATACGCAATCGTACTAAATAACCAGGCAATCCTGTTTCAAGCTATCGGAAGATTCGATGAAGCTGAAGGTGCTTTGAAACAAGCCATCGCTATCGCCGAACGCTTGCAGAGTAAGAAATCGAAAAACCACCTGAAGTTTCTCTCAAACCTTGCGCTGCTATACCAGCAGATGGGGAAGTACAAAGAGGCAGAGAGCATCTATCTGAGCATGGAACGACGGCTCGGAAAAACGAATCCTGATTACGCCAGCATGCTAAGCAATCAGTCGGCTTTGTACATGCTCATGGGTAAGGAAGACAATGTAGAAGATTTGTTGCGCACGGCAGCCAGTATTTACAAAAGCAATTTTGGGGAGGAAAACCCGGCATATGCCCGCGTGACGAGCGACCTCGGAAACTTCTACCGCATGACCGGACAGTACGGCAAGGCTCTGCCGCTTTTGCAAAAGGCCTTGGTAATCCGGGAAAAAACGCTCGGGCGGAACCATCCCCATTTTGTTCAGTCGCAGGAAGACCTGGCTGTTCTTCATTGGAAGAATCAGGCACTCGGGGAGGCGTACGCGCTCTACCGCGACGTAATGCAAAACTCTCTTGAGTTCGTCAACCGGTACTTTCCGCCGATGAGCGAGGCTGAGAAGACAAAGTATTGGGATGTCTTATCTCCACGCTTTCAGCGCTTCTACAACTTCGCCGTCGAAGCCAGCCCAACGTACCCGGAGATCGTAAGTGACGTTCTGGATTATCAGATTGCAACGAAGGCCCTATTGCTCAACTCAACAAACAAGGTTAAACACAACATTTTTGCAAGCAGGGACGGTGTGCTGATTCGCGACTACCTGACTTGGGTGGACCAGAAGGAGCAACTAGCGCGACTTTACGCGTACTCGAAATCTGAGCTGAAGGAGCAGCAAATAAATATCGACTCGATCGAGAACGCTGCGAACGCTATGGAAAAGAGTTTGTCCGAACGGTCAAAGGATTTTTCCGAAGGCTACACCGCATCCGACATCCGGTTCGCCCAGATTCGGAACCTCTTATCCGATAACGAAGCTGTCGTTGAAGTTATCCGACTCAGAGGGTTCGATCAATCTTTCACAAACGAGGCAAAATATGTAGCAGTGATTCTGCGAAAAGATAGCCCAAACCCCATATTGAAAATCCTTGACAACGGCCAACAACTCGAAAGCCGGTATGCCAAGTACTACCGGAATGCCATTCAGCAAAGAATTGCCGACGACTATTCCTACGATCAATACTGGGCTGCGATCGAACCTGCATTGCAAGGAAAGAAAACGATCTATTTTTCTCCGGACGGCGTATTCAACCAGATCAATCTGAACACCGTCCGGCGGCCGAACACTAACGACTATCTCATCAGCCGTTACGACATCACAATTCTCGGCAACTCGAAAGATCTTTTGGCGCTGAAGAAGAAAAAATTATCCACTCCAACAAAGAATGCCGTTCTCGTTGGATTTCCCGACTACGGTGGCACTAACATCGACCCGCTTCCTGGTACAAAGATGGAGGTCGATGGAATCGCGAACGTCCTTAAAGCCTCGGGCTACAAACTTCAGGTGCTGACTCAATCTCTCGCTACAGAGTCTGCACTTAAGGCTGCCAAAGGCCCAGAGCTACTTCATATTGCGACACACGGATACTTTCTGGAAGACGTCGAAAGCACAGGCTCCGCGTTCGGCGTAAATCTGGAGAACGCTAGTGCCAATCCCCTCCTCCGATCAGGTCTTATGCTTGCAGGAGCAGCAAAGACCGCGAGCGGAGCAAGTACACCAAACCTGGCCGCCAACGACAACGGTATTCTCACGGCGTATGAAGCGATGAATCTAAACCTCGAGGGAACGAAACTTGTCGTCTTGAGCGCCTGCGAAACCGGACTCGGCGACGTAAAGGCCGGAGAAGGTGTCTATGGACTGCAACGTGCCTTCCTGGTCGCCGGCGCAGAAGCCCTCATCATGAGTCTCTGGAGAGTAGACGACAGCGCGACACAACAATTAATGAGGAATTTCTATACCAACTGGGTCAAGCTTCGCGACAAGCAGAAAGCGTTCAAACAAGCTCAACTCCAGCTTATGGCGAAATACAAAGACCCGTATTACTGGGGAGCGTTCGTGATGATGGGGGAATGATCGGGTGAGTGGTGAGTGGTGAGTGGTGAGTAGTGAGTGGTGAGTGGTGAGTAGTGAG
>JBIQJZ010000302.1:0-3518 GCA_044507115.1 Flammeovirgaceae bacterium | reverse complement strand
CTGAGCAAAGCCCTCGATATTCTGCCGTCAGCCATGCAGTTTCCCGAACGCGCCGAGGCAATGATTTCCATCGGGAAAAACCAGGTGAAGACCACGGGATTCGATCACTGCAAAGCCCGCATATCCTCCCCCGTGATGGATGGCAAGAAGGAACGCGGCCATGTTGCGATCGGTTACCGCGCAGTCCAACGCAATGCCACCCCCGAATTCCTACCCGAGGAAAAAAAACTGATCAAAGCGGTATCGCAGGAATTCTCTCTCATCGTGACACGCGCGGCAGCCGAGGAGGAAAAGCAGCGTCTGCAACTTCAACTTGAACATGTGGAGCGACTCGCTTTCGTCGGAGAGCTCTCGGCCGGAATCGCGCACGAACTCAACGAGCCACTCGGGAAAATACTGGGATTCGCACAGTTGATCAAAAAAGGCGGGGGCCTCAGCGATCAGCAGAACGAAGACATCGAGCGCATCGTAAAAGCATCGTTGTATACCCGGGAGATCATCAAAAAGCTGATGATATTTTCACGGCAGATGCCCCGGCAGATCACCCGCGTGAACCTCAATGACACGGTCTCGAACATTCTGTACTTCATAGACGTTCGGTTTGTAGGGCGACAGGTGACGATCCGTCAAAAACTTGACAAGGATCTGCCCGCGATCCAGGCCGACGAAGTACAGATGAGCCAGGTATTGGTGAACCTCATCACCAACAGCGTACACGCTATGCCGAAAGGCGGCACGCTCACGATCGCTACCAAGCGAAAAGACCGTATGGTAAGCCTGCTCGTCGCCGATACAGGCCATGGCATGACCAGCGACGTGCGGAAGAAAGTATTCGAACCCTTCTACACCACGAAGCCACCCGGACAGGGGACGGGACTAGGTCTATCCGTTGTACAAGGGATCGTCGTTGCCCACCATGGAAAGATCAACGTTACCAGTCAGCCAGGCAAGGGAACCAAGGTTGAAATACTGCTGCCGCTGAAGCAGTCCAGCCGGGAAAAATAAGAACGAGATGAAGAAGAGTTACAAGAAGAAGGATACAACCCCCGTGAGGGTTCTCGTGGTCGATGACTCGGCGGAATCCGTCGAGCTAATCCGCCGCAACCTGGAATCCGTCGGCTATGAGATAACTACTGCCAACAGTGTGCAGTCAGCCCTAACCCTGCTCGAAGCCATTGACGTCGATCTCGTGATAACGGACCTCAAGATGCCGGAAGAGAACGGGCTCGAACTCGTACGTCACGTCTCGGAAAATCACAAGGGTGTCGGTATCCTCGTTGTCACAGGCTTCCCCTCGATCGAAGGGGCGATTGAGTCCATCCGCATCGGTGCCGAAGAGTACCTGGTCAAGTCCTTCACAGACAAAGAACTATTTGCTGCTGTAGAGCGCGTGTTGCAGAAAAGCCACCGCACCCGCAAGTCGACCGCCGGGAGTTTCCAGCAAGAGTTTGGTATCATCGGCGAATCAGAAGAGATGAACCGCGTCTTCCACGCGATCAACAAAGTGCGATCGACCGATGCCACTGTGCTGATCACCGGGGAAAGCGGAACTGGGAAAGAACTCGTCGCGCGCGCTATACACTACAGCGGTCGCACATCGAAAGCGCCATTCGTTCCAGTGAACTGTGGAGGAATTCCCGACTCCCTGCTAGAGAGCGAATTGTTTGGTCATGTGAAAGGAGCCTTTACCGGCGCAGTAGAGACACGCGCCGGTTTTTTCCAGACCGCAGACGGCGGCACCATCTTTCTCGACGAGATCAGCAACACAAGCCTGGCAATGCAAGCCAAGTTATTGCGCGTATTGCAGGAGAAGGAATTTTACCTCGTCGGATCGAAGAAGTCGATGAAAGTGAACGTGCGCGTAGTAGCAGCCACCAACGTCGACCTGATTCAACTCGTCAAGCAAGGGCGCTTCCGCGAAGACTTGTACTACCGGCTCAACATTGTTTCCATTGAACTTCCGCCACTTCGAGACCGCGGCGACGATATACTGCTCCTGACCAATTTCTTCCTGGCGCGCTACGAACGCGAAGTCGGGCGACGCGGGATGAAGTTCACTCCGAAAGCATTGCGCGCGCTGAAAGCGTACGCGTGGCCCGGCAACGTTCGAGAACTACAAAACCTGGTCCATCGACTGGTGATTATGTCCGATGATGCCGTCATCGATGTCCCCGACCTTCCCGAGTCGTTCCGCTATTCCGCCGCGCGATCAAAAGGATTGAACCGGAGGCTTGAGGAAGTCGAACGCGACTACATCCTCGACGTATACGCCGCTAACAACCGGAATATTTCCAGAACCGCCGAAAAACTCGGGATCGATCGGAAGACCCTGCGCGAGCGCATCAAGAAGTACGGACCGGAGTAGAATCGCCGTGGACTCCTCGATCGAGGACGGGTAAAACCGAACCTCCGGGGAAATTCTCCCCACCCAAGAGCACCCACATCGCCCTCCCCGAGCCGTACGGGCCGGTCATCGTGGTATGCATTTTGGGGAGTAGGTCCGCACCATGATGCAACCCGAGATTGAAGCCCTCGTCACAAAAGAACTCGAAAGCCTCTGTCCTTCCTGTGCGCATCGCATCGGATGTGTATTCAGGCAGCACTCGGAGAGAGTTGTGATCCAGTGCGGACAATATGAAGCCAGTGCATCATCAACTGCGGCACACCAAGTGCCAGCGAAAGGGTTGTGTTTGAATTGCGAGAAGGCCTCCCGTTGTCGATTGCCAAAAGAGACATCGGGGGTCTGGCATTGTGAAGATTATGAGTAAACAAATATGTGGAAGATATTTCAGAGATTTTTTAAACGCAAGAGTCGCCACATTCCAAGGAACGGCAAATGGAAGGAGTTTAACAAACACGCCGTGCTGATCTCGGAAGGATACTACGAGAACGGCATCAAACACGGCAGCTGGCGACAGTTCTATGAAACCGGGGAACTCCTCCTGGAAGAGAACTACAAGAACGGCATTCTGCACGGGCGCTATGCTACCTACCACCTGAACGGACGAGTGCTGAGCGAAGGCCAGTACCGTCACGGTAAGCGCGAAGGCGTTTTCAAGGTATTTGACGAAAGTGGAAAGCTTACCGGGAGGCTGTTATTCGTCGACAATGTGCCATTGGACGAAGGTGAGCCCAAGAAAGCGGTAGCAGTGGCCTAAAACGGCCTACGGAAACCCCTAGCGCGTGTTGTAACTTCTCCGTCAATTTGCTAACATTGCCCCTCTTTTTCAGTCCCAAAAAGGCTGAAAGGGGCCCATAGCTCAGCTGGTTAGAGCACCTGACTCATAATCAGGGGGTCGCAGGATCATGCCCTGCTGGGCCCACGTTGAGAATCAACAGATTAGCGCCACTTCGGCGCTTTTTCTATTTTCCAGGGTGGAACCTGCCAAGCTTACTGCCAAACTCAAGTTCTTCCTTTTAGCGACTTAAGAATGCGCTAACACGACGGACACAAAGGACCACAAAGATCACGACGTATTTTCGTTGTGTGCGTTGTGATTCTTCGTGCGCTTTGTGTT
>JBIQJZ010000027.1:0-24784 GCA_044507115.1 Flammeovirgaceae bacterium | reverse complement strand
AACTCGTTTAGCACCAGGCGAGCGTAGCCTTGAAACCCACGACCGTGTTTGGTACCAAAACGTTCCGCGACAAATCCATCGAACCCGATTCCCGACACATTGAGTGAAAGCTTACCGTTCAGCCGGAAAGTGTCGATTGCCACAATTTTATTTTCGAAGAAATGCTTTACCGCCGACTCAAAGCGCATCGGGATACCCAGATGCCGGGCGAGTCCATTGCCCGATCCCTTCGGTATAATTCCCATTGCAGCCGGTGCGTGAATCATCGCCTGCGCGACCTCGTTGACTGTTCCGTCGCCACCGATAGCTATGATGTGCTCAAAGCCATCCGCCATAGCGTGCGTGGCGAGTTCGGTTGCATGTCCTCGGCCCTGGGTGTAAGCCAGTTCGCACGTGACGTGGTGGTTCTCGCACGCCCTGCGAACCACGCTTTCGAGTTCCGGGTTGAACCCGGTGCCCGAGTATTTATTGATAATAAAGAATAGCTTGTTATTTTCGCTGATCACTCTCAACGTTACAAAATTTCATCCAATCCCCTATGGAATTCGTGCCTCGAAAACTACTCTTCAAAGCATGGAACAAAGAGACCGGTCTTCTGATGCGGCTTAATAGTATTGATTGTAAGAAGGGGGAGTTAGTGCGCACGGATCATATATTACTACAGTTCACGGGTCTGTACGATCAACAGGCGGAAGAGATTTACGAGATGGATGTCGTTCTGATAGCGGGGGAGAAGTTCATCGTCTTCTGGGATGCGGCGCAGAGCGGATGGGGCTTCACCACGATACCGAGGTCCGGGACATCACATCGATTTGTGAAAGAAGTCTCCGATACGGCGGTAAGAATCTGCAGCTATTTCGAGACCAGGGACGTTACTTGATTTTTTCCTGAATGTACTTTACGGCCTCTCCAAAAGTCTGCAGTTTTTCAGCGTCGTCATCCGGGATCCGGATATCGAACGTCTGTTCAAACTCCATAACGATCTCTGCATAATCCAGGGAATCGATACCAAGGTCCTTCACAAAATTCGCATCAGGAGTGATTTCTGATTGCGCAATACCGAGCTTTTCAACCAATATTTCAGTGACTTTCTTCGGGATATCTTGCATGGGATACGGTAAGGGTTGGGCCAAAGGTATTAAATGCTGATAATCCTTCCAAGCATCCTGTAGGCCGGGCTATTTCTGCCAGTTCGCGGGATCTACGCGCCAGGCCTTCAACGAAATCAGTTCATCCTCGCTGATATACTTCGCCGACAGGGCTTGCGACAACATGTGTCCGTAATCGCTTAGTGAGATCAGCGACATGTCGGCTTCGTAGAAATTTCTGCTTGCAACGTCAAATCCGTAGTTGAATACCGAGACCATGCCGAGGACCTTGAAGCCGCTTTCTCGGAGCGCTTCTACAGCCCGGAGCGAGCTGCCACCGGTGGAGACAAGATCCTCCACGACGACTACCTTTTGGTTTTTTACGACCCGGCCTTCAATGAGGTTTCCCATTCCATGTTCCTTCGGTTTGGGTCGTACGTATAGAAAGGGGAGTTCTAGCGCATCCGCAACCAGGGCACCATGCGCGATACCGGCCGTGGCCACACCTGCGATGCCTTCGGCAGTGAAGAAGTTCTCCCGGATAGCAGCGACCAGTCCATTCTTAATCGCGTCGCGAACGTCGGGGTATGATAGTGACAAACGGTTGTCACAGTAGATTGGCGACTTCCATCCTGAGCTCCATGTAAACGGTTGTTTCGTGCTGAGTTTGATCGCCTGAATTTTCAGCAACATCTCCGCAATCGGGCCCGCGGTCTCGCTTTGTACTTTGATTATTGGCATCGCCAAAAATAGAACTTTCCGGGAACCGGATAAAAGGAATGCATCAAAGAAAACGCCGGCGACAGCGCCAAAAATGTTTTTCAAAGTGCTTGCCACCTTGCGAAATATTTGCTCTTTTGCCAGTCGGGTAAATGAGCCTTTTAATGATTCTGTTCATTAACGACATTCCGGTGCGAATTCTCGATCCCGACGCGGCGCCTGATCCGGGACACTTCAATGATACGCTGGACGCTTCATCCGAGTCCATCGCGCCTGCAAGACTTATCAACCATGTGTGGATACGCAACGTTACGAGTTCCGATTTTGACACGCTATTAAAATTTCTCAATAGCAATGTCCCGACCAATATTCTCTCCGTCATCGTCTCTCCATCGGGATTGTCGGTAAAAGAGTATCTGCGGTCGAAATTTAAGATTGTCAAGGCCGCGGGTGGCCTCGTTCGCAAGAAGGAGAAGTTCCTCATGATATACCGTCTTAAGAAATGGGATCTCCCCAAAGGAAAACGCGAAAAGGGCGAGACATACAAACAGACGGCGGTGCGGGAAGTCGAAGAAGAAACTAATATCTCTGTCAAGATTGGACGCCGGATATGCACAACCTGGCATACCTATACAATGAACAAGCGCGCGATGTTAAAGAAGACGCGCTGGTATGTGATGGATTGTCCGGACGACAGCAAGATGAAGCCTGCAACAGATGAAGATATTGAAGAGTTGCGCTGGATGACTCGGAAGGAAGTGTACCACGCCCTGACACACTCGTACAAATCGATCAGCTACGTTTTTGAACAGTACTACGAGAAAATCGGGATGAAATCGACGTAACGGAGATTGTACATTATCCAAGTTTGTACGGCAGGTACTCCGACACATCACCTCCATAACCGTGAACCTCGCGAATGATCGATGAACTGATCCATGCAAATTGAGGCGAGGTGATCAGAAACACCGACTCTAGTTCGTCATATAGTTTCCGGTTGATCTGAGAAATGCTGTTCTCGTATTCGAAATCGGTTGTGTTGCGGATTCCCCGCAACAGATAGCGCGCCCCATTGCGGCGGGCAAATGCCGCTGTAAGCTCCGCGTAGGTTACCACACGAATTTGCGGATAGGACGTAAAGGTCCGTTCGATACAATCGACCATCTGGTCGATCGGAAAGTAACGTGAACTCTTTGCCTGGTTGTAGCCGATGCTGATGATTATCTCATCGAACAAGCTAAGACCCCGGAGAACGATGTCTTCGTGTCCCTTGGTGAAGGGATCAAACGATCCGGGAAACAGCGCTATTCTTTTTTTTGTCATAGTCCAGATGACGCCTGCAGTTACACGAGGTGCATACTATACAGATCGAAGAAGTGGTGATCCTGAACCTCGTCAAACATGTACCCGAACTTCACGAACCTTGGACGGTTTCCGAAGACGACGTTGTTGATGTACTTATAAAACTCCTCGTAGTGAGGAGAGTTCTTGCCGACATATCCCCACATAACGACTTCACTTGACTCCTGCTTCAGGTTTAGTGTCTTCATCACGAGCATGATATACTTGACATACTCGGCGAACTGCTTAATAACAAACTGATTGTAGTAGATCAGGCGGCCCTGCTCCGCGTACAGCACATGCAGGCGAAAGCGGTCGACGAATATGTACAACGGAGTGTCTTTGCGCTGTTTAGATATGGCAGTAATACCCTCGATCAATACGGCAGATTGATGTAGGAAGCGGAGCGTGGTATTCGGGTACAAACCGATCAGCCATTTCTCCAGCTCACGAGAAATCGAAAAAACCGTGACTGCGCGGGTTAGCTTACTTCCTGTCCACAAGATGGACTCCGTTCCAGGGTTCGTCTGGGCATTGAAGTTGAGATATTCATCACGTGCACTTTCGACAAACAACGGTTCAGGTACCTGAACATACTTGTTGTTCTTCACCGACACCTTCACATTTTTCCAGAAAGCGGCTTTCAGTAGGGCGTGATCGTCGAACAATTGTTCGAGTGTAGCGAGAAGATCCTCCTGCGAAGCCAGCGACGGGAAAACAAAGTCTTCTAATAACAGCAGCCGGTTTTCATTAGTATCGACCACCCCCACCTGCAAATCGCGTGGACCGGTGTGTATTAACAGGTCATAGTGGTTGATCTGGTCAACGTCAAAACGCTCATCTTTGATCTTTTTGATAAGCTTGTACTTGAGCGCTGCGGACTGCAAAACGGAAAAGGATTATTGGGTAACACTTATCCTACAAGTATAAATATTTTATGCAGGAATATAAAGGGTAGGTCCGCGCAATATTGCGGCGAAGGACTAAAGCCTGAAAAACCCGGCAAGTGTCCGCAGATCCGCCGGCGATGGTATCAACCGGAAGATTCCGTGCTTTCGCGAGTCCGGGATTTGTGACAACTCATCCATCGTCATGAAAGTCACGTCGGTGATGATATTTAATTCGGGATCTTTGCCTCGTCGCAGTTCGCCTCCCTCAAGGGTGACATCGAAGAAGAGCTCGACGGAATGCAGAGGATCCTTGATAAACTCGCAGGCGAAAAGGAATCGCGACACTGATACCCGAAGGCCAGTCTCTTCGAGGAATTCCTGTTGCAGGCGTTCTTCCGCAGCATTGCCGAATTCGACGCCCCCACCGGGAGGGGCCCAGAAGTCGTCTGCTGTCAACCCGCGGTGGTTGACCATGAGGAGGCTATTATCTTTCCAGCAAAGGCCGCAGACGCGAACCCTGACACTGTTTCCGTAAACTTCTTCGATTTCGCGGTCCATCAGGTTACTTTTTGCTCGTTTCGGGCCATAAAAGAGTATTTGAGGCGTTACTAAACCGGGCGGAGCCCAATGCCCGGAATTGGCGCCGACGTGCGCGGGTTTCGGGTTAAATTGATATTTTTTTGGTCAAATTCACCTAAATTTGGAAAAAATCAAGCTATGAGAAAGTATTTGGTATTGATATGTGTCCTGGCTGTGGCGTGCCCGTCATTTGCCCAGGAGGAGACTCAGCAAAAGAACGGTGCCGTGATCACCTGGGATAAGAAGTCACATGACTTTGGCGACATCCTGCAGGGGGACAAGGTTGAGCACACGTTCCATTTCACCAACAAGGGCAACGAACCTCTCATCATTACCAATGTACAAGTCAGCTGCGGGTGCACAACGCCAAAAGGATGGCCTCGTGATCCCATTCCGCCAGGAGGAAGCGGCCAGATAACGGTTGGATTCAATAGCGCCGGTAAAATGGGCATGCAGAACAAGCCGGTGAAACTCGTCACAAACGCAGTGAACCCCGAAGGTAACACCATTACGTTCACGACCAATATTCTGGACAAACGGCCGAATCAATAGCTGCCAGACTCAAAAGATATTGAAAGGTCCCTATCGGGACCTTTTTTCGTTGATACCGATAAGCAGCAGCGCCCATCCTGCAAGGAAGCCCACACCGCCAATCGGGGTGATGGCGCCGAAACTTCGGACACCCGTAATAGAAAGTGCATAAAGACTTCCGCTGAAGATGAGGATACCGGCGATGAAACAAACTACTGCGCGGCTGATATGCCTTGAATCGAAATGAATTCGCAGGATGCCTGAAATGATTATAGCAAAGCTGTGGTAGAATTGGTACCGCACAGCGAGTTCGAATGTCTCAACCCGCGCGTGTTCTTCCAACAGGGGGCGTAGCGCGTGGGCTCCAAAGGCGCCAATTGCTACCGCGAGGCCCCCGAAGACAACGCCGGTAGTTACCATTGTTTCATGTCTCATGGTTTCATCGGTTTCGTCCGTTCGCCGAAGATCGCAGTCCCAACGCGAACGATCGTACTTCCCTCCTCAATCGCAATGCGGTAATCGCCGCTCATGCCCATCGACAGTTCCGACATCTCGATGCCACCCGGTAAGTCGCGTCGCTTCAACTCGTCAAACAACGCCCTTAGCTTCTTGAACTCACCGCGCACCTGGTTCTCATCTTCGGTAAAGGTTGCCATGCCCATCAGTCCCCTGACCTGCACGTTTGTCATGCCCGTCCAGATGTCAGATCCTATCAGGTCGAAGATTTCATCGGCGGAGAAGCCAAACTTCGACTCCTCTTCCGCGATGTATACCTGCAGCAGCACAGGGATTACGCGGTCAAAGCGTTTTCCCTGCCGGCTAATTTCCTCCAGCAGGCGGGCACTGTCGACCGAATGGATAAGCGATACAAACGGAGCGATGTACTTTATTTTGTTGGACTGGAGGTGACCGACCATGTGCCACGCTATGTCCTGCGGCAGCTTTGCGAATTTAGACGCCATTTCCTGGGCCCTGTTCTCGCCGAAAATGCGTTGTCCGCAACGGTGGGCCTCCATGATCAGCTCGGGAGGTTGTGTCTTGCTGACTGCTACCAGCGTGCAGGTCGGAGGTATCGTTTTCCTGAGCTCGGTAAGATTGTGTTGAAGAGACATTTCCTGACTACTCATTCTGCTGCTAAACCGCTGTAATACTAACGATTTATATCATTTGGGCGGAGCACAATTGATGCCTATTTTTGCGCCCACAAGACACAACTATGGCGATCCTGGGCAAATTGCTCAAGAAAGGTATCCGGATTCGGGAGATGTTGGAGGAGGAGTATACCTCACCCTTTGACTTGCAAAAAAAAGAGTTGAAGGAACTTCTGCTCAGTGCCAACTCAACCAAGTTTGGCAAGCATTACGAATTCCAGGAGATCCTCGCGGGATTTCGAAAGCCGGGCCGTGAATTCTATAGCCGCTTTCGGTCTCAAGTCCCGATCCATACATACGACAAAATACATAATGAGTGGTGGCACCTGGCTCAGGAAGGGGCGAAGAATGTTTGCTGGCCGGGTCGGGTAAAGTATTTCGCACTTAGTTCCGGCACGTCGGAAGCGTCGTCGAAATATATTCCCGTTACCAAGGACATGACTAAGGCGATTCAGAAGACAAGCGTACGCCAGATACTCAGTTTGTCGAAGTACGATCTTCCGCCTGAAATTTTTGAGTCCGGAATACTGATGCTCGGAGGTGCGACGCATCTTAATCGGCGCGGTAGCTACTTCGAGGGCGACCTCAGCGGCATCCAGGCGGCTCGCCTGCCATTCTGGTTTCAGCACTTCTATAAGCCCGGTAAGCGCATCGCGAAGAACCGTCAGTGGGATGCAAAGCTGGATGAGATCGCGGGGAAGGCGAAGGAATGGGATATCGGGATAATCGTTGGTGTTCCGGCCTGGATCCAGATTCTCATTGAAAAAATACTCGCCTTTCACAACGTATCGAGCATTCACGACATCTGGCCGAATTTATCGGTCTATGTTCACGGAGGAGTTTCGTTTGACCCGTATCGCAAGGGATTTGAGAGATTGCTTTCACGTCCGATCTACTACATCGAGACATACCTCGCGTCGGAAGGATTTATTGCGTTCCAGGCATATCCGAACCGCCGGACAATGCGGCTCGTGCTCAACAATGGAATATTCTATGAGTTCGTACCGTTTGACGAGAAGAATTTCGACGCCAATGGAGAAATCAGACCAGATGCTGAGACATTGCTAATTGACGAATTGACGGTGGGCAAGGAGTATGCGCTTCTTCTCTCAACCTGTGCGGGCGCGTGGCGTTACCTCATTGGCGACGTGATCAAGTTTACATCGCTGGAGGAATCAGAACTTGTGATCACCGGGCGGACAAAGCATTTTCTAAGCCTTTGCGGCGAGCATCTTTCAGTGGATAACATGAACAAGGTCATTGAACTTGTCTCCAATGAACTTAACATTGACATTCCGGAATTCACCGTGGCAGGTATTCCTCATGATTCGTTGTTTGCGCACCGCTGGTTCATCGGAACCGATGACCCAGTTGATCGGGATGTGCTTCGGAAAAAGATCGATGCTCAACTGATGGTCCTGAATGACGATTACGCAGTGGAACGGAGTGCTGCTCTGAAGGAAATCTTCGTTGACGTCCTTCCGGTGGATGCGTTTTACGGCTGGCTGGAGCGAAAGGGAAAGGTGGGAGGACAGAACAAATTTCCAAGGGTTATGAAGAAGGCGCAGTTGGAGGACTGGACCCAATATCTCCAATCTCGATCTAATGGAAGTCATCCTTAACGGTATACTATCGGGTCTTATCCTGGCGCTGCTCATCGGCCCGGTTTTCTTCACTATCATTCAGACGTCGATTGAACGCGGGTTTGCAAGTGGTGCTTTTGTCGCTGTCGGAGTTTCGGTCAGCGACGCCATGTACATCAGCCTGGCCTACCTCGGAATATATCGCCTGTTCGACGACGGGTTGGCGCGCGAGTATCTCGGCTACTTTGGTGGTGCGGTACTGCTTCTGTTCGCGGCGTACTACCTTTTTGTCAAGAGCAGAAAGCTTTTGAAAGGCCCACCGGCACCGGCCTCGAACGACCCCTGGAGACTTGTCGGAAAAGGATTCGTGATCAACGGGCTTAGCCCGATGGTGTTAATCTTCTGGCTCGGTACGGTAGGAGTGGCAACCAGCAAGCTCGGGTATACGGAGCCCTCGGAGGCTGTACCGTACTTCGTGGCTATCGTGGTTACTGTCTTCGGAACCGACCTGATCAAAGCAAAACTCGCGGACAAACTCCGGGAGATGCTTACACATCGGTTTGTCCGAATGTTGAATCTCGCACTTGGCCTCGTCATGCTGATCTTCGGTATCCGGTTGATCATTTACGCCGGCGTTCAGTAAACCATCGGTCCTAATCTTGCAGTATGTTGCTGATGAAGGTAGACTTCAGCAGAAGCCAGATCAGAAAGAGGCTTGCCGCCCACTGCAGGTAGATATGATAATAATCGGATGTGTCGCGGTAACGTGTCTCTTTTATCTCAGCCTTTTCGAATTGGTCGATTGTTTCGAACACGGATATGAGCGCCTGATTGTCCGTAGCTCTGAAAAATTGGCCGCCTCCGATGTCGGCGATGCGTCGCATGGTTGTTTCATCGACTGTGTTCTCGATCATGTTTGGCCTTCCGAAGAAATCTTTTCCATAGGGGACCAGCCCTTCGCGACCGACCACGATGGTGTATATTTTAATTCCAAACGATGCAGCGAGTTCGGCAGCTGTGATGGGATCAATGTTACCTGCCGTGTTGTCGCCATCGCTGAGAAGGATGCACACTTTTGATACGGTCTCTGATTCGCGCATCCGGTTGGTGACGACACCCAGTGCACTGCCGATCGCCGTGCCTCGGTTATCAATCATCTCGAAGTTGATGTCCTTCACGTACGAACGAAGCAGGTCGTAATCTGTCGTAAGGGGAGCCAGCGAAAAGGCATCGCCCGAGAACACGATTAGTCCCATGCGATCTTGCAGCCGTCCGTCGATGAAATCCAGCGCGACTTGCTTGGCCGCTTCGAGGCGGTTTGGCTGAAAGTCCTGAATCTGCATGGACTGCGAGATGTCCATTGCAATCATGATGTCGATCCCCTCGGTAAACTGTTCCACTTTTTCGTTTGTACTCTGAGGGCGGGCCAAGGCGACGAATAGCAACGCAGCTACCATCATGATCAGAACCTCGGGTACGAATCGCACGAGATTGGCGGGCGAAGATTTGAGATCGCGGGAAGAGACCGCCACGGGCAATTTCTGTGTGAAATAGTGGCGTATCACCCATCGCATGATAAACACCAAAGGCACTAACAGTATCAGCCACAGAAAGAGAGGTTGTTCCCAAGTAAACGACTTAAATGTAGACGGTGCAAACCACGAAAGGCTGTACCAGGCCGATTGAAACTCATTGCCCATGTTGCACCTCCTTTACTTTCTGCTGGAATTGTTCATCGGCGAATCGTCGCAGGTTTTCGAGTGGGGCGATGACCGATGTGTCATTGCCATAGATAGCGCGATCGATATGACTTAAGTCCTGCGTCACGGCAGGTTGGCGAATAAGCCGTTGTGTTTCGCGGGTAGTTAGTTTTGTATAGGGTTTTGACTCAAGCTCCTCCATATATTTCTTCCATGTCGCTAATGCCGACTCCGTAGCAGGCAAGGAGAATCCGGATTGCAGGGGAACGAGTAATGCGTTGTAACGCTCCAGGAACGCGTTATGTGCTTTTTGCAGCTTGCGCAACTTGAAGTACTGTGCTATCCTGCGTCCGAAGACAGCCCAAATCACGAGTGCCAGCGCAATCAGAATCGTGAGTACTGCCAACAACAGAATGACGTTGAGGTTGTAACGCACTTTTTCATACGCAACATTTTCCCGCAGAGGGAGTTCGGGCGTCGATACCGTATCCGGCACCTGCGCGACGAACTGGGTGATCAGTACACTGTCAGGTGGCGAGTGTACAATCGTGCAGTCGCTCTCTTGAACTATATAGACCGGCAGGGATAAATGCTGAATGCGATCAACCTCGAATGTTGTAAGATAGTAGATCGTACTGTCCCGGCTGATGCCGTTTTGTGTCTGGGTAATAAAATACTCCTTTGCTTCATACTCAAACGGGGCAAAGCCGTGCGATGAGTCGGGGAAGAGAATGTTTGATTGGCTCGGGTAGCGGGCCGAAAGGTAAAAGCCCGTTCGTTCACCTATCTTCAGGCTATCCGCCAGGAACCCGCTGCGGACTTCGACCTCGGCATCCTGCGCGAATACTGCGGCCGGCCAGAACACAATAGTGAACAGCAAAACCGCGCTCACTGCCTGACGCTGTTTCGAGAAACCCACGACCGTCATGATGTCTTTAACGATTTGTTCCGCACCTTGAACAACTTGAGGAGCTTTGGAACGTAGTCCTCTTCAGTATCAACGGTCACAAAGTTGACCTCGTGTTTGCGACAAAAACTTTCCAGCTCGTTGCGGCGACTTTCGTAGCGATCGACTATCTTCTTTCTGAAATCGCCGAATGATGTATTGATCCAAAGTGTACGTCTCGATTCTTTGTCTATCACAGGGATGATGCCGAGCCTCGGGAGACGAGTCTCCCGCTTATCGCTGACCTGGACGATAACGAGATCATGACGGCGTGCGAGTGATTTGAGATTGTGAAAATATCCCTCATCGATGAAATCCGAAATCAGGATGACAACACTCCGGCGCTTGATGATATTCAATGCAAATGATATCGCCTTGTTGAGGCTGGTCTTGAGCGACACTGGTCTCAACGTAGCCAAGGCCGCGATGATCTCGTATGCCTGGGAGTGGCCTTTTCCCGGTTTGACGTACCGCTCCTTCACATCCGAAAAGCAAATCATACCTACGTGACTTGACTCCTTCACGGAAGAGAGGGCGAGTACGCCGCAAATCTCTTTCGCAACGTCCGCTTTTGTTCTGCCCGGATTACCGATGTCGCCTGATGCACTGACGTCAAGGATAAAAAACACGGTTTGTTCTTTTTCCTCACGGAAAGTCTTGACAAAGGTGCCATGACCCTTGGCGGAAACGTTCCAGTCGATCGTGCGGATGTCATCCCCGTACTGATATGGACGGACATCGTCGAATTCGAGACCCGATCCTTTGAAGATCGAACGGAAATCCCCTTGCATATGGCTGTTGATGGCCTTGCGGATCTGAATCTCGTATCGTCGCAGTTTTTTTAATATGTCTCTCAAGACGCCTATTCTTTACGTTCTCGCCGCGAATCAAGCCGCCAGGGCTCGCTCGGGGCCCGAAAAATAGGATAAATATGAGTATTTTTGGCACCCGAATTGAACAGCGGAGCCATAAAACGGCAAAAGGTTGGACAAAATTCTCAAAGCGTCAATAATACTCCTGGTATGCGCTGCGCTCGGTTTTTCCTGTGAGGAGAAACGACCGGATGAGATTCTGACCGCCGCGGAAATGGTCCAGATTATGCGCGAGTTGTACGTCGTCGAGGAAAAAGTCAATCGCCTGGCGGTTGCACGGGACTCCGCGAAACAAGTCGCTGCTTTCTTGAACGGGAAAGTATTTGCTGCCGCTGGCACGACTGACTCGACTTTCCGGCGCTCGATTGATTATTATATGGAACGTCCCAAGGAGATGGAACGGATTTACACTGCCTTGGTAGATACCCTGCAATTACAGGAACAACGCGCCCCTTACCGTGTGGATGAGCCATGATCTATCCCGACACTCTGGAGCAGAAACTGGGCGTTGACCAGATCCGTCAACGACTTGTTTCTTACTGCCTGACGTCCGCGGCGGCGATGCGGGTTGCGGACATGCACTTCCTTACTGACGAAAATCTGATTCGCGTACTACTCAGTCGAACGCTCGAGTTCCGCCTGATCCTGGAGAGAAATGACGATTTCCCTTCGCGTCACTATTACGATGGGGGCGAATGGATGTCGCGTATCGCGTTAGAAGGTAACTACCTGGAAGCGGAGGAGTTCTTGCGTCTGGCGCTGGCGCTCGAAACGGTAACGGCGATCAAGTCTTTTCTGCTGAAACGAAGGGAGACTTGTCCTGCGCTGTGCGCGCTTGCCGATCCCCTCGCGGTGACGTCAGCGCTTACGGACAAGATCCATCAGAAAATTGACGACAAGGCTACTGTTCGCGACGGCGCCACACCGGAGTTAGGTCGTATTCGCCGAAAACTTCGTGAGGAGCAGGGGAGGGTTCGACGTCTTACGGATCAGCTTTTTCGCCAAGCGGTAGCAGATCATCTTATTCCCGAAGGGGGGCTGCCCACGATTCGAGACGGGCGGGTGGTGTTGCCTATCCTCGCTGAGCACAAGCGCCGGATCAAGGGATTTATCCTCGACGAGTCCGCGACAGGGCAGACGGTGTTTATGGAACCGGCGGAAATGCTGGAAGCAAACAATGAGATTCGCGATCTCGAGCATGCCGAGAAGCGGGAGGTGATCCGCGTATTGAAAGAGCTCACTGGCGTGTTGCGCGTCGAGCTCGCAGTGCTGCACGATGCCTTTGAGTTCCTGTCGCATATTGACTTCATTCGCGCGAAGGCGAAGTTTGCTCTTGAGATTGGCGCCGATCTACCAATCATCGAGGGCGGGCCGGCGCTGTCATGGTATCACGCAAAGCATCCGTTGCTCTTCTTAAGTCTTCGCGGCAAACGCGAAGTTGTCCCACTCGACATCCGGCTTGATACGGGTGACCGACTGTTGCTGTTGTCGGGTCCCAATGCCGGAGGAAAATCTGTGACGCTTAAGACGGTTGGCTTGCTGCAATACATGTTTCAGTGCGGCATGTTGGTGCCGCTTGACAGCCGGTCGCGAGTCGGTGTATTCCGGGATATTTTTCTGGACATCGGTGATCAGCAATCCATCGAGAACGACCTGAGTACCTACAGCAGCCATTTGCGGAACATGTCCGTGTTCATTGAGAATGCCACGGACCGCTCGCTGGTACTGCTTGACGAACTCGGGTCGGGCACAGATCCAAACTTTGGCGGAGCGATTGCCGAGGCTGTCTTGCAGGAACTCCTCGACCGAAGAGTATGGGGAGTTGCCACAACGCACTACTACAATCTGAAGCTTTTCGCCGAACGTCACACGGGGATACAGAACGCAGCGATGCGCTTTGATTCGGAGCAACTGCAGCCATTGTACATCCTGGATATCGGGAAGCCTGGTAGCTCGTTTGCACTTGAGATCGCCCGAAAAACCGGCCTTCCGAAGTCCACGCTGGACAAAGCGGAGCAACTCGTTGGAAAAGATCTCGCGGGGTTCGAAACCCTTGTGCGAAACCTCGAGAGAGAACGTCAGGAACTGAGTGAAAAGATCGCACTGCTGGAACAGGAAGAAGTCAAGTTGAAGCAGTCGCTTGGAAAGTACCAGACGCTGTCGGCGGATCTGGAGACGAGAAAGAAAGAAATAATCTCAAAAGCGAAAGAGGAAGCGGCCGGGTTGTTACGGGAGACCAACCGCGAGATCGAAAAAACAATTCGACACATCCGGGAGAATAAGGCGGAGAAGAAGGAAACGATGAAGGTGCGCCGCAATCTCAAGGCACTACACGAGCGGGTGGGGCAGGAGAAAGCATCGAAAAAGGAGACCATCGCTCCAACGCCGATTCGGGAAGGGGACCGTGTTCGTATCATCGGCCAGGAAGGTAGTGGTACTGTTCTTTCGATCCGAGACAATTCCGCCTCAGTTCAGTTCGGCGAATTGAAGTCGTGGATACGTCTCACCAAACTGGAGAAGGTGACGGGCACCAAAGAGCGGGAAGCGACGACATCGCGTTCGCGCGTCAGCGGTGTTAATCTATATGAGCGTCAGGCCAATTTTAATCCTACGCTCGACGTCCGCGGAAGGCGTGTGGAAGAGATCGCTCCGTTGCTCGACCACTTCCTTGATTCGGCGATACTTCTTGGACACGGTGAACTCAGGATCCTTCACGGAAAGGGAGAAGGAGTATTGAGAAAAGTGATTCGCGAACAGCTTGCGAAAGTCAGGCAAGTCGCAACCTACCACGATGAGCATATTGAACGCGGCGGCGACGGGATTACAGTAGTCGTGCTAAAATAGGCTCAGACTATCTGGTGAACTTGAACGTCCAGTCACCGATGACGTTTTTCACTCGGCCACCTCCCCAACCGCCACCGTCGGGAACAGTGAACGTAAGCGTCAACTCGTCGGAGGTAACGGTGTAGTTCATCATGATCTCGTCCGGTCCACCCGGATCGCGGATAATGTCAGTGTTTTTGTTCGTACCGAACTTCCACGTGCCGACTTCGGGCCAGGGGCTCGGCGTGGGGCGGGTACCCGTCAGGTTGTAATTGTATGTCTTCCCTTCCCCGCTGTAGGTGCCTTCCACGTGCAAATCAAGGTTGTTGAAGTCGACTGTGCGATCGCCGGAATCATCGGTTGCTGACGCGATATTCCACACGCCCACAAGTTTCTCGAGCTGTTGCTGCTCGACGGTTTTGGAGTCGCCGTCGTCGTCCTTACATGCGCAAAATACCACCGCTGTCAGCAGGACCAGAAAGGGGAGAAGTCTCGATGTTCGTTTCATTTCAGAGCGTTAAACCAAGGTAAAAATACACAAAAACAACCGTCTGTGAGCGGAATAGATACCGAAAAAGTCCATTCTCGTAACCACCCCCCGTTTTGCCCACATTTCAGGCTATTTGTTACCGGACGGCCGAAAATACTGTGCCGGGGCTATTTCAGGTCGTTCATGTGGACGTTAATCGCGTCGGCGGGGTACTCGTCGGGGTCGTTGGACGCGATGATGACCACAGCCTCAGGAGGGAGTTCCCGAAGTTGTGTCTGATACCAGGCAAAGGCACGCGCGTCGAGATTCGTTCCTGGTTCATCCAGGAAATAGGCGTCAGCCCGGGTATATAAGGCAAGGGCAAGTTTGAGCCGCTGACGCATTCCAGAGGAGAAGTTCATCAGTTGCTTATCCAGCGCGTCGCGGAGGTACATTTTTTCTGCAAGGGTTTCCATATCGGCAGGGTGCCGAGGGCTCTTCAGACGAAAATGAAAATCGAGTGTTTCGCGGAGCGTAAACTCTTCAATGAGATCCATATACGGAGCTGCGATGGACACATGCTGATAGAATTTGTCCGTGTCGATTTCCGTCCCGCTTTTGAGGTATTTGAGATGACCGGTGGTCTGCGGAACCTGTCCCCAAAGCACCTGAAGTAAGGTTGATTTTCCCGATCCGTTTGGCCCGGTGATGGCATAGGTATTACCGGAAGAGAAGTGATGTGTGAAGTTGCGGAAGATCCATTCCCTGTTGAATCGTTTGCCGATTCCTTCGACAGAAATGGTAAGAGCGGAATTTCCTGATTCCGGCGTAGTCACGGGTTCAGTCGTGAGTACCATATCCTTTCATGATGCCGCGCTCGGAACCGCGGATAAAGTCGAGAATATAGTTTCGTTCTTCGCTTGCCGGCATCTGCTGTTCGACAAAATCGACAGCTTTGGAGTTGTTGAGACCTTTGAGAAAGATGTAGCGGTAGATCTCCTGTATTTCGTTGATCTTCTCAGAACTGAACCCGCGCCGTCGCAGACCGATAGCATTTATCCCTGCGTAGGTTAGGGGTTCACGAGCTGCTTTTGTGAATGGCGGGATGTCTTTTCTGACGAGCGATCCTCCGGACACCATAACGTGAGCGCCTACCTTGACAAACTGATGTAAGGCACTTGCGCCGCCGATGATGGCCCAATCGTCGATGGTGACGTGTCCGCCGACTTGTACTGAATTGACCAGGATGCAGTTGTTTCCGATGAGGCAATCGTGCGCGACGTGGACATATGCCATCAGGAGACAGTTCTTACCGATCGATGTTTTGAATTTGTCGGTCGTTCCGCGACTGATTGTCGCGAATTCGCGAACCACCGTGTTATCGCTGATGTGGGTTTCTGTCCGTTCACCGGCGAATTTGAGATCCTGAGGGATCGAAGAGATTGATGCGCCGGGATACACCTTGACGTTGTTTCCCAGTCGGGCGCCATCCCAAAGCATGGCGTTGGGGCCGATCCAGCAACCATCGCCGATGACCACATCTCTTTGCACGGTAGCAAAAGGTTCGATGACAACATTGTTGCCGATCTTCGCTTCCGGATGAACGTTTGCTAAGGGGAATTTGCTCATGAATTTTTTCGGACGATACTGGCGGTCATTGTACCCTCGCACACAAGTGAATTACCAACGAAAGCACGACCATACATCTTTGCGATACCACGTTTTATCGGCGCTACCAGGTCGCACTGAATTACCAGTGTATCTCCAGGCAGAACCATCTTCCTGAACTTAATGCTTTCGATCCCGAGGAAGTAAGTCCAGTAATTCTCCGGGTCGGGGACTGTGTTCAGCACCAGGATACCGCCGATCTGCGCCATTGCTTCGATCTGCAGGACACCGGGGAAAACGGGGTTTCCCGGAAAGTGTCCCTGGAAGAAAAACTCATTCGCCGTTACGTTCTTCACTCCTGCCACGCTCTCGTTGTCGAGATAGATAATCTTGTCAATCAACAAGAACGGATAGCGGTGCGGCAGCGTCGCTGTGATTTTGTTGATGTCCATCACAGGGGGCAGGGACGGGTTGTATTTGGGGCGCCCTTGCTTATCGGCTTCGTGCATTGCCTTTTTCAGCTTCTTCGCGAACGCCACATTGGCTGCATGGCCGGGACGTGCTGCGAGGATCTGCGCCTTTAGCGGCCGGCCGGCGAGCGCCAGGTCACCAACGATGTCCAGAAGTTTGTGACGCGCCGGTTCGTTCTTATACCGAAGTTCGATATTGTTGAGAATCCCCTCGTGTTTGACAGCGACTTTCGGTTTGCCCAACATCTTCGCGATGTTGTCAAGTTCGTCGTCTTTCACAACGCGATCGACAATAACAATAGCGTTATTGAGATCGCCTCCGCGGATGAGATTGTTCTTGTACAGCATTTCCAGTTCGTGCAGGAAGCAGAAAGTTCTGCAAGAGGCTATTTCCTTCTCGAACTGCCGGATATCGGTAATGGAAGCGTGCTGGCTTCCTAGTACGGGTGAGTTATAGTCGATCATTACCGTAACACGGTAATCGTCAAGAGGCAGCGCCGCGATTTCAACATTGCGGGCAGCCTCGCGGTAGAAGATCGGCTCCTGTACTTCAAAGAAATCCCTCAGCGCGTTCTGTTCTTCGGCCCCGGCTTGCTTGAGTGTCTCAACAAACTGGATCGAGCTCCCGTCCATGATGGGGCACTCGGGACCGTTGAGCTGAATCAAAACATTGTCGATTTCAAGGCCGACCAGGGCGGCAAGGGTATGCTCAATGGTGCTAATACGAGCCCCACTTTCTTCAATTGTCGTTCCGCGGGATACGTCCACCACATTCTCACAATCGGCGTTGACGATAGGCTCTCCGGGCAAGTCAATTCGTTGGAATTTGATACCATGATTGGGTTTTGCCGGCAGAAAGGTCATGTTTGTCTGGACGCCGGTGTGCAGACCGACTCCTGAGGTAGTAACCGACTTCGTTATCGTTCGCTGTTTGATATTAAGCATATTGGTGGAAAGTCGGCAAATTTAAACGCAATTATCGGGAATAGCCAATCATTCCCCTCAACATTACGCAATCGATTGACCGGAAAAGTCAGCGGGTTTCAATCGAGGTGGATTCCACCTTGTTTTCGATTCGTTGCAGCTTGTTCTGCAGCTCCCGAATGCGGGCGTTGATGTCGGGAAGCTGCTTGTATACCGCATAAGCACGGAAATACTCCTTCTTGTCGAAGGCGGGGTAGCCGATGATCTGTTGCCCTTCCTTGGTGATCGACTTCAGGATGCCGGATTGTGCGCCGATGCTGGTCTTGTCGGCAATCGTGAGATGTCCGGCCATTCCGACCTGCCCGGCGACAATACAGTTCTGGCCAATTTTTGTGGAACCCGAAATCCCCGTTTGGGCCGCGATGACGGTGTTCTTGCCGATCTCCACGTTGTGCGCGACCTGGATGAGGTTGTCCATCTTTACACCGCTGCGGATGATTGTAGAGTCTCCTGCGAGGGTTGCACAGTCGATGACGGTGTTGGCACCGATAGCGACGTGATCTTCCAGAATAACATTGCCCAGCTGAGGAATTGCCTTGTACGTGCCGTCCTCTTGGGGAGCAAATCCAAAGCCGTCGCTCCCGATGACAGTGCCGGCGTGAATCTCGCAATACATACCGATCTGCGTACCTGCGTATACCTTAACATGTGGATGCAGGATGGTGTTGTCACCAATGATGACATCATCGCCGATATAGACGTGCGGATATATCTTGACGTTGTTTCCGAGGCGGACGTTGTTTCCGAGGTACGAGAAGGCACCGCGATAAATATTGTCTCCTGCGACGAGGTTGTCTCCGGCGTAGGACGGCTGCTCAACACCCGTTTTCTGAAGGCTGACGATTTTGTGGTACTCCTCCAGTAATGCTGTGAAACTCCGGTAGGCGTCTTCCACCAGGATCAACGTTGCTGACACCGGTTTTCTCGGCACAAAATCCTTGTTCACAATGACCGCTGAAGCCTGCGTTGTGTAGATGTACGGCTCGTATTTTGGGTTGGAGAGGAACGTGATCTGACCCTTGCGCGCTTCCTGGATCTTCGCCAGCATGTTGACAGTCTCTTCACCACTCCCCCTCACCTCACCCTGCAACATGAGCGCTACCTGATCGATCGTAAATTCCATGTGGTTCGTCACGGGTTATTCATTCCTGGCCACGAGTTCTCCATTGTGTTCCCTCAAATGCCGTCGGCCTCAGACAAAGATACATCTTTGGGCCAGCAGAGATAGTTTTTTTTGACGATTTTGGTAAGCGCCTTAATGTTTGGCAGATCAGATGCCTGCGCGATGTCCAGCAACTCACCCGATCGGGTGAGGATGTTTATCTTTTCACCTTCGGTATAAGCCTCGTTGCTCACCGTTCCGTGGGAGTAGAGATACTGCGAATCGGCGCGGAGCGTGTGGTAGTGTTGGGTAACGGACGTTCTAATGTTCTCGAGCACAGCTTTGCGTATAGGATCGCTGCTGAGAATGATCCGGAACAGCCGACGCTCGATGATCATCCGCGACAACGCGGAGAGAATGCGATCGCGGTGGTCACGCCAGAACTTGATGGCGCCCCAGATATCGTGGTCGTCCATGCTCCCGAATGCGTTCAGAATGCTCTTGTTCCCATTTATCAGTTCGAGTGAGACATTCTGTTCCAGGAAAACCGACAGTGCACTTGACGCTGGCACCTGTTCACCTGCGCGTTTTAGTACTTTCGCTCGTCGCATCAGGTTCACCAGCATACGTTCCGCCGATACCGTAGTCTTGTGAAGGTAAACTTCCCAATACATGAGCCGACGGGCATTGAGAAAATTTTCAATGCTGTAGATCCCCTTTTCTTCCACAACCAGCTGGTCCTGATGGACGTGCAGCATCAGAATGATGCGGTCCAAACCAATACGTCCTTCCTGGACCCCCGAGAAAAAGCAGTCGCGGGTAAGGTAATCCAGCCGATCGATATCCAGTTGACTGGACACTAGTTGGGAAAAGAATTTGCGGGAATAGCTATTGCGAAAAATCCGCAGGCTGAGATCAAGCGCGCCATTGAACTCCTTGTTGAGCGCTGACATCAGCAGGTAAGAAACACTTTCGTGTTTTACTCCCGGAAGGATGCTGTGCTCGAGAGCATGCGAAAACGGTCCGTGACCAATGTCGTGAAGCAGTACTGCGAGCTGCGCCGCTTCGTATTCTTCATTCGATATTTCGACGCCCTTAAAGCGCAGGTTGTCGAGCACTCGTCCCATCAGGTGCATCGCTCCGATCGCGTGTTGAAACCGCGTATGAAGTGCACCCGGATACACAAGATCAGTAAGACCGAGTTGTTTGATATTGCGAAGCCGCTGGAAGTACGGGTGCGAGATCACATCAAAGACCAGCTCACTCTTAATGTGAATAAAGCCATAGAGCGGATCGTTAATGATTTTCTTTTTGTTCAAAATCCAAAGGCGTTCTGTCGTGATCGATCCCATTTTTCCACATACGTGGGAAAAAGGGCGTCGGATGACGGGCAAATGTCGCTTTTACCGGTTAAATTTTAATAAATTTCAACAAAATAGATCGCTATGCAACGATACAACATACTCTGGGCGGACGATGAGATTGATCTCTTGAAACCACACATTCTGTTCCTCGAGCAGCGCGGCTATGATATCACGCCCGTGAACAACGGGGCGGAGGCAGTGGAAATGTGCGATGACAAGAATTTCGACGTGGTGTTCCTCGATGAACATATGCCAGGTATGTCGGGTCTTGAAGCGCTGAGCCAGATCAAGAACAACAAGCCGAATCTGCCGGTGGTGATGATTACCAAGAATGAGGAAGAGCAGATCATGGAGGAGGCAATCGGATCCAAGATCGCCGACTATCTGATTAAACCGCTGAATCCGAGCCAGATACTAATATCAGTCAAGAAAATCCTGGACAACAAGCGGCTTGTCACGGAAAAGACCAACCTCAACTATCAGCAGGACTTTCGGAAGATCAGCATGGCCTTCCAGGACGTAATGAATCACGAGCAGTGGGCAGATATATACAAAAAGCTGATATTCTGGGAGTTAGAAATGGATGATAACCAGGAAATGGGGGAGGTGCTCGATATGCAGAAGACTGAGGCCAACGCCAATTTCGCACGGTTCGTCATGCGGCATTACGAGGGGTGGCTGAATGATCCGAAGGCAGACAAGCCCCTTTTGTCGCATCAATTGATGAAGCGGAAGGTATTCCCCGAGTTGGCTAGACGAAAGCCGGTCTTTTTTATCCTCATCGATAACCTGCGGTTTGACCAATGGAAGGTGATAGAGCCCGTGATCTCGGAATACTTCACGATCGATCAGGAGGAGCACTACTACTCCATCCTTCCGACCACGACCGCCTACGCGCGCAATGCAATTTTTTCCGGGCAAATGCCGGCTGAGATGGCCAAGAGTCACCCGGATCTGTGGGTGGGAGAAGACGAAGAAGAAGGCAAGAACAACTTTGAAGAAGAGTTCCTGACCAAGCAGATGCGGCGCAACAACATTCAGGGCAAGATATCCTACCACAAGATCAAGAACATGGAGGAAGGGCGTTCCCTTGCTGACTCGATCAACAACCTCTTTACGAATGAATTGAATGTGATTGTCTATAATTTCGTCGACATGCTGTCGCATGCGCGGACGGACATGGCGATGGTTCGCGAGCTGGCGCCTGACGAATCTGCGTATCGCTCCCTGACGAAGTCGTGGTTCGTACATTCCCCACTGATCGATATCCTTCGAAAATTATCGGAAAAGGACGTGCGCGTTGTGCTGACCACTGACCACGGCACGATTCGCGTCAAACGTCCATTCAAGATCATTGGTGACCGGTCCGTGAATACCAATCTTCGCTACAAGCAGGGCAAGAACCTGGGATATGAGGGGGATAAGGTGATGAGCGTGGCACGTCCTGAACGTCTCTTTCTGCCGAAGGTAAACGTGTCGACGTCGTACGTTTTTGCGATTGAGGATCAGTTTTTCGCCTATCCCAACAACTATAACTACTACGTAAACTTCTACAAGGATACTTTTCAGCACGGCGGAGTGAGTATGGAGGAGATGATCATTCCCTTAATTTTCTTAAATTCGAAGAATGTGGTTTGATGGCAGCCGCCTGACCTGGCATGAGGTGTCGCTGGGAGATTTAGAAACGGTAGTTCCGGCGGCTTTGGAGATTGGAGATCAAGGGCCCAATGTCTGGTTGTTTCGAGGCGAAATGGGTTCCGGGAAGACGACGTTGATCAAAGCCCTGTGTGAGCGCCTGGGTGTTTCCGACCCGATGAGTAGCCCGTCATTCTCCATCGTCAATGAGTACCAGACGTCCGATGGACGGAAGGTCTATCATTTTGATTATTACCGCATCCGCAACGAAATGGAGGCATTAGATATCGGAAGTGAGGAGTATTTTTATTCCGGCAACTTGTGTCTTATCGAGTGGCCTGATAAGATTCCTTCTCTGATACCTGCAGAACGCATTGAAGTCAATATCTCAGTAGATAACCAAAACCTAAGAACCATAGCACTTTCTGTACATGACCGAAAAGAAGAAAAGCGGGTTTGAGGCACTGGCAACGAAGTCCAGGCTCTATCCGGAAGAGAAGTTAATGAAGGTCAAAAAAGGGAAACATTCCTTTTTAATCGGATTGCCGAAGGAGATTTCGCTTCAGGAGAACCGGATCAGCCTGACCCCCGATGGTGTAGCGCTGCTTGTAAACAACGGTCATGAGATCCTGGTGGAAGCGAAAGCTGGAATCGGCTCCAAGTTCACGGACAAACAGTACAGCGAAGCCGGCGCCCGTATCGTGTATTCGCCGGAAGAGGTCTATAAAGCCGATGTCATCCTGAAGATCGAGCCACCCACGCTCGAGGAAATCGAGATGATGCATCCAAATCAGGGTTTGATTTCGGCCTTGCAACTCGGACATCTCAAGTCTGAGAATCTGCAGGCGCTGATGAAGAAGAAAGTCACTGCGCTGGCGTATGAATTTATCGAAGACAAGGTGGGAGGGATGCCGATCATACGCGCGATGAGCGAGATCGCCGGCACAACGGTCCTGCTGGTGGCAGCCGAGCACCTGAGTTCGGCGAATAATGGCAAAGGTGTGATACTGGGCGGAATCACGGGAGTACCACCGACGAAGGTAGTTATTATCGGCGCTGGTACCGTCGGTGAGTATGCAGCCCGGGCAGCGATCGGGTTGGGAGCTGAAGTACAGGTTTTCGACAATCACATTTACAAGCTCCGCCGCATCAAGAGTATGCTGGGCCAGCAGATCTACACATCGACCATTGATACTCTTACGCTGGGGCAGACGCTGGAAACCGCCGATGTCGTGATTGGCGCCTTGCGCGCTGAGAAGGGCGGTGCGCGACACGTGATTTCCGAGGAAATGGTTATGCGAATGCGCACAGACTCGCTCATCATCGATCTCAGCATCGACCAGGGTGGATGCGTTGAGACATCTGAGATTACGACGTTGTGTAAGCCGGTGTTCAGAAAACACGGTGTGATTCATTATTGTGTACCGAATGTCGCCTCCCGGGTTGCGCACACGGCAACAACTGCCCTTAGCAATATATTTACACCAACCATCCTGCGCGCTGCGGAGGAAGGCGGCCTGGAAGAGATGATCTTCACGCACAAGTGGTTTATGAAGGGAGTGTACACATACAAGGGCGGTTTGACAAACGAGCCGGTCGCGCGCAAATTTGGACTTAAGTACAAGAACATAGATCTTTTGATCGCAGCCCGATTCTAACATGAAAACGATCCTTCTTACAGTTGCTGTTCTCGGCACACTTGGAGTGGCCGGACAACCAAACGACATCGTACCGAAGAATATCCGTGCGACTAACACACTTGACAATCTTTTCGATGCCAATGGACTCGCCACCACGGATCATTTGTGGGGTATCCCGCTCGAGCCAGGCAGGGTTGTTGGTACTACGTACCTGACCGAGGACTGGAACCGCACCACCATCATGCTTCGAGACACTGAGAAGCTGATTGAAGGATACCATACGCGGTATGAAATCGACCTTGACCAAATCGAAATCAGAACAGCCAAAGAGGTCAAGATACTTGATGGTCGTAACGTTGAGAGTTTTGTCTGGTTAGACGATTTGAGTCAGGTGCCGCACTATTTCGTCAATGCGCGAGATTACAGAACTGAGGACGGCCAGACTATGGGGGGCTTTTTTGAGGTACTGTCGGAAGGTCCTCTTACGCTGTTTTCAAGAACAAGTATCTACGTAAAAGAACCTAATTACAATGTTGCCCTTGACATGGGAATTCGCGATACAAGAGTGATGAAGAAGACTGTCTTTTACTACTTCGATGGTGATTTTGTCCGCGAACTCCCTTCCTCACGTAAGAAGTTACTCTCCGTATTGCCGGATGGCGAAGATGAAGTAGGACAGTACATCAAGACCAATAAACTTTCTCTGAACGAAGCACAGCATCTGAAGATACTGTTCGATCACTATAATCAGCACATCGCTACGAACTGATTCTCGCAAGGCTTTCTTCGAGGGCGGATATCTTTGCCTCGGCGTCGGCCTTCTTTTTCCGCTCGTTTTCAACAACCTGCGGAGGTGCTCCCTTCACAAATTTTTCGTTGCCAAGTTTTTTCTCGACTTGTGTAAGGAAACCTCTGTGGTAGGAGATCTCCCTGAGGATTGACTCGCGCTCCTTTTCTGCGTCAACTTTTCCGTCTAGCGGGATGTAGAACTCTGCGGAGCGGACGAGGAACGCCGCTGCGGTAGTTGTAGGTGCCTCGTCTACGAACGTGATCTCGCTGATATTCGCGAGCTTCCGGACAACTGGCAGGAATGTTTTGATCGGGTACTGCTCCGATTTTCGAATCCGGAGTGGAACGGCTTCCTTAGGTGACAGCCCTCTTGTATTGCGTGTATTCCGGATCTCAGTAACAACGTCAAAGGCAAATACAGCTTCGGAGAGAACTGCCGGATCAAAACTCGCGGCCGTCGGGTACGAAGCTGCAATGATACACTCTTCCGTTTTCCGGT
>JBIQJZ010000301.1:0-3568 GCA_044507115.1 Flammeovirgaceae bacterium | reverse complement strand
TCTTACCGCGCGTAACGACTGGAGTTCTACGCTTCCGAGCAACAACCGCTCATATTTCTATCCGTCGGCAAACGTCGGCTTGAGTGTATTGAATGCATTGGGTATGAAATCCGAGCTGATCAGCCATCTTCAATTAAGAGGAAGTTTAGCGAAAGTGGGTGGCGATACAGAACCCTACCAACTTGCAAGAACGTATTCGGGCCGATCAGCATTTGGTACGGTTTCGATATTTGAAAGCTCAAGCACGGCTCCTCCGCAAGATCTGAAGCCTGAGGAAATGCGCGCGGTTGAGATCGGTACCGACATACGGTTCCTCAATGATCGCTTCGGATTGGATGCTACATTCTACCGGCAGACGACGAGCAATCACATCCTGAGTGTTCCAGTGTCAAGAACGACAGGTTTCGGCTCGATGCTGTTGAACGCAGCGGAGATCGAAAACTCGGGCATCGAGTTGATACTGAACGCGAATATCCTGCGCCAACCATCACCCGGAGGTCTTGAGTGGGATCTGTCCGTCAACTGGGCGAAGAACAAGAATATGGTGAACTCCCTCACCGGTGATCTGGAGGCAATCATCATTGGACCCGGACAGGGTGGTAATACCACGCGTGCCATTCCGGGCGAGGAGTGGGGTGTGATCTGGGGACTTCCATATGTTCGGAATGAGAAAGGTCAGATTATCGTTAGTGCGGCCGGCCTGCCTATTAACTCAAGTCAGCCTACAAAACTCGGTAATGTAAATCCCGACTGGAGAGGTGGTATTCAGAATTCACTTAGCTACAAGAACTTCAACATGACATTCCTGATCGATATGTCAAAAGGCGGAGATTTTTGGAGTGCAACAGTGAAACAATCCTGGGCGACCGGCGGAAACTACGTGACGGTTAAGGATAATGTCCGGGAGGTCGGTCTCATTGTCGATGGCGTAACCGCCGACGGCGCTCCTAACACCGTTCGAGTTTCAGCTCAAGACTACTTTGAAGGTGCGTGGATCTGGAGCAACAACGAGTATCCGATTCTTGATGCTACGTATGTTAAGCTTCGCGAAGTTACACTCGCATACCGATTCGCGTTCCCGAATGTTCCGTGGTTGAGCAATGCGACGCTCTCTGTCTACGGCAGAAACCTGGCGATCTTGCACCGTCATGAGAAAACGAAAATGTACGGAGTAGATCCGGAAGTGGTGATTGGCGGTGGTGATGGTGGAATCGGTTTTGAAAACCACCAGTGGCCGACGACGAGAACATACGGCATGAGGTTGTCCGTGACGTTTTAATACGAGTGAGCATCTCAAAAAGAAATGAAACCATGAAAAATCTGAACATATTTAAATCGATTGTCGCCGCGGCTTCAATTGCGGTGCTATCGGTACTGAGTTCCTGTACCGATGGGTTCGATGAACTAAACGTCAATCCAAATCAAGCTAGTCCGGAGTTTGTACCTCCGACTACCGTTCTGGCGTCCGGCTTCGACGTCGTCGGTGGCATCCTGTATGGCGAGCGCATGGGTATATTTTATGCCGGCACGTATGCGGGATACACCGCGCCTATCGGACTGGGTGATTACGAGTTTCGCATCGACATCAACAACAACATGTGGAGTACACTGTACCGAGGCGCCGCAAACTTTGCAGATGCCGAGGATATAGCGCTGCGGAATGGAAATACCAACCTCGCAGCGGTGGCGCTGGCGATGAAGGCGTTTACCATTCACCATATCACCGACATGTGGGGTGATGTTCCCTATTCGCAGACCTTTCAGCTATTGAAAGAAGCTGCCATTCGGAATCCGAAATACGACACGCAGGAGGAGATTTATGATCAGTTGCTGGAAGACTTCAAGACTGCGAATAGCATGCTGATGACCGGTACCGGTGCAATTGGTGAGGGAGATCTTATATATGCAGGAAATGTGACCCGGTGGAGAAAGTTTATCAACTCGCTCCGGCTCCGAGTAGCAATGCGGATGTCGAACGTAGCTGAAACGAAGGCGACAGCAGTTGTAAATGAAATGCTGGGCGATCCTGCCACTTATCCGCTGCTGGAGAGCAACGCTGATAATGCGTATATAAACTGGCCGGGTATCTCGTCACATACCGAGCGTTGGTTCCGGACAGTTGGTTCGTTGAGCGGGAATAAGACCTCGCAGTTACGAATGAACCATGAGATCATTAACACCTTGAAAGAACACAATGATCCTCGGCTGTCGGTTTATGCGGATCAGAACACCTTCGGTGAGTACAACGGCTATCTCATGGGCCCGGGTCAGACGATCAACCCGACAAATGGCGGTGGCTACGTGTCGCACATCGGAAACCGGTTCGGTAATAATCCGGAGGGCTTTTCACCGTTCATGAATGTGGCCGAAGTGAAGTTCATGCTCGCCGAGATTTACGAGCGCGAAATGTTCGTGGGTGATGCGAAAGCGGCATATGAAGCAGGCATCACGTTGTCTCTCCAGGAGAACGGTATTGAAGCGGACGCGATAACCGATTTCCTAGCAGAAGAGGAGGTTGAGTGGGACAGCGGGGTTACGACCAACCTGTACAAAATCCACCTGCAGAACTGGGTTGCTATGTTCAAGAATAGTGTCAACGCATGGTCGTCAGTGAGAAGAACTGATGTTCCGCAGATTACGAACGTCTCAGCGGACTTTGCGACGCATGACAGACCGCCTTTCCGCCTGGCCTATCCAGACGAAGAGCAGGCTGTTAACGCTAGTTTCCCGAACGACATACATGCGCGTGCGAAAGATACGTTCTATGGTTTTCAGGTGTGGTGGGATACACGCGCCGGAATTGAATAAGTTCAATGAGAGTTGATAGGAAGGGCAAGTTTTGTGAGATTTAGTTTTTAATCAACCGCATTTCGATGTCTCGACGGTTCTTAAGTAATGTTTTGGGTGTCCTGCTCCTCATGGCATGTTTTGCGTGCAAGCAGGGAGAGGAGCGGGATCGCCCAAATATTATTCTCATAATGACGGATGACCAGGGGTATGGCGACATCGCCGCCCATGGTAATCCGTATCTCAAGACTCCTACGCTCGACCGGCTGTACCGGGAAAGTGTGCGGTTTACAAACTTTCATACCGACCCCAGCTGTTCTCCCACGAGAGCGGCAATCCTAACGGGACAGTATTCTTCGCGATCAGGAGTCTGGCACACCATCGGCGGGAGATCTCTGCTGAGGAGTGACAAGACGACGATGGCTGAAGTGTTTTCGAATGCCGGGTACCGCACAGGGTATTTCGGCAAATGGCACCTCGGCGAGAACTATCCGTTCAGACCCATGGATCGGGGGTTTGATGAATCGATCGTGATGGGGGGCGGTGCGTCTACGATTCACCCAGACTATTGGGGCAATGACTATTTTGATGACGTCTACAAACGCAATGGTGTGTTTGAGAAATTCAAGGGGTATTGCAATACAGTGTGGTTCGAAGAGGCGATGAAATTTATCACTGCCGATGATGACGATCCTTTCTTTTTGTATGTGAGTACCAATAGTCCGCACGCGCCGTTGCTTGTGGATGAGAAGTATTCCGAGCCGTATAAGTCGCAGGTGCC
>JBIQJZ010000300.1:0-3594 GCA_044507115.1 Flammeovirgaceae bacterium | reverse complement strand
AGACCCTGGCGATACAACGCGACGCTTACCGGACAAATAGATGAACTGGTCGCTCCTCTCTTCGACGTTGTATCCGAAAATCAACGCCTGGCATTGTACGAGAACCCGTACAATAGCATCCACCTCTCAGTGCCCAGATCCGCCCACCCGGCCGAAGACGCCGCCCGGGCTCTTAACGACTGGAAGCGATCCCGTATTATTGAGCAGGATCCTTTGCCCGGCATATACGTCTACTACCAATACTTTAAAGCTACCGGTGATCCTGTGTGGCGGTGCCGAAAAGGATTCATCTGCCATATCCGCGCGTATGACTGGGATGACGGAGTAGTTCTTCGTCACGAGAATACAATACCAAAAGCGGTTAATGACCGCGTTGCCCTGCTCGAAGCGACACAGTTTCACAGCAGCCCGACGCACGGGCTATATACCGATCGTGAATTTATGCTGGAGCCTTTGCTCGACGAGGCGATGAAAAACCCATTGGTCGAGACCGAAGATTATCAGGGTGTGCGCGATGCCCTCGCAGTCATCCATGATGCGCGCGTAATTCGACAGTTCATGAATGTCTTGCGCGACAAGACGGTTATACTGGCGGATGGACATCACCGCTATGAGAGCTCGCTGATCTTTCGTAAGAAAATGCTGAAAAAACATCCCGGTGAAAATAAGAAAGGTTTCAACTACCACCTGATGTTTCTCACAAACACCGAATCTGACGACCTCAAGATACTCCCAACCCATCGTCTTATCCGCAATCTCCCGGGCTTCAACGCGGAGGCCGTGGAAAAGTCGCTTGCGGAAGATTTCGTCGTCAAGCCGGTAGATGACATAGACACGCTCAATGAAATCATTGCGGGTAAACCCTGGGCATTCGGAATCATGATGAAGGATCACTGCTATAAAGTCAGGCTTAAGGCGGAGTCTTTCCACAAACTGAGCTGGCCCTTTCCCGAAATAATAAAAAGGCTCGACCTGACCATCCTGCACTATTTTATCATTGAACGAATACTGGGAATCCCGGGGAAGGAGCAGCGTGCATCTCCTTACCTCGACTTCGATCGAAGCTATTCCGACTGTATGAAACGTGTGCTGGAGGGTGACGCACAGATGGCGATCATTACCAATGAAGTTACTATAGACGAAGTTAAGGCTGTCTGCGAAAGTGGGCATACACTTCCTCAGAAGTCGACGTATTTTTATCCAAAGGTTGTCGGTGGCCTCCTCTTTTCGTCTATACATGACGAAGAATTCGACGAACCCGAGTACTCGCCCTTTTCAAGATGATCCTCAGCAGACCTTTGATCCTGGCCTCGAGCTCACCGCGCAGAAAGTACCTGATGGAGGCGGTAGGCTTTACTTTCCGAACAGAGAAGCCTGATGTGGAAGAGACATTCCCCGATGATCTTCCCGTATCGCAGGTAGCGCGCTTCCTCGCAACCGCCAAGGCCCGCTATTTCCGCGAGCGAATTGGCGATGATATCGTGGTCACGGCAGACACCGTCGTAATTCTCGGAAACTCTATTCTCAACAAGCCTGCCGACCGCGCGGAAGCAATCGCAATGTTATCAGCGCTATCGGGCAACACACATCGCGTCATGACCGGTGTAACTATCTTGACGCGGGAAAGCGAAGTGACCTTTGACGAAACAACAGATGTTACTTTTCAGAAACTGAAGCGTGAGCAGATCGAGTTCTACGTCGATCAGTATCACCCTTACGACAAAGCGGGGAGCTACGGAGCGCAGGAAAGCCTGCCGCCGGGTATGAATCCGTGTTCGCCGGAAGAGCGAAAATTTCTCACTACTATCGGCAAGGAACACCTGATGAACAACCCCGCAACCGCGGACGGTCCGGTCCTGATCCGCCAGTTGGCTGGATCATTTTTCAACGTCATGGGGCTGCCTGTTCACAAGCTTTTCTCCCATCTGCAGCGATACGCATAAGACGGGGCTGGTGGCAGCGAAAAATAACATATGATAGCGGGCCGATGCTGTTTGTTCATTTCGACTGAACCTTCTTGCTTCTTGGCCTCACTCGGTACGACCGTGCCACGGTTCGTCCAGGGGCACTAATACCCGGTAGTCCAGTCCGGTGATACTCGTAGAGGCGTACATACTTGAAGAACGTGAGCGATGCCGAAATTGAACAGAACATGAACCCGTAATAACCGTCCAGAAAACCAAGTTGAAAAAAATAGCTTTTTACGAATCGGAACAAGGGACTGAAGATGACATTCAAAACGAAGTTTGGTCGTTCGCCGTTCTTGAATTTCGCCCGTGCGGCAATCTCGGCGAACCGAAAGGTTTGCCTGATATGCTCGTCAATTGTCAGATATGAGTAGTGCAGGAGATTGCCTTTCAGGTTTTTTAGCCTGCTTTTGGGTATGGAAATAAAATCGTGAGGATCCTGGCCCTGCCAACTCGCCTTCCTTCTGTCCCACAGCCTGATCTTGCGCTCATACCAACCCGAAAATCGCATCCATTTTCCACAATAGTTGTTGAAACGATGCAGCGCGTACCCATCGACGTCGCCCCAGTTAGCTTTCGCCTGGAGTATCGACTCCCGCAGTTCATCGGACAATCGCTCGTCTGCATCCAGGGAGAGTATGTAATCATAAGTTGCCTGATGCATGGCATAGTTCTTCTGCCGCACATACCCTTCAAACGGATGTCGAATAAACCTCACCGGATACCTCAGGCAGATGGCCTCGGTATTGTCAGTCGAACAGGAGTCTACGACAACGATTTCGTCCACAACGCCGAGAAGCGAGCGCAAACACGATTCGATCTTTTTTTCTTCGTTAAGAACGATGATAGTAGCTGAGATCTTGATTTGAGCGGTCATTTTTACCAATTGAGCATACGAGTGCCGGCTTAAAGACACAATTCAACGCTACAAAGTTGGATTTAGGGGACGATAATCCTGTCTTTCGTCTGTGGGTGCTTCGAAAGGCCATTCCGACAAACGTACTCCCCGGTCCTCATCTTTTGAAGCATCATTTCTTCATTTATTGAGTGGTCATTCCAGTTTTCTGTGTGATGGAGGTGATACAACACCGCGAAATGCTTAACCGACTGGAACTTAAACCCAGCCGCCCGAAATCGCCATATCAAATCAACATCCTCGCCAACAGCCGGTAGTACATAATCCTCATCAAATCCATTGATAAACTCAATGTCTTTCCGATAAAATGACATATTACAACCCTTGATCGTCCGGACCTTCTTCTTTGCCAACAATCTGCCAGCCAGACTATCCGGCCTTACGTATATTCCTTCCTCGTAAAATTTCGCACCATCCTCACGCATGGCGGCAAATTCAAGCAGCGTTCGCCTTTGCAGAATGGGAAGAACTATGGTGCGATCCTTGAAAAGACCTGTGTATCGGCGTCCCAATTTGACTCTTCTGCCTGCCAGGACCGATTTCTCGCAAGACAAACGGACGTGATTTTCCAGGAACCGGTGGTGTGGAACACAATCACCATCAATAAAGACTAGGTACTCACCATTACTGCATCTGACGGCATTGTTCAAAGCCCTGTTCTTGCGCCATCCCTCGTCCGGCTGGGTGAGGTGCATGATATTCGGCTTTTCC
>JBIQJZ010000026.1:24950-25211 GCA_044507115.1 Flammeovirgaceae bacterium | reverse complement strand
GTTTTGCGTCATCGGGCTTTCCCCCATTCTTTCCATAGCCCAGCAAACGGTTCTGCGACTTGAAATCAAGGATGTCATCGATCCGCGTATGCAACGGTATGTCGACCTGGGATTAACGGAAGCTGAAAAGGTGGAGGCGCACCTGGTGATCATTGAAATGGATACGTATGGTGGTGTGCTGACAGATGCCAAGGAAATTGTGGACAGGATCATGCACTTCAAACGTCCCGTTTGGGTGTTTATCAATAGCGATGCTGCTTC
>JBIQJZ010000026.1:0-24940 GCA_044507115.1 Flammeovirgaceae bacterium | reverse complement strand
GGCGGGGGCTTTGATTTCAATCGCCTGCGACAGCATCTATATGTCGCCGGGAGCGACGATCGGTGCGGCTACCGTCGTTGACGCGCAAGGCGAAAAAGCGCCGGACAAGTACCAGTCGTACATGCGATCCATCATGCGGTCAACTGCGGAAGAAAAAGGCCGCGATCCGAGAATCGCGGAAGGGATGGTCGATGAAGCCATCGTCATCGAAGGTATAAAAGAGGCCGGTGAAGTAATCACATTCTCAACTTCTGAAGCCCTGCAACACGGTTTCTGCAATGCACGCGTGGAGTCCATCGAGGAGATACTTGAGCGCAATGGCATCGTCAATTACAGTCTGACAACATTTGAGCTGGGTTGGACTGAAAAAATCATCCGAATTATCCTGAACCCGTTTATCAGCAGCATCCTGATTCTGGTAATTATCGCAGGCATCTATTTCGAAATGCAGACACCCGGATTGGGATTTGCCGGACTTGCAGCGCTGATCGCGCTCATCCTCTATCTCGTACCGTATTACCTGAACGGGCTAGCCGAAAACTGGGAGATCCTCGCCTTCTTTATCGGACTGGGTCTGATTGCTGTGGAGATCTTTGTGCTGCCGGGGTTCGGCGTGGCGGGCATTGCCGGGATTGTACTAACAGTAGGATCGCTATTCCTAATCATGCTTAACAACCAGGCATTCGATTTTGAGTTCGTACCAGCCAATGACGTGTTGTATGCGTTGGCAGCAGCCGTGGGGGGAACGCTGGGCGGAATTCTCTTTCTACTAATCGCTGGTTCAAAACTTCCCGACACCAGATTTTTCCGCCGAATTGCCCTCACAGACACGCAGAACCGTTCAGAAGGATATGTTTCCTTCCAGATGGGTGAAACCCTCCTTGGAAAGCAAGGCACCGCAGAGACCGTTTTGCGGCCCAGCGGCAAGGTTTTGATCGACGGCAAGCTCTACGATGCCTCCACCCGGGGTGATTATATTGAGAAAGGTCAGACCATAGAGGTTGTCAGCGAGGAGGGACCATCGCTAAAAGTGAGGCCGGTAGGGTAGATTTCCCGACTTCGTTTGTACCTTTGCCCTAAGAAAATTCCAAACCCCCTGCCCTATACCTGCGGACCGGAGTAGCCGGTGGTCTGATTCTTTTCTTCTTTTATTATCAATTAAAGGTTGTCTTATGCAAATCACCAAGAACAAAGTCGCTTCCATTCATTACACATTGCGCGATGACGAAGGTACAGTTATCGATTCCAGCGAGGGTCGCGATCCGCTGGCATACCTGCACGGAGCGGGTAATCTGATACAAGGAATGGAGGAAGGACTGGAGGGCAAAACGAAGGGCGAAAAGCTGCACTTGAAAATCGAACCGGAAAAAGGCTACGGGGAGAAAGATGAAAATCTCGTGCAGAAAGTTCCGCGCTCCGCATTTGGGTCACAAGAGGTCAAAATCGGTATGCGCTTTTCCACGAATCAGGGAGGAGTTGTCACCGTAACTGAAGTGGGACTCGAGTCTGTCGTTGTTGATGGAAATCACCCCCTTGCAGGTGTTCCGCTGAATTTCGATGTAGAAGTCGTCGACGTGCGAAACGCCACGGACGACGAAATTACCCACGGTCATGTGCACGGTCCGGGAGGTCACGCACACTAAGACTCGCCTACATTTTAACTAATTTTCCTACATACGTCCGCTGCTCACTGCCGACCGTGACCATCAGCCTGTAGAGGTAGAGTCCGGCCGGCAGCGAGTTGCCATTGTCGCGGGCGCCATCCCATTCGATCGTATTCGTGCCGATGTGCAGTGCCCCCGGAGAACTCGTCTGCGTATGCACAATCTTGCCTTCTGGAGTCGACACGAGCAACGCGTATGACATCGAAACCGCGGCGTCGCCGGTAATCAGTACTTCGATACCCGCCTGACCTGAGAAGGGATTTGGATATGCGCCCCGGTGAGAGATAAGGCATTCGCCTTCGACCCGGAAGCGAATATCGTAGGGCCCCTCCCCTGCAGCATTGCCTTTTCCGTCTTGTGCGTTAACGCGTAAGCGATATGTCCCGTCCGTCAGGGTCTGTGGCTTGAACGCAACCGTAAAGGTGGAATTGTCACTTGCGGGATACCATTGCACATCGCTTCGACTGAAATATATGGGCTCAAAGTCACAGTTTTCCTGCTCACACGGGCGCGCGAGAAATATTGAGACACCCAGTGTATCTGTTTTCGGAACGACTCGATTTTCGTCCCAAAGCCGAATGGCGATTGTAGGTGCTGGTGAAACAAAATCGTTGTCGCGAAGATGGCGTCCATCAAACGTTACTTCCAGGACGGGGTTTGATCGATCCATTGAAACATACAGGTAGTCGCGAAGAAAGACGACATTGTTATCAAACGTCATCTCCGGTAGGATTCTCGGATTCACAAAAAACTGCAGGTCATTTGCTCCGCCTCTCCCGGCGGTGGTGATCGGAACCGTAAACCGCGTTGTATCCCCGGGTGGCGGCGCGCCAATGCGAAATGAAGACGTCAACGAACCCGTGTGCTCATTAACCACATCAACGCGTACCAGGACAGAGTCGCGATACTCCTTTTCACTGACATTGACGAAACCAAAGTCTTCGAAAACGGTTTCCCCTTCAAGAGCTGTCCGCTGCAATTCCGCTCGCCGGTGATAGACCATTCCCTCCGCAAACGGCTCGAATAAGACAAACCACTTCGACAGCTGAACAGCGGTGAGATTCGTATCATCCTCCATGTCAAACAACAGTCGGATGTACGGATAAACACCGGCATCGATATCCGACAAGTCCTCTTCGATGCGGACGCCAGTTCGCAGCGTCGCCTCGGCGCCATTCGCTTTCACACCAACCACGCGTATCGCAAAATCATCTGTGGCTTCAACCTCCCGTGTACGCGGTATCAATCGCTTCCAATCCTGGGCGGGCCCAATCAGTCCGGTCGCCAGCGATCCGCTTGTAAATCGTCCCGACAGGGTGCGTTCGACATGCACCGATCCCTGCACAGCCTGATGGACCTCCGCACTTCCGGGCGGTGCCCCTTTGCTACCGAAGATCACAACGGCGTCGCCGTTCTGCAACGCATTGAGCTGCTCAACGGAGATTCCGAGCTCGAGAAGTTTTTCCTTCGCTGCCGCCGGCCATTGTGTGTAACGCGCGTTGCCCATGCTGAACAACATCACCGTATCGCCGTCGGCAATACTATCCACGTAACGGATCAAGTCGTCATTCTTTCCGGTCACGAGTTCCTCGGGTGTAAAGCTGTTGATGACATAGGGTTCGCGTCCACACAACAATCTGCGCCCGCCGTAGTCGTACAACAATTCGTACCACTTAAAATATATCCCTGCATAGGGTAAGGTTGAGCGCCGGTCAAATGCAACCAGGTTGATCGTATTGGTGCGACAAGCACCGCCTTGGTAAAGCAAATTGAACTCCGCGCCGTTGATTCGCAGAGAAACGGAATCGATCGGCTTGCCAGCAGATGTCGCGAATGTTTTGATCGCAAGATCACTGACTGATTCCTCAAACTCCATACGCCGCAGTTCGCGATCACTCACAAGGCCGACTGTAGGATTCCCCGTTAGCTGATCAAAGTGCAATTGTGCCCAACCTTCCGGACCACCTTCTATGTAACTGAAAGAACTGACTGCCCACTCACGGCTTTCGGTCTCAAGTGGGTTCGCAATCATCGTCCGCCAGAAGTACGCAACAGAATCCTTCTCTGCGAGCACAATGGGAACACGCGCCAATACTTCTGCATTTAAGGTATAGCGCTTACTGAAAGGACTGTCAAAACTCTTCGTCGTATCTACCTCCAGAATAAAGTTACGAGCGCCAGACGACGGGTCGGTGAATTGAAATGACAACGTAACGTCGCGTTTTGAAACAATGCTGTGATTGTGAGGAAAAAGGTTTCGCGTGCTGTTGAGAGGAATGAAGTATTCGATCGCAGCGGTATTGTTGTCCTCATCGAGTTCATCGATCCGATCGTCAGCGTCGACGTGAACTTTTATGAGGTTCATACCATGTCCATCGATGTCCGGGTTCTTCAACGTCATCGCGATCGTCTGCTCATACAGTATCGCAGGAATGATCGTGTCATACTCGACTACAGTACCGTGGTACTCCCGCTGTACGTTGATACGGATGTTCCCTGAGCGGGCAATCCCGTAGTTTCGTATGGGAATTTCAAGTCGAAAAGAGTCGGCAAATGCGGTGACGGGCTCATCCGAAAACGACCTGATCATCAGGTTTCCCAACACCGGCGCGTAATCCGGCTTCTCGGCCCCGAATATCCTGAGCGCAGGATCGCCCAGTAGCACCATCTGCTGTGCTTGCGAGAGCTGTGGTGGTGCTGAGCCGTATCGTTGAAGGAACCGCCGCGCAACCTCCTGTTGTACGACACCGGCGCCCTCGGCCACGAAAACAGAGTCTGCGAAAGCGACGTCGTAGAAGGTCGCGGAATATAGCTGGAGATAATTCAGGAGACCATATGCGCTGTGTGCGATAAACCCGACGGCTCCTTTGTCAGGCGTTAGCACCCAGTTCTCTCCGGTGATAGCCGTATTGAGAAAAAAAGAGCCCGCATCGCACCCGTTCATCAACATGAAGGGATACTTGCCGGCGTTGTGATAACCCATAATGGGATCGCTCACCATGCCAATATCAAAGTCAGTTGTATTCGGTGCGGAGTGTCCGAAGAAGGTGATCATTCCCAGGCCCCGATTGAGTTCATCCGCGATATTGATCAGTTTGAGATTTGTCGATTGCTTCGCAATTGCCTGAACACGTCCGCCGAGATATAAATCCTCCGCGACTGTTTGGTAATCCTGGAGGATTTGCCGGAAAAGTGCAGGCTCGTGTTCCTCGATTCCGCCACTGAGGTGAAGGATACGTTTGCGGTTTAGATCGGTGTACGGAAGCGCTTCGCGCTCTTTCAGTTTGTTGACATACACGGCTACCTCGGCAGGTGAATTAGCCGTCAGCCGCCCCGTTGCGACGGCCGGCGTGTGTTCCGTCTCCCCAAGACCTGCGCTGAACAACATATCAGAAGCCGGGTAGCCGGCGGTTGGCACGAGGTCGTGGTGACTCGTGAACGAAGAAGCATACCGCCAGTATGCGTAGTTGACGTCGAGTCCTTTCCCGACAAGGAACATAAAGTCCGGAAGTTTTACCCCTGCACAATATTTCAGGAACTGGTAGATCGCGCGCGGCGAAGTCTCTCCGTAATTAAACTGATCATAGAGATCGCGGATATCCATCACGGCGGTTTGGTAGCCGCCTCCTTCAGCTGTCGATCTGTACTCGGCCAATGCTGCCACCGGGTCAGCGTAACCAAGAGCAGCACGTTGAAGCGATGAATGTGTAATGATTACATAATTGAACGACGATGGGTCGATCTGGCGAAAACTTACTTTGCGAAGCGAGTGCGGTGTAAGTACCTGCGAAGTCGCCAACACTTTCCGCAGGTTGTTGTTGCGATCAATTGCGGCGTCAAGCACCCCGTTCAACTCCGTGGTGATGCGAACAGGCGATAACGGATCGGTTATGTCAATCAGCCTTGTGGACACCGTCGCACCGGAAATCTGCAGCCGCGCGGCATCCTCACCAGCCGCAATGCGAAACACGCGTTCGTCGACGCCCGAAAGAGTTGTTTGTTGTGGAAACACGAGTCGGATGTAGCCCGCGCTGACGCGGTCTGGTCCACTGCTTCCGGTAACCCGAACCGCTACTGCAAGGGTTCCCGATACGTCGATGTCGCTCCACTCAATCGCGCCGGTGTGTGTATAGGAGTCAAACCCGGCAAAAGAGATTCGCGTCCACAGCCTGTTACCTACGAGCACTTCGACATCGTGTGCCATCGGACCGCGTCCTGTGAGCAAAATTTCAAGTTGCGGCTTTCCCGAAGCAGGTGCGGTATTGGAAAGAGCATCGATGGTATAGACAATCTGCTGCCCCTGAATAATCTGGGCACCGGTCCACCCTTCACCTTTATCAAAGGTGGACAAGAGTACATTACCATAGTTCTCGCCGGGAGAGTAGTTCTGATCGAAGATCAGCAGCCGCTCAGCATCGTGAAAAATTTCCGGTGGCCCCTGCGGCACTGCGGAGTACACGGGCATTCGTCGCCCTGCTGTTGACCCAGCGGTCAGAAAGTAAGCAGACGTGTCGTTGTAAAGATTGTAGTAGCGATGCGGTTGAAAGACGGGGTCGGCGTAAAGGGAGGAATCCAACGTGCCATCATTGCGGCGGCCGTAGAACTCGACATAATCATCCGGATCGAATGAACCGTCGTGCTGACCTTCCACGTGAATAGCTACTTCCGTCCCGCGGTGGAAAAGTTGGAAGTGAGCGGGATCAGAAGCTATCGGAAAACCCGCCGTTTGCAGGGATTGATAAGTTACTCTGTAGAGCCCATCCTTTCCGACAGGTATCTTGATATAGGGCTGTGAGTAATTGATCCATTCGTTTCCAGTTTGCCCGAAAGCAGGAGCGGCAAAAAGCAGGGAAAAAAAAACTGAAACCAGGGCTCTCATTGCTTGGATCAATCCGCGCAGGGTATCATTGCAATATACGCAGTTCCATGAATACTCCGGTTAGCAATAAGGTGTAGGGTTAAATGCGAATAATTATCTTGAACCGACATTACGAATGAACGGCGCGCGCATCATACGGCTTATTCTTTACTTAATACGCAACGGTCGACTCCGGCACAGTGGATACGACTTTGCGAAAGCGCGCGGAGAACTCCTCGCGGGCGTGACGGGGTTTTCGCAAGCGGGTGTCACCCCTCGCGCGGGGAAGTATTCGTCGTGGCCCTCACCGCTGCGCGCACTAGCGTCGGAGGCAGCTTTTTTCCGGCAGCGCCTACGTAGGCAAGGTGGACATTTGACACTCGCGGACGGGAGGTGGTGCTATGTCCGCGTGCCGAAGGCTGCCAGTACATCGTTGTGCGGGGCGGTGTTGCACCAGCGCTTTCCGCAGCTCGATGTTTCCGCCCTCAGCGCTGAGCAGATCAATGCGATGACGGATCAACTTCTCACGAAGAGCGCGCCTGCGCCAGACCAGGACGTTTTTACGATCGTGCGCAACCCCTTCGAGAGGATCGTTTCGGTCTATCGCGAGTTTTTCGAAAGGCGTTCGGGCCACTTCCTCTACGAGGACTATTTGTTTGGTATCCTGCGTCCTGAATTCACGTTCCGCGAGTTCGTTAAAGCGATCACTATGATTCCCGACACATTAAAGGACCAACATTTCTTGCCGCAACACGGACTCACGGCATTTTATGAAAGGAAAGGTTACGTGAAAATTGTTCGCCTGGAAGATCACGACCTTCTGCGCGAGTTTCTGCTGGCACGAGGCTTGAAGATGGGACGGCTGAACGCGGGGGAAACCTACGACTACCGCGACTACTACGACCGGGGAACGCTTGAGATGGTGAATTCAGTCTATAAACAGGATATCGCGCATTTCGGATATGATAAGGAATACCGCGCCTTGAAGTCCATCGCTGGACACCGGCATGTTCAGAATTGAACAAAAAGGGGTGGGTGCACAGGCAGGCTGATCGTTCGTTGTGAATTTAAAATTACTGGTAATCAATCAGTTATAAAATTATTATCAATAACACCCAGTACTTTGCGATACCTAGTACTGTTTTCGCGTTAAACCACCAGACGACCAAACAACAGGTGACGTATGAATGTTGAAAACACGCAGGTGCAAATGAGAAAGGGTATCCTTGAATACTGCATCCTGCATATTATTTCGCGCGGAGAGGTCTATGCTTCAGACATGCTTGACGAGTTGACGGCAGCCCGGATGATAGTAGTCGAAGGTACGCTGTATCCGTTGCTCACCCGGCTGAAAAACGCTGGGTTTCTGGAATACAAGTGGATCGAGTCAAAATCTGGGCCCCCACGCAAATACTATAAGCTCACGGACAAGGGAAGCAAGTTCCTCGGCAAACTCACTGAGACCTGGGATGAACTCGTGCATTCCACGCAAATGATCACCATGAAATCCAACGCCAAAGCCTATTAGAGTCACCTGGATATGAAAAAGAATATCAGCATCAACATCAGTGGAATCATATTTCACATCGAAGAAGATGGTTATGATAACCTGAAGAAATACCTCGACTCCATCAACCGGTATTTCTCATCATTCGAAGACAGCAGCGAGATACTCGCCGATATTGAAAGTCGTATTGCCGAGATATTTCTCTCTAAGCTGAACGAGGAAAAGCAGGTCATCACCAGTGAAGATGTGAATGCCCTGATCAGCACGATGGGTAGCGTGAGTGACTTCAAGGCTGCGGAGGAAACCGCCGACACCGAGACGAGTCACGAACACGCTGAAGAACAAGCTGGCGAGGCTCCGCACAGTGGTCCCTCACAACATGTACCTCCGAGGCGTTTGTTCCGCGACCAGAAACGCAAAATACTCGGCGGCGTTTCCGCGGGGCTCGGAAACTATTTCAACATGGATCCGCTGTGGTTCCGCTTGTTGTTCGTGGCACTTTTATTCGCTGGTGGCTTCACGCTTGTCGTATATATTCTGATGTGGATCATCTTGCCTGGCTCCTATACACTGGAAGAACCTGAGTTCGGCAAGAAGATGTTTCGCGATCCGCAATCCCGAATCATCGGTGGTGTGTCGGGAGGGATCGCCGCCTACTTTAACATTGACCTTATTCTGGTCAGGTTCCTCTTTGTGCTGTTAGTCGTCGCCGGGGGTCTGGGAATTCTCCTCTACGTCATCTTGTGGGTTTGCCTTCCGGAAGCGCGCAGCATAACTGACAAAATGCAAATGCAGGGGGAGCCGGTAACCCTCTCCAATATTGAATCCAACATTAAAAAAAATCTCAATATCGGGGAGGGTGAGCAAGAGAGTACACTGGCACGAATCCTGTTATTCCCCTTCCGCTTGCTGGGAGCACTTCTCACCGCACTAGGTAAGATACTGCACCCCTTGGCGGATGTGATCCGCATTCTGATGGGTGCGGCTATCATCCTGGCAGGAGCATCTACCGTATTCATTGTTGTCGTAGTTGTGGGTATTCTGTTCGGAATATTCGCCGGCGGAGCCTTGCCGGTATCCTGGATGACAGACTTGCCGGACGTCGGACTTTCATTCGATGTATTTGCGCGCGCTTTTCCGACGTGGATTGCCTTCGCTGCTGCTGCTGCGATCATCATACCAAGTGTTTTCATCATACTTCTCGGTGCATCGATCATTGCCAACAAGTTGGTCTTCCGGAGCACCGCAGGCTGGTCGCTGTTTGCACTATTCTTTATCAGTGTCGCCTTACTCGCTGTGGGAATCCCGCGAATCATTTATGCCTTCCACGAGGAAGGGACACACCGCGTGCAACAGACATATACGGTTACAGGTAAGACGGCTGTGCTAAAACTCAACGAAAGCAGGACCGATTACCGAGCTGTTCAACTAAGTCTTCGCGGCCATGATGAGCCGACCTTCCGACTCGACCAACGCTTCGAAGCCCAGGGCGCAAGTCGCTCTCAAGCGATTGAAAACGCAAAGATGGTCGAATACGACGTTGCTTTTCAGGACTCGGTTTTCATCTTCGATCATGAACTCGAATTCAAGGACGACGCGATATTTCGCGGCCAGCGCCTGAAGATGATCCTCTATATTCCATACGACTTTCCATTCACGATGGAGGAGAATTTCAGTCGATTCATCTCCCAATACGTCGACAAAGATTACATGGATGGTTACACATGGAAGATGACGCGCGACGGCCTGGAGTGTATCAACTGCAGGACGGAGAGTGACGCCACTGCAAATCGCGAACTCCGGGATTTCGAAGCAGTGAAGATATCAGGCAAGTTCGATGTCCGCATTGTGCAGGGCGACGGATACTCAGTGGAAATGAGTGGTGCAGAGGGAGCGCGGAGTCAATACTCCATTCACGTTGCTGACCGGACCCTGATCGTCGACTATCGGCGCGACAAACGGATCAATTGGGATGATTGGGAGCGGCGCGGCCTCTCCATCGGAGAAATGGGAATCACAATCATTATGCCTGCAGTCGAACGGGTCGAGACCTCTGGACTGGGTAAAGTGCGACTCGAAGATATCCGCGGCGACCGGTTCGAAATCGAGTCGCGCGGACCTGTAAATATCACAGGGAATATTCAGGTCCACGACCTCGCCTTGCGTCTGACGGGAAGGTCAACTGCTGACTTGTCTGGTCGCACGAACAACATGAATGCCCACATTGAATTTGCTTCTCGCTTGGGCGCTTACGACCTCGAAACCCGCAAGGCGTTTGTCGAGGTTGGCGGCGCGTCGTCCGCCAAGGTCAACGTCACAGAAACGCTCGAAATTGATGAGGGTATCGCGAGCGACATAGACTACCGCGGCAACCCCGAGGTTCGCAGGCATAACTGATCCACTCTCAGCTATTTAGGAAAGAATCTTATTTTTTTTCTGACACCCGCGCAACCTCCGGGGTGTTTCCGCCATCTTGCATTTGAACCTGCAAATGGACTTTACCATCCACAGCACACGCGAAGAGGACCTGATCAAAGGATGCCGGCGCGGCGACCGCCATGCCCAACGGACGCTGTTCGACCGCTATTCTTCGCGCATGCACGGACTTTCCCTTCGCTACCTAAAGAACCCCATGCAGGCGGAAGACGTCGTTGTAGTGGCTTTTACTAAAGTGTTCGAAAAAATTGGCCAGTACAAAGGCGAGGGAAGCTTCGAAGGATGGATCAGGAGAATAGTGGTGAATGAGGCGCTTACCGTCATCCGGAAGACCCGCACCATGATGATCGAAACCGATCTGGAGAAAGCCGAGCGCGAGCCCGACTATCAACAGCTCAACCAACAAATGGAAGCGGAAGACCTTTTGAAAATCATTGGCGAACTACCACCCGGATACCGCGTGGTCTTCAACATGTATGCAATCGACGGGTTTTCTCACAAAGAGATAGCTGAACAACTCGGCATCACCGAAAATACATCTAAGTCGCAACTCAGTCGCGCACGAGCCTACCTCCAGCGGGTTCTTGCAGAAGCCGGCTGGGACACCCAAAAATCAGGTAACGATGGATCAACAACCCGATAAACTCTTCCGCGACAAACTGCGGAACTATCACCAACCGGTTTCCCCGGGTGCCTGGGATCGCATATCCGGATCACTTCACAGGAAGAAGTCCACCCTGGTACTGCGCATCGCCGCGGCGGTGCTCTTGCTCGCCACTGGTACCCTTCTCATCTACCCTTCATTCAACCGGCCGGGTGAGGACTTTCTATCGGACGAGTCTTCATCACCCGCCGAGACTCCCGCGATAGCACCACCGGAAAGGGTACAACCGCAGCCACCCGCAAGAGAAGATGTTCAACCTCCCTCAACTACGTCACCCGTTGCACCAACCGCTCGCAAGAAGCGAGTCGTCGCAAAGGCTGGCGGCGAACAGCTTGCTGCGCATAGCGCGGAAGTGCCTGAAGATCCGCACACAACGCAGACAGAGATCACCGTCACTGAGGAGAATTCTGTGGCGGTAGCCCCTACAGCCACACAACAGGGTAAAATGACGATCATCTTTAGTCGTGAAGAGGTCAACAGAAAGTACCTCGCAAAAAATCTTGAGGGCCACGCAACTGCTGACGCCGAAAATCCATCTGGGTTAACAAAGCTGTTGGACAAAGCTTACGACCTGAAACACACGCAGGATCTGTTGGGCAGCCTTCGGCAGAAGAAAAATGAAATTCTGGCCATCAATTTCAGGAACGACGCCAGATCAACTCAAAACGATTAGACTATGCGCTTCAAATTGTTAACCGTTGCTGGCCTCCTGCTGACTACACTAGCTGCTCACGCCCAGGAATATCGCGCAGATACGGTAATCGTACCCGTCGGCGAATCAAGCGAAATCATCTTTACCATCCAGGACCGCAGTGACCTCGAGATACTCCGAAACTATGACTTTCAACAGCTGTTTGATGATATCTTCGACAGACTGGAAGATGTTGATTCAGTCGACACCGCAGGTGAACCGGTAGTCGCCGAAGAACGACTTCCGGAGGGCGTTTCATCCAATGAAGAACTTTCCGACAAGGAGTTGCAACTGCATGAATCCCCAACGCACGAGAGCGATCGAGAGCGACTACGGAGAAGCATCGGGAAAACGTTGCATTCCTATAACATCGACATTGGAACGAACAATTACCTCGCTGGAGATCAATTTCCAACCGGAAATGAGCCCTATTCCGTGCGACCCTGGGGTTCGTGGTATGTCGCCATCAATTCCGTCCAGCGGACCAGGCTCGGCCGAAATGTGTTCGTGGAATGGGGCCTGGGTGCCAGCTGGTACAACTTCAAATTCCAGGAAGACAATATCCTGGTCGTGGAGGACGAGCAGGGCGTACAGTTTACCCCAGATGACCGCGGAGTCGACTTCATTAAGAGCAAGCTCAGCGCGACCTTCGTCAACGCCTCCCTGATCCCCGTCCTCGATTTCGGCCAGCACAGACGCAAGCCACGCGTCTGGAGCGGTGACCGCGAAGGTTTCAGGTTTGGCGCGGGGCCGTACGTTGGATATCGTATCGCAAGCAAGACCAAACTGGTATACGAAGAAAACGGCAAACGCGAGAAGGAAAAAAATCGCGAGGACTTCTACCTTAACAATCTCCGGTATGGCTTCCGCGTGCAGATCGGTGTGCGCTCGACTGATCTCTTCATCAACTACGACATGAATGAGCTCTTTGCCGAAGGAAAAGGCCCTGAACTCAATGCCATCAGCTTTGGCCTGACCTTCTGATTTATTCCGCCGAAACCTTGTCGGATTCACCCTCTTTTAATTTTTTTATTGGCGATTCGGGTGGCTCTACGAACCATCCGAGTCGCACTGTTAGCCAGACTTCTGACCGCAACCGCATTACAGGCAGTGCAGTTGCGGTAAAGATTTTCTATATTTATAGCTATTATGGAAGGCATCGCAAACTTATCGAGGAAAGAACAGGTGATCCGGAAGGCAGCCGAACTGTTCAAGCAAAAGGGCTACGCGGCAGCCTCGATGCGCGACCTGGCACAACTCCTCGGGATCGAAGCGGCAAGTTTGTACTCCCACATAAAGTCGAAGGAAGAAATTCTTCGAAGTCTTTGCTTTGATATGGCAGCCGAATTCAGGCGATCACTCGAGGAGGTTGAGAAGCAAAACCTCCCCGCGAGCGAGAAATTGCGTCAGGGAATTATCGGCCATATCCAGGTCATGGCGAAAGACCTGACTGCATCAGCGGTCTTCATGAACGAACACCGCCACCTGAGTCAGCCCTATCTGCGCGACTTCCTCTTGCTCCGGATTAATTACATCAATCGCTTCAAGAGCATCATTGAGCAAGGTAGTCGGTCGGGTGAGTTCAAGAACACCATCGATAAGAAACTTGCGGTTATGACCCTCTTTTCGTCGCTCAACTGGATGCCTATGTGGTACGATCCGGCTGGGATGATCGATCCTATCGAGGTCGGAAAACAACTCTCGGACATGCTGGTAAACGGGCTGAAGCAGAACGCCAGCTAGAACACCCTAATTGTTTCTTATTAATTCAGATGCAGAAGCGGGCCTGACAGCAGCTGTATCTCGCGCCATAACGCTTTGAGAGCTTCCGTCGGAGTGCTGAAATATTTCTTGAGATGTACGAGGGCGCTGCTATCTTCTGGCAGTTCGTTGTTGATCCACTTTAGGATGTCATCGGCCAGCAACAATAACTCATGGCTGTGATATCTGGGATAATATCGCGCCAACAGGTCCAATGCTAATAGAAATTCAACGTATCTCAAGGCCTCAAGATATAAAACAAAACTCATTCCCGATAAGAATTCCAACGGACTTGGCCGCCCTTTGGTTTGCCTACTCAGAGAAATAACTTGAGTGCCTTCCGGGATCAGCGGACTCGATTACCCGCTTTCTTCCAGGTTCGCTTGGTATTTCGGGAACTGGCCTGTGACTTGCGCGAGCGTCCGTCGCCACGCTCGGTCACTTCAATTCGCACAACCCGGCCTTTGAATTCAAAACCGTGCAGACGATCGCGCACAACTCCGGCAAAGTTACTATCCACCTCAAAAAATGAGTAAGCACCTTTTAGATCGATACGTCCGATCTTCTTGCGCGAGATATCGCTTCGATCACAGATCATCGCCAGCAGCTTACCGACATCGAGACCGTCCATCTTGCCCAGGTTTATGAACAAGCGATCACCTCCGGCAAAGTCGGACTGGCGGGTTTCGCGTTCACCTTTGTCGGATTGATTGAGATCAGGAGCACCCCGATAGTAGTCGAGAAAATGATTAAACTCCAGGGCTGTGAAACGCTTGATTATTTCCTCCTTGCTCAACGACTCGAGTTCGTCATAGACCGCCGGCAAGAAACTTGCGATCTCGTTTTCGGCGAGCTGCACTTCTCGCAGGCGATGAACAATATTCAAGACCCGTTTCTCACATACTTCCTGCCCGGTCGGTACCAGCGCCCGCGTAAATGTCGACTTGATCATTTTTTCGATCTGCCGGATCTTGTGGAGTTCCTTCCGCGTGATCAGAGCTATTGAAACTCCCGTCTTTCCCGCGCGTGCCGTGCGTCCGCTGCGGTGCGTGTAGAACTCTATCTCATCAGGCATGTTCATGTGGATGACGTGCGTGATGTTGTTGACATCGATTCCTCGTGCCGCTACGTCGGTAGCGATCAACAGCTGAAGCGTCTTGCTCTTGAAATTACGCATAACGCGATCGCGCTGCTGCTGCGTGAGATCACCATGCAGGGAGTCAGCATTGTATCCGTCCTTTATGAGTCGCTCGGCAACCTTCTGGGTATCTGCTTTTGTCCGGCAGAACACTACTCCAAACATATCGAGGTTGTAATCAACGATGCGCTTAAGCGCGTCGTAGCGATTGCGCTCCTCGATCACCATATACTGGTGCAGGATATTCTGATTGCCCTGGTTCTTCTCCCCCACAGTCAGTTCCGTGGGATCAACCATATAGGTACTCGCGATGCGGCGAACTTCCGCCGGCATTGTCGCCGAGAATAGCCAAACACGCTTTTCTTCTCCGGTGTGCGAAAGGATATGGTCAATATCTTCCTTGAATCCCATATTCAACATCTCGTCCGCCTCATCCAGAACCAGGTACTGGATATTCGTCAGATTGACAACCCGCCGGTCGAGCAAGTCCATCAGTCTTCCCGGAGTAGCCACGATGATGTGCGCACCTTTCTTCACTTTCCGGATTTGATCGGTAATACTGGCACCGCCGTATACGGAGACGATATTGAGACGCTTAACGGATCGCGAAAAGTTCTCGAAGTCATTGGTGATCTGGAGACACAGTTCACGGGTCGGCGCGAGGACAAGAGCTTGCGTGCTGAAATCGTCTTCGTCGACAAGTTGAATTAGTGGCAAACCGAATGCTGCGGTCTTCCCGGTGCCGGTCTGTGCCAAGCTGACGACATCCTGGTCGCCTTCTAACAATACGGGGATTGCTTTGGATTGAACCGGCGTGGGGCTTTCAAAGCCCAGTCGCTTTACCGCTTCAACAATTTCACTGGAGAGCCCCAGCGATTCAAATGATTGCATGTACTTTTTTTGAGATAAGGGGCAAAGGTACACCAATTATTTGACAGTTGATGCCGTCGTTGAAAGATACCCACAAACGAAGCCCTAATGGGATTGTCACGCTATTTTCTACTGTCTGAAGGACAGTCTGCGTGTGAAAAAGTAAGTGGGAAACACTCCCTAAACATCCCTGACGTTCTCGGACTTGACCCTCGCGGAGTAGTATTCCCGGTTCATGCGCGCGATGTTTGAGACGCTAATGCCCTTCGGACACTCCGCTTCACAAGCAAGCGTATTCGTACAGGAACCGAATCCTTCCGCATCCATTTGAGTTACCATTCGCTCGACGCGTGTTTTTCGCTCGGGCCTACCTTGCGGTAACAAGGCAAGTTGGGAGACCTTTGCACTGACGAACAGCATAGCGGATGAGTTCTTGCAGGCCGCGACGCACGCGCCACAACCGATACAGGCAGCGGCGTCAAACGCTTTGTCGGCATCAACTTTTGGAACCGGGATTTCGTTGGCGTCCGGAACACCGCCAGTGTTAACGGATATATAACCGCCCGCCTGTTGGATGCGCTCAAACGAAGTGCGGTCAACTACGAGATCCCGGATAACCGGGAATGCCTTGGCGCGCCACGGCTCGACAACGATTGTCTGTCCATCGCTGAAACTGCGCATATGAAGCTGGCAAGTGGTGGTTTGCTGCGGTCCATGGGGACGTCCGTTGATATACATGCTGCAAGCCCCGCAGATACCTTCGCGACAATCGTGGTCAAATGCAACAGGCTCTTCGTTCTTCAATATGAGGTCATGGTTCAAGACATCAAACATTTCCAGGAAGGACATATCCGGGGAAACTCCGTCCAACTGATAGGTCTTGAATTCTCCTTTTGATTGTTGATCTTTTTGTCTCCAGACCTTGAGTGTGATTTTCATCTTCTGAAAGTTATAATAGTAACTCCAAATTACTTGTAACTGCGCTGTGTCAGTTTTACATTCTCGAACTGCAACTCTTCCTTGTGGAGAGTTTCCGGCTGGTTATCGCCTTTGTACTCCCACGCCGCCACATAGGCGAATTCATCGTCTTTGCGGAGAGCTTCTCCGTCCGGTGTCTGCGATTCCTCGCGGAAGTGTCCACCGCATGATTCCGAGCGATGGAGCGCGTCGTCTACCATGAGCTCAGCTAGTTCCATAAAGTCGGCGACACGTCCGGCCTTCTCCAACTCCTGGTTAAGCTCGCCAGCACCACCGAGTACATTCACGTTTGTCCAAAACTCATTGCGCAACTCCTGAATGCGGACTTTTGCCTTCGTCAGGCCTTCCTGAGTCCGCGACATCCCGCAGTAGTCCCACATGGTCAATCCGAGTTCGCGATGAAGCTGATCCACGGTCTTCTTGCCTTTGATAGAAAGGAGTGTTTGAACGCGGTTGTTTACCGATTCAAGCGCCTCGCGGAACGCAGGGTGATCCGTGCCGACCTTGTCATTCCAGCCGATGTTGGCCAGGTAGTCGCCGACCGTGTAGGGAATGACGAAGTAACCATCCGCGAGCCCTTGCATCAAGGCACTCGCACCGAGACGGTTCGCGCCGTGATCGGAAAAGTTTGCCTCTCCAAGCGCGTAAAGTCCCGGAACTGTAGTCTGGAGGTTGTAGTCCACCCACAGTCCTCCCATGGTGTAGTGAACGGCCGGATAGATCATCATCGGCACCTCGTACGGGTCATCGCCGGTGATCTGCTTATACATGTCGAATAGGTTGCCGTATTTCGCTTCAATGACCTTGCGGCCATCGCGCTTGATGGCATCGGCAAAATCCAGGAACACTGCGAGGCCGGAACCTACGCCTTTCCCCTCATCGCAAGCATACTTCGCATTGCGCGAAGCGACGTCGCGCGGTACGAGGTTTCCGAAAGATGGATACTTCCGTTCGAGGAAATAGTCCCTTTCCGATTCTGCGATGGTAGATGCCTCCTTCGCTTTCAGTCCCGGACGAGGAGTCTTGGGTACCCACACCCGACCGTCATTTCGCAGCGACTCCGACATGAGGGTAAGCTTCGATTGATGGTCACCCGATACCGGAATACAAGTCGGGTGGATTTGCGTGAAGCAAGGGTTGCCGAACAAAGCACCTTTCTTGTGCGCGCGCCATGCAGCGGTGGCGTTAGAACCTTTCGCGTTGGTTGAAAGAAAAAAGACGTTTCCATAGCCGCCGGTACACAACAAAACCGCATGTCCGCTGTGCGCTTCGATCTTTCCGGTAACGAGATCGCGGGTGATAATACCGCGCGCTTTCCCGTCGGCGACCACAAGATCGAGCATCTCAGTCCTGTTGTACATCTTGACCTTGCCTGCTGCAATCTGGCGGTTCAACGCGCTATACGCGCCAAGGAGAAGTTGTTGCCCGGTTTGCCCGCGAGCATAAAACGTTCTGGAAACCTGAGCTCCACCGAACGAGCGGTTATCGAGCAGGCCGCCGTATTCACGTGCAAAGGGAACACCCTGTGCAACACATTGATCAATGATATTTACGCTCACTTCAGCGAGGCGATACACGTTGCCTTCACGAGCGCGGTAGTCGCCGCCTTTCACGGTGTCATAAAACAGGCGATAGATGCTATCGCCATCGTTCCGGTAATTCTTGGCAGCGTTGATACCACCCTGTGCGGCAATACTGTGCGCACGCCGCGGGCTGTCCTGAAAGCAGAATGCCTTGACGTTATACCCCAACTCAGCGAGTGATGCCGCAGCCGAAGCTCCCGCGAGACCCGTACCCACTACAATGATTTCGTATTTCCGCTTGTTCGCCGGGTTCACCAGCTTGAGATTGAACTTATGTTTAGACCACTTTTCCGCTATCGGTCCGTCCGGGATTTTTGATTCTAGTTTCATGTCTGGTATTTGTCTTAAGCACCGAGGTGTTTCACTACAGGGCTTGCTGATATTCGCTCGTTAGTCCAGGTACATATAAATCGGAATGAGGGCGAACAGCGCTGGCACGATGATCGCGAACGCTATACCCACTGTTCTGATGACCGGATTGTATTTGACGTGATTAAGTCCCAGCGTCTGAAATGCACTGGCGAAGCCGTGGAACAAGTGGAAGGCTAACACCGCCATGCTGGCTACGTATAACAGCACATACCACAGGCTGGCGTACGCTGTATCGACAACGCGATACAGATCTTTGTACTCAACGCCGTCGTATGTAGCAACCGGGATATCACCCCAGTGCATCTGATACCAAAAGCCGCGAAGGTGAATCACCAGGAAGATAAAAATCAGCGTTCCGAGTATGCCCATATTCCGCGACGTCCAATGAGACGAATTGCGAACAACGGCATAACCCACTTCTCCCCGCGCGCGGCGATTCTGGACAGTGAGCCAAATCGCCCACACAACGTGCATGAGAATTATGATATAGTTGACAATGGAAATGACCTTGATCAATGGATTGCTCGTCATAAACGCGGCGTATATATTAAACGCCTGGCCCTCATCAGCGTATAGCAACTGAAGATTCCCGATAAGATGAACAACGAGAAACAGAATGATAAAAATACCGGTGAGCGCCATGACAACTTTTCTCCCGATTGAGCTGGAGAAAAAATTCGATAACCAATTCATAGTTTGCTGTAACAGAAGTTGAGGTGCGCCAAAAATACTCCTCAACGCTGTACTAAACAACGAACAATTCTATATTTAAACGTGTTCCAAATAAGAATTGACGGCGACTGAAGCTTGATGGCAAGCGCGTGGATCACAAGCACTCAAACAACACGACGAGCAAACCGATCGCGAACAGCATGACAAACAAGAACCACTCTTTTTGAAAGAATCTCTTTAACTTTTGAAACAGGGGCTTCATGGCTAGTGTGTTTTGGTTTACAATTGACTATAGCCAATAATCAAGCCTTTTTATTTAAAATATTGTAAGTCAATATGTTACAAAATATTGACCCGCTAGTTTGCCTGAATTTTGTCTTGTTTTTGGGATTTTTTCCCAAAATGGATCAGCTTCAGCGTTAACAACCTATGTCTCGACGATCATTTCTCCCCGGTGTTTTCGCGTCTGTATCTCAGTCGTTCGTTTTACTTGTGATTCGAATGAGAGCCCTTAACTTTACGCGTTCCAACCACTACTGACATGTATCTGATCTTCGATACGGAAACCACCGGTATTCCGCACAATAAGACTGCGCCGATAACTGACCTCGACAACTGGCCTCGCGTAGTACAACTCGCATGGCAGTTGCACGATAACAAAGGCAAGCTCCTGTCTCGTCAAAATGCGATCATTCAACCTGACGGTTTTGACATCCCCTACAAAGCAGAGCAGATACACGGCATCTCCACACGTCGCGCACAGGAAGAAGGACTACCGCTGAAGAATGTTCTGGAACTGTTCATCCACGATCTCAACCGCACACAACTGCTCGTTGGGCACAACATCGAATTCGACATCAGCATTCTCGGAGCGGAGTTTATCCGACAGCAGCTCGACCTCGACCTACTGCTGAAGTTGGACAAGCTCGATACCGGCGTAGCATCCGTAGACTTTTGCCAGCTCGCCGGCGGAATCGGCGGACGACTGAAGATGCCGCGGCTGGTCGAGTTGCATGAAAAACTTTTCGGCAACGACTTCGGCGATGCGCACGATGCCTCCTACGACGTCGCAGCAACTGCGCGATGCTTCTTCGGACTTCTGAAGAACAAGGTCGCGAGTCCTTTCGACAGCACACCGCTGGACGAGATCCTCTACGAAGAACCCGATCTTGAGGCTGCCAACTTCACCAAGCGCGAAAAGAAAAAAGAAGCAGCGTATTCGCTTACCGGCACCGACGACGCCGACTCGGGGAAACCTTTCGTTCACCTTCACGCCCACTCGCAGTTCTCGGTCCTACAGGCAACACCGGATATCCGCAGTATGGTTGCCAAGGCGAAATCGCTCAACATGCCCGCTGTAGCGCTCACAGATCTCGGGAACATGTACGGCGCATTCAAGTTCGTCAAGGAAGCTGCAAGCCAGGGAATCAAAGCTATTGTCGGATGCGAATTCTATATCGCGGAGGAACGCCTGAAGTTGAAGTTTACAAAAGACAATCCCGACAAGCGCTATACACAAGTATTGCTGGCGAAGAATAAGAACGGTTATCGCAATCTGGCGAAACTCAGCTCACTCGCCTTCACCGAAGGGCTTTACGGTATCTATCCCCGCGTCGATAAGGAGCTAGTGCGTGAATATCGACAGGACTTGATTGCCACGACCGGTAGTCTGAGTAGTGAAGTCCCACATCTCATCCTTCACGTCGGTGAAAAACAGGCGGAAGAAGCCTTCAAGTGGTGGCATGCACTGTTCGGCGAGGATTTTTATGTGGAACTCAATCGCCACGGCGTTCCGGAGGAAGATCACGTCAACGAAGTGTTGATCCGATTCGCCGAGAAGTACCAGGTCAAATATTTTGCAGCCAATGAGTGTTTTTATCTCGACCGGGAGGAAGCAAACGCCCACGACGTATTGCTTTGCATCAAGGAAGGCGAGTTTAAGTCGACCCCGATCGGATACGGACGCGGACACCGGTACGGATTGGTAAATGACCAGTATTACTTCAAGTCGCAGGAGGAAATGCGTTCGATCTTCCGCGACCGTCCGGAGGCCATCGAGACGATCAGTGAGATCGTTGACAAAATTGAGTCTTACACACTGGAAAGAGGCGTTCTACTTCCCAAATTTGATATTCCCGAAGGCTTTACTTCCGAAGATGACTACCTGCGGCATCTAACCTATCTCGGAGCGGAAAAGCGATATAAGGAACTCACGCAGCCGATCATCGACCGTCTCGATTTCGAGCTCGCGACGATCCGCAACACCGGTTATCCCGGGTACTTTCTTATCGTGCAGGACTTTACTTCAAAGGCGCGCGAACTCGGAGTAAGCGTAGGTCCGGGCCGTGGCTCCGCAGCAGGGTCCGCCGTTGCATATTGTATCGGGATCACGAATGTCGATCCGATCAAATACGATCTTCTATTTGAGCGCTTCCTCAATCCCGACCGTGTTTCGCTTCCTGATATCGATATTGACTTCGACGACGAAGGTCGCGACAAGGTATTGAGATATGTGATTGACAAATACGGCAAGAACCAGGTCGCTCAAATTATTACGTATGGAACGATGGCGGCCAAATCGTCGATCCGCGATTGCTCCCGTGTGATGGAATTATCACTTGGCGACGCGAACGTGCTTGCGAAGATGGTTCCTGAACGACCCGGCACTACATTGTCGATGGCCTTTGACGAGAGTAAAGAACTCGCGGACATCAAGAAGGGTAACGACCTCCGGGCGCAAGTTCTCCAGCAGGCCGTCGTCCTTGAGGGATCGGTACGGAACACCGGTACGCACGCGTGCGGTGTGATTATTACGCCCGACGATCTGACCAACTTTGTTCCGGTATCAATAGCCCGAGATTCAGACATGCTGGTAACGCAGTTCGACAACAGTGTCGTCGAAAGCGCCGGCTTGCTGAAGATGGATTTTCTCGGGTTAACAACCCTGACGATCATTAAGACCGCACTCAAGAATATCCGGAAAAGCAAAGGGATTGACATTGATATCGAAGAGATTCCACTCGATGATGAAGCTACTTATCAGCTTTTCCAACGCGGGGAAACTACTGGCACGTTCCAGTTTGAAAGTGCGGGTATGCAGAAATATCTCCGGCAACTCAAACCCGACAAGTTTGAAGATCTCATCGCGATGAACGCGTTGTATCGGCCCGGCCCAATGGAATACATCCCGGCGTTTATTAACCGTAAACACGGGCGAGAGCCCATTCGATACGACCTCCCCGAGATGGAAGAGTTTTTGGGCGAGACGTATGGCATTACGGTGTACCAGGAGCAGGTCATGCTCCTCTCCCAGAAACTTGCCGGTTTCAGCAAGGGTGACGCCGACGTCCTGCGAAAAGCAATGGGCAAGAAGCAAAAGGCAGTCCTCGATAAGATGAAAGACAAATTCATCGAGGGATGTCAGAAGAACGGCCACCCGCAACCGGTGTGCGAGAAGGTCTGGACCGATTGGGAGGCGTTCGCGCAGTATGCTTTCAACAAGTCGCACTCGACATGCTATTCCTTGATCGCGTACCATACCGCGTACTTGAAGGCAAACTACCCTGCCGAATACATGGCCGCCGTACTAACGCATTCGCAGAACAATCTCGAGAACGTTACCTTCTTTATCGAAGAATGTCGAAACCTGGGTATCCGTGTACTGGGACCTCACGTAAACGAGTCGGGCAAGTTTTTTGAAGTCAATAAGGAAGGAGAAATCAGGTTCGGACTCGGCGCTATCAAAGGCGCTGGCGATGCAGCGGTCGAAGCGATTATTCAGGAGCGGGAAAGTGCAGGCAACTACACGGACATCTTCGACTTTTCGAAACGTCTGAGCCAGCGATCCGTCAACAAAAAGACCTACGAGTGCCTGGCCCTGTCGGGTGCGTTCGACTGCTTTCCAGACCTTCATCGCAGACAATACGTCTATGCGAAAGATGGCGATATCAGCCTGATTGAGAAAGCTATCAAGTACGCAGTGAAAGTGCAACTGGAGGAACAAAGCGCACAGGCAAGTCTCTTCGGAGGCAGCTCCGGAACCGACATGCCCAAACCGAGGATCGAACCAGTCGAGCCTTTCAGCGAGATCGAAAAACTGAATCTCGAGAAAGAGGTCGTGGGCATCTACATCTCAGGACACCCGCTGGACAACTTCCGCTTCGAAATGGAAACGTTCTGTAATACAGCATGCAACCAACTAAATGAGATCGAGGCACTGGCAGGGCGGGAAATCAAACTCGGGGGCATCGTAACCGGTGTGGAGCATCGGACCACGAAGACAGGGAAACCATTCGGAAAGTTTTATCTCGAAGACTATAGCGGAAACACCTCCTTCATGCTATTCGGGGAAGACTATCTGAAATTCAGAAACTTCCTGAATATCGGGTGGTTCCTCTTCATCGAGGGAATGGTCGTAAAAAATAACTGGGGACAACAAAATCTGGAGATGAAGATCCGAAACATGGATCTGCTGAATGAGATCGGCGTAAAACGAAGCAAAGGGATTCAACTGAGAGTGAATGCCCGCGAGGTCACTCCGGACCTTATCGGTAAGATCGAAGACCTCTGCGAACAATTCAGTGGTAATACTCCACTGTTCCTCAAGATCCGCGACGACCAGGAGAACATCAGCCTGGAATTGATGTCGCGAAAATTCCGTGTCAACCCCGTCAATGATATGGTGCTGAAAATGAAGAAAGTGGCTGATGTCGAAGTCAGAACTTAGCGCAAAACAGGTCATCCGCGGAGTTTCGTACTATTGCCGGAAAGTTTAAATTTGAGGCTGAACTATTGGACGGGGCTGTGTGTTCCTAACTAAACGAGAATTAAACTTCATTAAAAATGGGCAAAACAATCGTACTCAGCGACGCGACCTTTGACGCCGCAATCAACTCGGATAAACCTGTATTAGTAGACTTCTGGGCCGAGTGGTGCGGACCCTGTAAAATGATCGGCCCTGTAGTCGAAGAACTGGCCGGCGATTATGAAGGGAAAGCGATTGTCGCGAAACTCAACGTCGATGAAAATCCCGATGTCACTGCCCGCTACGGTATACGCAGCATCCCAACATTGCTGGTTTTCAAGGGCGGCCAGATCGTTGACAAGCAGGTAGGCGCAGTGCCGAAATCCGTCCTGGCTCAAAAGCTGGAAGCACAAGTGGCTAACCCGGCATAAGGAATTGCAACTGATTTCGCAAGGTACCTTCGGGTACCTTTTTTATTTTAACGGGATCGCCTTCAACCGCTCAAGCATTTCGTAAACAGCGGGACATACCAGTGTATTCTTGAGCGTCAGGTCCATGATTTGAACGACCTTCTTCCGGTCGGTGTGAGGATATTCGCGACAGGCTTTCGGCCGATCGTCATAGACCGCGCAATAGTTGTCGGGGCCGAGGAATGGGCATGGGGTCGATTGCAAAACATAGTCACCATCTTCGTCCCTCCTGAGGTAGGTTTCAACAAAATCCCCCGGCTTCATGCGGAGGGCACGCGCCAGTCGGTCAATGTCGGTTTCATAAAAAATCGGGCTGGTCGTTTTGCAGCAGTTCGCGCATGTTAGGCAATCAAACTCGTCAAACACTTCATTGTGTACCGAGTGGAACACGTCGTCGACTCTCCTCGGATCTTTCTTCCGCAAGCCCTGGAGGAACTTTCTGTTCTCCGCTTCTTTGCTTTTTGACCAAATGTTAAACTGCTCCGATGTCACGGCTGATGTACACTCGGCACAAATATCGAAAAAAAAGACG
>JBIQJZ010000299.1:0-3620 GCA_044507115.1 Flammeovirgaceae bacterium | reverse complement strand
ATATCCCTGAGCACCGGGTTTCAGACCATGTATACTTTCCGCCTGATCGAACTCTGGCCGGAAGACCGCAATCCCAATGAAGCATTCTTATCACAGCAATTGCTATATGAAGCCACCACCGACGCGCATCATCTGAACTACGGGGCCGCGCAACCACACCTGTTGCCCGGGAGAAAGTACGCCTGGCAAGTGCAGGCAAGTAATCAGGAAGGGAACGAGCTTTTTAAGAACCAGGGACGCAGTGAAGTATTCGTCTTCCGGTATGGGCAAGCCCTTCCGATTCCGAACAACCTTCGCATGCGGTGGGCTAAGCCAACCACACTCGCCATCAACTGGGACCCCGTTGCACCCGAAGGTGAAGTGCGGTATCGTCTGCAATACCGCCTGCGACGACGCGTAGAGGGGCACATCTGGTACGAGACCTGGACACGCTTTACAGAGAAGACACTGTACGACCTCCAGGCCAATACGGAATACGAAATGCGGATACGCTCCGAGAACGCGGTTCAGCAGAGTGAATATTCGGAAAGCCGCGTCTTCAAAACGTTGCACGAGCCACGTGATCAGTTTTCCTGCCGAGACGACCCCGTTCGCCCGCCCGCGCCCGACGACAGTACTCCCCTGTTTCCACTTGCTGTCAATGATACCATTCGTGCAGGCGGGTACGACGTCCTGGTCAGGGACGTTCTGCGCGACGGGAGCCGCTATTACGGCTCCGGACTTGCCATCGTGCCCTGGCTCAACCATGCGAAGGTGCGCGTCACGTTTGAAAAGATTACCGTGAATGCCCAATTCCGGTTAACCGCGGGCGCCATCCGCAGCGTCTGGGAAGCGGGCGGCGGATACTTGCTTGAACATCAGACTCCACTAGCGCCTGGGAGCGTACCACAAACTGGCGCGATCGACATCACCATTGTGAGTGTCGACACACTGGTGTCGATCAACGACGCGGCCATCGCAGCCGTGACCACAGATCAAAACGGTAACGCCATTATCACGACCACCGAGGGTCACCAGCAAATTATTCCCCTCGGCAAGAGTGTTGCCATCGTGGACGAAGTGGGCAACGGCTACATCGTCGACGCGGAGGGCAACATCGCGAAGACAACCGCGGCAGAAGCCGTTGCCGTCGCAAATCGCGGGGCGCGTCGATATGAAGATGCGGTGGAATTCACAAGCGAGGGTTCGCGCCTGGGATTTGACAGGAAGCAATACGACGCACTCGCTCGTTATTATCAGAGACTCGGTAATGGTTCATTTGTCCCGTGGAAAGCGCTCTCGTCGTCTGAGCCGGACAAGATCACAGCCGTGGTTCAATCGGAGAACATCACCCCGACCCACGTCACCTTCGAGGCAGGCGGCGTCGGCCACCCCGTCGTCGCCAACGGAAAGAGTATCACTGCGAGCATCCGGGGAACAACTCCGGATTTCGAGGAAGAACTCCTCGCGTTACACAGCCCACACGATAGCATCCCACCAACGGTTGTCGGCAAAGTCAACATCATCACGTACAATCCAGCCCACTACAAACTCGTCATCGTTCCAGTTAACACAGCCCGACTTCCCGAAGGTGTGGGCGGAACGGAAATCGAGCGATACCTGGACGGCGTCTATAGCCAGGCCGTTGTAGGCTGGGATGTAACAGTGATGTCGCCGCTTGCCGTCGCACTCGACGAGACGTTCGACAATCATCCGCCCGGAGGGTTGTCGAGCTACACCGCCGACATGAAGAAAGTACTTGATGCTTTCGGCTCGCTGGATGATAACACCTGGTACTTGTTCATCGTAGAAAAGCCGTCAGACGATTCGGCACTTGGTTACATGCCGCGCAACCGTCAGGCAGGCTTTGTGTTCACCTCTCCGCACGGCGGTCGCGCCGATAGATTTCTCAAGACCATCGCCCATGAACTCGGCCATGGTGCCTTTAACCTGAGCCATACCTTCCACGAACACCCACTTCCTCCCGGCGGCACCAACAACCTGATGGACTATAGCGAAGGAACGGAGCTATACAAATATCAATGGGATTACATCCACCAGCCACGTGGGGTATGGGGTCTGTTTGAAGGAGGAGAAAGTTTCTATGAGTCCGGCGCCGACGCGGCGTTGGCATGGTGGAATCAACAACCTCCATTTCGAAAAGCGGCGAAAATACTGGCTGAACACTTGACCGCTACCGGAGCTTATCAGAACGTCAAGTCGGCGTGCGGTGATGACAACTGCATCATCACCGCAGACCTGGCACTCCTGCCAGAGATACGCTACACCCTGGAGGTAACCTTACCGGCAAGCATGAGCGCAGACGATCTCATCCTGATGCTGATCTCGGAGTATCGCGTGGATCTGTGGGAAGCATTCAACGTGAGAGCAGAGAACCTCTGGGATGAATTGTATCACTGGTGGCGGAAGCAGAACGACGATCTCGCACAACGCAAAGGCTGGCAGGTTAGTGCGCTAAACTTCGTCGCCGATGTGGTGACAACGCCAACGCTGGTCCCGGCCGTACAAGGCTGGATCACCGGCCGGCACTGGCGCGATGGGCATACCCTCAGCGGTTGGGAGCAGGCCCTGGCTATCCTCGACTTCATGGTCGCCGAGGAACTGACCAAGGCATGTATCACCAACATTGTTGTCCGATTCGGAGGCAAGACAATAAGCCTCATGCGAATCAGCCAGGGTGCGCGGCGTCTGGCTCAAAAAGCACTTGAAAAAGGACTTTCGTTTACCGTCGTTGGGAACAATGAAATCCACATTCTTAGCAAGCAAGGAAGGATCGTTGGAAAGATTGTCAATGAGACGCTTGTCATTCCCTATCCAGGTTTCAGCGGCGACATCGTGTGCCCCGCGGGAAAGACCACCACCGTGGTCGGAAAATTTCTTGACAGGGCCGATGGCGAAGGGCTGAGTTTTATCAAGGCGAACAAGTTGTATCATTACGGGGAGAACGTCGGAGGAATCAACATGCTGAATGCTGCGGTTTACAGCTGGCCACTGAACGAACAGTGGCTTCGGGAAGCGCTGAGTCGAGGCGATATTATCCGGGTAGTTTCAGATCCGAGAGCCAACGTGAACCTGTGGGTAGATGGGATCGTCGGCGGGATAAGGTCCCCCTTTGGGCAGGAGGTAGACCTGCTGGAAAAACTGGGTTATCGTTTTGATGCAATAAAGTTTGAATACGTTAAATGACAGCTATGCACGGGTATACAGGCTTTCCGAATGATGTAAAGGACGTCTACAACTTCCTCATGGAGGAGTACGAATTCAAGGTCGTGTCGCAATCCCACTTGCAAGTTTTGCTCCAGTCACCGCGTTGTGTCATCTCCATTTCTACGGAGTACGACTACGCCGAATTCCTGTTTCGATCTCCGGAAGAGAAAAAATGGAGGTTTCTCGGCCCCTATCTTGAAAAATTTTATCCGGAAGAAACGTTACCCCACCCCCCATCCGCAAGTGGACATACACGCGAACAACGGGTACGCTTGTATCTGCAATACCAGTCGGAGATTGTAAAGACCTATGGCAAGCGATTCCTCACCGGCGACTTCTCCACCAACCCACACCCCAGTCCCTACTAAGACCAGCAGCCCCCCCACTCACCACTCACCACTCACCACTCACCA
>JBIQJZ010000025.1:0-25251 GCA_044507115.1 Flammeovirgaceae bacterium | reverse complement strand
TACGTTTCTATATCACGGACGAGTCCACACGATTCTATTCTGTCTTCACCAAGCAGTTGTTGTTTGTCGGTGCACTCCTGTCAGGGGTGACCGTGGTGATGGGGATCTTCCTCGCCCGCGAAGAGGGATACGATACACAGGCTGTGGTAGCGCATAAGTGGGCGGGAGTGGTTGTGTTCTATTCGGCTGTGTTGCTTTTCGCGGTACGGGATAGAAACTGGTTTGGTGTTATTCACGCGCGTGCGGCGGCCGTTCTACTGGTCGGATGCGTCCTGGTAGTGGGACATCTCGGAGGATCACTCACGCATGGCGAGAACTATGTTTGGCAGCCCATTGCCACGTCTTTTTCCAGCGCTGCCGGCGTGAGCGTTGACACGCTTGCCTTTGACGATATTGTGAAACCTATCCTGGAATCACGCTGCCGTTCCTGTCATAACCCACTCAAGAACAAGGGGAATCTGCTACTGACAGATTCCGTGACAATGGCACGGGGAGGGAAGACCGGTCCACTGTTCTTGTCGGGCAACCCGGAGGAAAGTCTTATTCTTCAGCGTATTGCCCTTCCGTTGGATGAGAAAAAGCACATGCCACCATCGGAAAAGCCGCAGCTCACGGACGAGGAGAAGAATATTCTTTATCAGTGGGTGAAATCAGGAGCACCCTTTCAACGTCGTGTGGCGACCCTTCCGGAATCAGACTCTTTCAGGCTACTGGCGATTCAGATGCTTGAGAAACGTTCGCCTAGTCAACGACATTTCGATTTTCCTCCAGCGCCGTCGGAGACGCTGGCACGATTGAATTCCAACTACCGGGTTATACGACCGGTCTCGCGGAACTCTCCGGCGGTCGCCGTAAACGTCTACAACCACTCGCTCTATTCGAGCTCGACGATAGAAGAACTCGGTGCGATCAGGGAACAGGTTGTCACGCTTGATCTCAGCAACATGCCCGTCGCGGATGAAGACATTCCATACATCGCGCGTCTCAGGAATGTCAGGCGACTGAATCTCAATTTTACCTCTGTCACAGGTTCCGGACTGGCACGACTGGGAGCACTCCGGTACCTCGAATATTTATCTATTGCCGGAACCAGTGTAAGCTACACCGAAGTGAATCACTTGCTCACTTCGCTCCCCGCCCTCAAGAGTCTTGCACTGTGGGAGACCTTGTTGACCGACGCGGAAATTGCAACCCTCCAGCGAGACTTTCCCCACGTGCGAATACTTGGTGCGAGGGAGGGAGAGATCGAAATGATCAGACTGAATTCGCCGCGAATGGCGAACAAAACGCGAGTATTCGACGATTCTATCATTTTAGAACTGATTCATCCGGTTCGCGGAACTGAAATCCGCTATACGACTGACGGCACTGAACCGGATAGTGTCTCCTCACCACTCTACAATGGACGGCTTGTGCTGGCCAGGACAACCTCAGTGAAAGCGAAGGCATTTAAGAAAGATTGGATCAGCAGCGAGGTGGCGATGCTGAATGTCTATCGGAGTGCTCACGAACCTGATACTGCTATTCTGCTCTCGCGCTTGAATCGCGTGCATGTCCAAAAAGGTGCACCGACTTTCTTCGATCATGAACTTGGAACGTTCAACGCGAATAGTCCTGCATGGGCCAACAACTGGGGTGGTGTCAGAAACAATCCGTTGGCGTTGCTGTTGAGATATGATGTACCCAGAACGATCGGACAGGTGAGTCTCAATTGCCTTGTTGAAACCGAAACCGGGATCTTCCCGCCCGAAGCTATTGAAGTGTGGGGAGGCGACTCGCCAGACGACATGCGATTGATTGGTCGGAAACGGATAGAACTTCCGTCCGACTACCAGAAGCCTTACATTCAACTCTTTGACTGTCCGACTGACTCGAGCGATGTGACGTATGTCAAGATCTTAGCTGCGCCGGTGATGAAATTCCCTGCCTGGCATAGAAACGCGGGCAGGCCAGCGCTCCTGCTTGTCGACGAAATCCTGGTGAATTAGCGCGTTTCGCTATTCCAGAGGCACTGATCAACGCCGTTCTTACTCTTTTTTTACCAAAACACGATACTATGTTGACGATTTGTTCATTATTTGACAAACTTCTGCAAACTTCAGCACGGTTCAGGATGGTTTACCATCCGGACTACCTTACTTTTTTGCCTCAATTCTAGATATGAAGAACAAAATGAATCTACGTAGCGTGTTTGGATGGACCAAGGTGTTTGGAATAATCGTCGTTGCCTTTCTTCTCGTGCAATGCGAACAACCGACTGGGGACTATTTAACTCCAAGAAAGAATTCACATATTCTGCTGATCGGAAATAACCTGGGTTCACGTATGATGAACTTCGGGCATTTTGAGACGGAACTGCACGTGCGCTATCCTGACAGCGCCCTTTTCGTCCGGAATCTTTGTGATGGCGGAGATACGCCGGGATTCAGACCCCACCCGGGAAGAGAGTCGCCCTGGGCATTCCCCGGAGCGGAGGCGTTTCAGACTGAACTCGCGCATCCTTCCGGAAGCAAAGGGCACTTTGAGACACCCGATCAGTGGCTTACGCGACTGGAGGCGGATATCATACTTGCGTTCTTTGGCTACAACGAATCGTTCCAGGGTGCCGCGGGTGTTGATAACTATAAGGCAGAACTGGACGCGTTCATCAGGCACACGCTGGAACAGCGCTACAATGGAAAGACGCCTCCACAACTAGCTCTAATCTCACCCATCGCCTTCGAAGATCTGTCTGATCGTTATGATCTGCCCAACGGCAAAACAGAAAACGCGAATCTCAAGTTGTACACCAACGCGATGAAGGAAGTGGCAGCAAGACACAATATACGTTTTGCGAATGTCTTCGACGCGACGGGCAAATGGTATCGGGAGGCTTCTGATCCGCTGACAATAGACGGATCACAGTTGACAGAGGAAGGCTATAAGAGATTTTCCAGGTTGCTCGCGGATGAAGTGTTTGGCCCATCGTCGGAACGAGCCGGCGATCTGCGGAACAAGATCCATCAGGCAGTGAAGGAAAAGAATTGGATGTGGCACAATGACTACAAGATTCCTAATGGTGTTCATGTTTATGGTCGTCGGTACGAACCGTTCGGTCCGGATAACTATCCTGCGGAACTGAAGAAGATACGCGAGATGACTGCGATTCGGGATACCGCGATATGGCTCGCTGCCAAAGGCGAAACGATGGACATTAAATCGGCTGATGCGAAGACAACTGTATTACCTCCCGTAGAGACCAATTTTAATCCTGAGCAGAATGGAAGCCTTCGCTATCTCTATGGCGAGGATGCGCTTAAGAGCATTAAAATGGCGCCCGGTTATAAGATTGAGTTGTTCGCTTCTGAGCAGGAGTTTGAAGATCTCGCAAATCCCGTTCAGATGTCATTTGATAACAAGGGACGGTTATGGGTGGCGACGATGCCGAGCTATCCACACTATCGCCCAGGTGATGGAAAGCCGAATGATAAGATCATCATCCTGGAAGATACAGACAACGATGGAAAGGCAGATAAGCAAATCACGTTCGCGGACAGCCTGCACTTACCCGTAGGGTTCGAGTTGGCTGCAGAAGGCGTATATGTCTCGCAAGGCACGAACTTCATGCTATTAACGGACACCGATGGCGATGATGTCGCTGACCGCAGGGAAATTCTTCTGAGCGGATTCGATGACCACGACACGCATCATGCCCACAGTGCGTATACAACGGATCCGTCGGGCGCGATCTATATGGCAGAAGGCGTTTTCCTTCATACCAATGTCGAAACATCATACGGTCCTATTCGCGGTACGAATGGCGGATTTTTTAGATACAGTCCGCAGCGGAAACAACTCGAGCGCACAGCGCAGTTGCCAATCCCTAACCCTTGGGGTATTGCTTTTGATGATTGGGGCCAGCCGATTTTCGCGGAGACTTCAGGACCTGATGTTCGTTGGATGCTGCCGGGAACGGTCAAGCCTCGTTACGGTGTAGCTACGCACAAATCCGTCAATCTGGTCGAGGATAAACATCGCGTTAGGCCTACGTCGGGTCTTGAGTTCGTTACGAGTCGTCATTTCCCCGATGAGGTTCAGGGTGATTTCCTGATCAACAACACAATCGGATTTCTCGGTACAAAGATGCACTCGCTCGTCGACGATGGCACGGGTTTCACGAGTAAGCACCGTCTGGACCTGGTTGTGTCGTCGGATAGGAATTTCCGGCCGGTGGATATGGAGTTCGCACCAGATGGCTCGCTTTACATAATAGACTGGCATAACATTCTGATCGGGCATATGCAACACAATGCACGCGATCCACTTCGCGACCATGTGCACGGCAGAGTTTACCGCGTGACCTATCCGTCTCGACCGCTTGTTGAACCTGCGAAAATTGCCGGAGCGAGTATCGACGTATTACTTGACAATCTGAAGCTTCCTGAATACCGGAGCCGCTATCGCACGCATCGCGAACTGCGTGGAAGGAATCCTGATGAAGTCCTGCCAGCGTTGACGCAATGGGTAGCTCGCCTCAACATCGAGGATGAAAAGTACGATCATCATTTGCTTGAAGCCCTGTGGGTTTCATGGGGACTCAACCGCGTGGATAAGAACATCCTCCACCAGGTATTGCAGTCGAAGGATTTTCGCGCGAGAGCCGCCGGCGTCAGAGTGCTGAGATATGCCGGTCATCAGATTCCTAACCAGGCGGAATTGCTTAAAGTCGCAGCAGGCGATGAGCATGGAAGGGTGCGCCTTGAAGCAATCGTCGCGGCGTCCTGGATTGAACCCGAGAAAGGTCTCGCTGTTCTCGAAGAGGCCGGGAAACATCCTCTGGATGAGTGGATCAAGTACGCTTACGAGACCGCCCAGGCACATCTGGAGGGCAAGTCGGTGAAAGAAAAGAAGGAAGAAGGAATTGTCACGGATTTGCAAGGCGCGGAACGCGAGTTGTATATCAAGGGGAAGGAGATTTATATTCGCGAAGGATTCTGCATCACCTGTCATCAGGCCGATGGAGCAGGCTTAACTGCCTCCGGCTTTCCGCCACTTGCGGGAACTCCTTGGGTTACCGGAGATCAGGAACGGTTGATCAAGATTGTCCTCAAGGGACTGCAGGGCCCGATCGAAGTGAAACAGGTACAATACAGCGGACACGTTCCAATGACCCCGTTCGAAGGAATGTTAAATGATGAGGAGGTCGCTGCCGTGCTGACATATGTTAGAAATTCATTTGGCAACAAGGCATCTGCTATAAAAGCAGAGCAGGTAGCGAAGATTCGCGCTGAAGTAAAAGACAAGAAGGACTTTTTCACGTCTGGTGACCTGCTGAGGCAGCATCCGTTGGAGAAATAGATTACTACGTGCATGAAGAACAAGATAGGATTCAATTTGTTGGTGTGGTCCGGGGGAATCCCCGATTCTTTCTGGGAAATAACAGAGCGATTGAAGAAGCTGGGATACGACGGCATAGAGTGTTTTATGGAGGAGCGTGATGTAGCTCTTTACAAGAGGTTCGGCGATCACCTGAAAAGCATCGGATTGGAGGCTACCTGTGTGCTTGGCCTCGGTCCGGATGAGAATCCAGTCGGCGAGACATCTGCCATCCGCGCCAACGCTGTCGATAGGCTGAAATTGGCTATTGATTGTGCGCATGCCCTCGGTTCCCGAATCATATGCGGACCGTTTCATTCGGCATTCGCCACCTTCACAAACAGGAGACCGCCCGAGGATCAGGAGTACGCCTGGAGCGCCGAGGTATTGAACGCAGCAGGAGAGTATGCCGCTCAGGCTGATGTGACGCTGACAATAGAAGCATTAAATCGTTTCGAGTGCTACTTGTGCAACACGATGGAGCAATTGACAGGTCTGGTGAAGCGGGCGGATCACCCCAACGTGCGAGCGATGTTCGATACCCATCATGCAAACATTGAGGAGAAAAAACTAGCCGATGCCATTCGCACTGTCGCGCCGGTTCTTAAACACGTTCATATCAGTGAGAATGATCGCGGAACGCCCGGCGATGGTCATATTCCTTGGGATGAGACGTTCGCAACGCTCGCGGCCATCAAATATCAGGATTGGCTTACCATTGAAGCTTTCACGCGCAATGACCCGAACTTTGCAAACGCGATTAATGTGTGGCGGGAGTATTCCAAACCCTGGGATATGGCGGAAAAGGGATTAAGTTTCATCCAGTCAATGGGTAAGAAGCACGGACTCTGATAGCATGGTGAGGAATCTTCTGATCGTACTCCTGCTGTATGCACCACTCGCGAATGCGCAGGAAGTATTTCCTCTCTATTCAGGCAAGGTACCGGGCTCGGAAGCATGGACGTGGAGCGAAGCGGAGATGTACTCCGATTTGTGGGAAACACGGGTAGTTTACAATGTATCAAAGCCGACCCTTACGGCGTACATTCCGGCCGGAAAGGGAGCGCATAGGGCAGCCGTGATTATTTGCCCCGGCGGCGGTTTCCAGGCCCTTTCAATTGATACGGAAGGTATTGATGTAGCGAAGTGGCTTAACGCCAAAGGGATTACCGCGTTCGTGCTCAAATATCGACTTGCAAAAAGCGAAACGACCGACCCCGTCAAGGAACTGGCTGCGAAGATGGCGCAGGGTAAAGGGCTTGACGACGATGGGATCATTTCACTGGCGATCGCCGATGGACTTGAAGCGGTTCGATATCTGCGGGAGCATGCCGATGAGTTTGGAATCAATCCGGAACGTATTGGGATCTTGGGTTTCTCCGCCGGAGGAACGGTCGCGGCGGGGGTTGCTCTGCGCGGTGTCCAGGAAAGCAGGGCGGATTTTGTCGCACCTATTTATCCATTCCTGCCTTATTCGTTTTCAACTGAAAAAACTCCGGAAGACGCTCCGCCGTTGTTCCTTGCCGCTGCTTCGGATGATCAACTGGGACTTGTACCTCACAGTCTGAAGCTGTATGAGAAGTGGTTGGAAGCAAAAATGCCAGTCGAAATGCATTTGTACGCAGCTGGTGGCCATGGTTTCGGTATGCGTACGAAATACCTTCCTTCCGATACATGGATAGACCGTTACTGGGAGTGGTTGGAGTCACAGGGCTTGCTGTTGCCCCCGGGAGCACGTGAACGGGATGTTACTCCGCAACAGGTGGTACGACACCGGCGTGGCAGCGAAGAACGATTCCGGAACGATTGGCCGAACCTCCGGAGATTCCGCGAGGCAAATGAAGAGCTCGGCCCTCCAAAACAGGGAGAGAGGCGAGTCGTGTTTATGGGCAACTCTATCACAGCAGGCTGGTCAAATCTTCACCCGGAGTTTTTTGAGAACAAGCCATACGTTAACCGAGGCATCAGCGGGCAAACAACTCCGCAAATGCTTATCCGCTTCAAGCAGGATGTTATCGACCTGAAACCGGAAGTAGTGGTGATACTCGCCGGCATCAATGATATTGCTCAGAATACCGGCCCGACAACCCTCGACGCTATTATGGACAACATTGCGTCCATGGCTATGCTTGCGAAAGCGAATGGCATCAAAGTTATCCTGTCGTCTGTCTTGCCCGCGTATGATTTTCGCTGGCGACCGGGTCTTCAGCCAGCGGAGAAAGTTGTTGAGCTGAACAAAATGATCCGGCGCTTCGCGGACCAGAACAAAATGTTATACGTCGACTATTTTAGCGCGGTAGTGGACGCGCGACTGGGGATGAAAAAGGAGTACGCAAGCGATGAAGTGCACCCCACCCTCGAGGGATATAAGGTTATGGAGCCACTGGTGGAGCGCGCGATCGAAACCGCGCTGAAAAGCAAGTAGCCCGTCCTCCTGTAAAGTTCTCCAAGCCGCAACTGAAGGGACTTTTTGCGCAAACAACACGGCCCGAAACACCGGTGTAATTCCCTTTTCTCCATTGAAATAATATTCAGGACTTGACTTAGAGTTTTCGGTAGGACATCATACCTTACTGAGATCGTGTTAGCAGATGGCTCAGGATAGTGCGGGATGCCTTTTCGCACGACCAGTCCTACATTAGAGCCTCGTGTTGGCGAACACGTGATTATTTTCTTTACTCCAAACTCACTATGCAACTAAGACGCGACGTCCAAAAATTTGTAGCTCTTGTGCTGACGGCGACAATTCTCTTGTCGTGTGGCAACGACCTGGCTACTGAAAAATCATCTAACCCGAAGGTCAGCAAACTCAAATTGGTTGCCGATTTTGAGGTCGACCATCTCTTCAGCCCATCGGCTCACGAAAGTGGTTCGTGGGTAGCCATGACATTTGACGACAAGGGTCGTCTCATAACCTCCGATCAGTACGGTGCACTTTACCGAATGACGCTCACTCCACTCGGTACGGACTCCCTGGCGTCGTTGGAGAAACTTGAAATCGGTAAGAAGGCCGCCACGGATACGCTGGCGCCCAAGGTTGAGATGGGATATGCGCAAGGTTTGCTGTATGCTTTCAACAGCCTCTACGTAATGGTCAACAACCGACAAACGAAGGAGTTTGATAAGAAGAGCGGTTTGTACAGACTACAAGACACAGACGGAGATGATCAGTTTGATAAGATCACAGTGATAAAGGAATTTAACGGTTCGGGTGAGCATGGCCCGCACAGTATCATACTGGCTCCCGATGGAAATTCCATCTATCTTATTTCAGGAAATCACACGGATGTTCCGCCAATGGATGCGTATCGTTTGCCTCCGGTTTGGCAGGAAGACAATTTATTTCCGCTGATCAAGGATCCGCGTGGTCACGCAAATAATCGAATGGCACCCGGCGGCTGGATTGCGCGCATCGATTCCCTTGGACAACACTGGGAACTGATTAGCGCGGGATTCCGAAACGCGTTTGACATCGCCTTTAACGATGATGGAGAATTGTTTAGTTATGACGCCGACATGGAATGGGATTTCGGAATGCCGTGGTACAGGCCGACCCGCATATGCCACGTGACGAGTGGTAGTGAGTTTGGATGGAGAACAGGAAACAGTAAGTGGCCGACAGCATGGCCGGACAATCTCCCGCCGGTGATTAATATCGGCCAGGGATCTCCCACCAATCTCGTCTACGGGGGCGAGGCGAACTTCCCCGAGCGTTACAGGAAAGCACTTTTTGCATTCGATTGGAGTTTTGGTATCATCTACGCAATTCACTTGAAAGAAAACGGCTCTACGTATTCCGCTGAAGCAGAAGAATTTGTTTCGGGAGCGCCGCTGCCTCTGACAGATGGGGTCATAGGACCAGATGGTGCACTCTATTTCCTCACGGGTGGCAGAAGACTTGAGTCGGATCTCTACCGCGTGTACTACAAGGGAACGGATGCAGTTGATAAGACTGTTAAGAATGTTTCGCAGACTGCTACGGCTTCCTCCGAACTTCGCAATCTGAGACATCAACTGGAAGCGTTCCACTCCGGACCGGAGAAAGGTGCGGTCGATTTTGCCTGGCAGTACCTCAATCATGAGGATCGCTTCATACGCTACGCGGCCAGGCTCGTTCTTGAACACAATCCACTTTCCGAATGGCAATCACGTGCCATTGCGGAGAGAGATCCCACCGCTAAAACCCAGGCTATCATTTCGCTGGTCCATCATGCCAAGCCTGGGTTGCGTAGTGCACTGCTTACATCGCTGACAGAGATAAATTATAGCGATCTGAGTGAGTCGCTGAAGATCGACCTGCTTCGCGCGATTGAGCTGGTACTGCTCCGTCAAGGCGCTCCGGAAGGGGCTGAGAAGGCAAAGCTGATCGCCTATCTCGATCCGCATTTCCCAGCAAACAGCAATTCATTGAATCGCAGCCTGAGCAATTTGCTCGTCTATCTTGAAGCACCCGGCGCCGTTGAGAAAACACTGGCGCTTTTGAGGACTGCAAAGGATGATACGCCGGAAGAAACTGCTAAGAGTTCGTCGGATTTGATTCTCAGAAATCCTCAGTACGGCATGGACATCGCTGGCATGCTGTCGAAGATGCCTCCGGCACAGCAGACTTACTACGCCACGGTGCTCTCACGAGCAAAAACGGGATGGACACCTGAAGCACAGGAAGAATATTTTTCTTGGTTCAAGGAAGCGTTCGGCTACAAAGGGGGCGTGAGTTATGTCGGGTTCATTAACAAAGCGAGATTGATGGCGTTGGAGAACGTGACACCCGCCCGTCAGGAACACTTCCGCGCAATGTCCGGTGAGGAGTTACTGAGCAAATCCGGCAATGACCTGATCAGTGGCCCGCAGGCTAAAGGACCTGGCAGGCGCTGGACGATGGAGGAAGCAACAGCTGCCGTAGAGGGACAACTGTCCAACCGGAATTTCGAACAAGGAAAGAACATGTATGATGCTACCCGTTGCAGCTCGTGTCACGCTATGGGTGGAGCCGGCGGCAGTATCGGGCCTGACCTGACACAGTTGGGGACTCGTTTCACTGTCACCGATATGCTGGAGGCGATCATTGATCCCAGTAAAACGGTGTCGGATCAGTACGCGGCAACCGTGTTTACGATGAAGGATGGATCGTCGATCCTCGGAAGGTTGATCGATGAAGACAAGGAGAAATACTTCGTGTCACAGAATCCGTTTACACCGGATGTGCTTCGCGAAGTTGCCAAAGCTGATGTAGTGGAAACGAAGTACTCCTACATCTCAATAATGTATCCTGGACTAATCAACAGCCTTAACGAAGAAGAACTCAGAGACCTGATGGCGTATCTCATGGCCGGCGGAAATCCGGAGCACGAACTTTACAAAAAATAGTATGACAAGAACAAAAAAGTATTCCCTGCTGACTAGTTTGTTGTCGGTCGCCCTGATTGCGGCGTCATGCGGATCTCAGACCGCGACGGATATCGACGACGGATTCGTTCAGATATTTGATGGAAAGACGCTTTCCGGTTGGGATGGTGACACGGTGTTGTGGCGGGTCGAGAATGGAAACCTCGTCGGTGAGATCACACCGGATAATCTTATTAAGAAGAATTCGTTCATTGTGTGGAATGGAGGAGAGCCCGCTGACTTTGAGCTGAAGGCCGAGGTTCGTATAACGGAAACGGGCAACAGCGGTATTAACTATCGCAGTGAGCGGCTCGCCGATGTCCCAAATGGCATGCGCGGATATCAGGCTGACATCGACGGACGAAACACCTACACAGGACAGAATTACGAGGAGCGCGGTCGCACCACCCTCGCCTATCAAGGAGAAAAAGCAACGGTTACAAGCCAGCCTAATCCTGAGCAGGAGGGTTCACTTCGGGCCAATGTCAGCAAGAACGCATGGTCGACACGCGAAGCAGTTCGGTTTGCGAGTCAGGATTCTTTGCGCGGGTTGATGAAAACCGGTGATTGGAATGAGATACACATCATCGCCAAAGGAAACCGGCTGCAACACTTTGTCAATGGTATACTCGTAAGTGAGGTCACCGACAACGATGAGATCAATCGCAAAATGAAAGGCCTCGTCGGCGTTCAGGTGCACGTCGGACCGCCGATGAAGGTGGAGTACAGAGGAATCATGTTAAAGGAACACTAACGGAAGGGAGTAGTGAGTGGCATTGACACTCACCACTCACCACTCACCGAATGACCACAACTTCATACGACAAGGTCTCTCACCACCTGCAGCTCGGGGGTATTGAAACAGCTGTGCTGGACAACGGTGCTGCACGGGGTACGCGGGTCGCGTGGGTAAATACCGGCGCGGGACTGCGGTACAAAGTAGTGATCGATCGCGCGATGGACATTGCCGATGCATCGGTCAACCGGTATAATCTGGCATGGCTGAGTCACACCGGTGTGACGGCGCCGGAGCGGTTTTCCATTCATGGCGCTGACTGGCTTCGCACATTCGGAGGCGGACTTGTTACAACCTGTGGGCTATCGCACTTTGGCCCGCCGGAAAAGGATGAGTACGGAGAGCGCGGACTGCATGGGTTGATTAGCAATCAACCGGCAATCCTGGAGTCGGTTGTTCAACCCGACCCCGCTCGCGGCCGGATGGAAATGAGTATTACGGGCCGAATACGCGAAACGCAGATATTTGGTCCAAGTCTGGAACTCAGGCGAACAATATCCGGGGTATTAGGCGAGCCGGTTATTCGCATCCATGACGAGGTAACGAATCTCGGAAATACTGCGACGCCGCACATGGTCTTGTATCATTGCAATTTTGGATGGCCGCTGATTGATCGCGGTGCCGACATCCTCTGGAATGGAACATGGCAGTCGGCAGGAAGTGAGAATGATAACCGGATCTTTCGGGAAGGTAATAATTTTCGGAAATGCCCGGATGTGACCGACGAGCACCGCGGAGGTGGCGAGGCGGTTGCTTTCATCGATCCATCGACGGATGCCGCGGGTAACGTGACGTGCGGCGTTCACAATTCACAAATTTCTGTCGCCGTGCTCATCCACTTCGACAAGAAACAACTTCCGGTACTGAGTAACTGGCAGCATTGGGCACAGGGCGAATATGTGATGGGCCTGGAGCCTGGAACGAACCCGCCAATTGGACAGGCCGCTGCCCGGGACCAGAAGAAACTTATCTACCTGGAGCCGGGCGAGACGAGATCGTATGACCTCGCTCTTGAAGTGCTAACTGAAAAGAAGAACATTCTTGACACCTTAAAAAAATACAATTTGTAATGGCAACAATCGCAAAGGCAAGCCTCGCCGAGAGAGCACTGGACCAGGGAAAAGGAATTGTCCGCCTCGCACCGACGTGGGTGCCGCGCTCTTTCTGCGTACCCGGACGCAGAATCAAGTTACACCCGGATGACTACTACGTACTCGGCGGACAGCGCGGCGGTATCGATGAACGCTGGTTTTCCTCAACAACTCCTGCGAAAAATGGTCCGCTTACCGGAGAGAACGAAGGTCTAAGCCCCATTGTGGTGAAAGACGGATCGAAGACAGAGCAAGTTCTTCTAAAAGATGCTGTCGATCACCTGAAAGGAAATCTTATCGGCGACCGGATTTGGAAGAAATACGAGAGTTGGCCAATGTACTCGAAGTTTTTCGACAATATGGGACCGCTCCCTCATCACGTTCATGCAAATGATAAGTACGCGAAGATGGTCGGACAACTCGGTAAGCCTGAAGCATACTACTTTCCACCGCAGGTCAACAACCACGGGGGTGATTTCCCTTATACGTTTTTTGGAATTACGCCGGGAACGACGAAGGAACAGATTCGGGAGTGCCTTGCGAACTTTACGAAGGGAGACAATAAGATCACGAATTTCTCCTCCGCATACCGACTGGAGCCGGGAACGGGTTGGGATGTTCCTCCGGGGTTGCTGCATGCTCCGGGCAGCATGTGTACCTACGAGCCACAGAAGGCCTCTGATGTATTTGCGATGTATCAATCTTTAGTGAACGAGGCGATCGTTCCGGAAGAGTTGCTCTGGAACGGGACGCCAGCCGACAGGATCGGCGATTTCGACTTACTGGTCGAGGTGCTCGATTGGGAGTTGAACCTCGATCCCAACATGATGCAGAACCGGTTCATGAGACCTCTTCCTGTACGCGATGAAGCGGAGATGAAATCCCAGGGTTATCGGGAAACGTGGATCTGTTACAAGTCTGAAGACTTCAGCGCGAAGGAACTTACGGTTGAACCGGGTGCTACGGTCACTATCACCGACGCGGCCGCATACGGACTGATCATGATGCAAGGTCACGGAAAAATGGGCGTCTGGGATATTGAGACCCCCTCTCTAATCCGCTATGGACAGTTGACAAACGACGAGTTTTTCGTGAGCGAGACTGCGGCGAAGGAAGGGGTAAAAATTGTGAACGAATCCGACTCCGATCCCATCGTGATGTTGAAGCACTTCGGACCGGGCAATCCCGACCTGAAGATCCAGGGGTGAACCTGATCTTTATTCTTATTTTAGCATTGAATCTCGAATCATTAAATTGTAAAAACTATGGCTAACAAATTTCCTAAACTTCATAACGCTACCTGGCCCGGTGTTGTCGGAAAAGGACCCGATTCCGAGCCGCCGATCGATTTTGAAACGATGTTGAAGATGACGGCCGAGGCGGAAGTGGACGGCGTGAAGTTCGACGGTGTGGACCTTGGCTTGCTGGAGCCGCACATTCGTATCGACATGACGGACGATGAGATCAAGCGCTTGGGTGATAAGGTTGCTTCGTATAATTTGAAAATCGGAAGCCTCGTCGCTCCAGTCTGGGGAGGTCCCGCGCTGGGCAGTGATGCTGACCGTAAGACATTTGTCGAAATGGTGCGCAAGGCTTGTCACATCGGAAAGATATTGCGCGAACAGGGACATCGCCCGTATGGCGTTGTCAGGATCGATTCCGCGAGTTCTCCGGAACAATGGTCAAAGGACCCGGTCAATAACACCAAACTTATCGCAAAGACATTCCGCGATGCCTGTGACGTTGCTGCTGACTATGGAGAGAAGCTGGCCGCTGAAGGCGAGATATGTTGGGGTGGTATGCATAGCTGGAGAAAGATGATCGAGACCCTCGAAGCAGTGGACAGGCCGAACATCGGATTTCAGGCGGACATGTCTCACACGCTGCTCTATACAATGGGATACAATGCGCCCGAAGACAGGATTCTTCCGGAAAACTACGACTGGAAAGATCGCGGTGTTCTAACAGAGGCGCTTAAAACGCTGACCGCAGCGCTGCGTCCATGGACGATCGATTTCCACGTTGCGCAGAATGACGGAACAGTATTCGGCAGCGGATCGCACGACAAAACAGGTCGTCACTGCCTTGCAAATGATCCCAATGGTAAGTTGGACATTGCGAACGACGCAGGCTTCTGGCTTCGCGATGAGAACGGAAACCTCACCAAGAAGTTCGAACATATTTGTTGGGATGGATGTATGTTCCCCAACGAAGTAATGACGAAACAGGAAACCTGGAACAACATCCTTGCAGTGATGATTAAGGTAAGGGAGAAACACGGGTGGTGACTCACCACTCACCACTCACCACTCACCACTCACCACTCACGTCTCACGATAAAACATTTCAATAACTATGACCAAGAAAACACTTCGCATCGGATTAGTAGGCTGTGGTTTTATGGGCCGCACGCATTCCAACGGGTATAATCGTATTCGCAATTTTTTTCCCGAACTGCAATATGTTCCGGAGCTGAAAGCGGCTTGCTCGCGCAACGCGGAGAAAGTAAAAGCGTTTGCCGAGCAATGGGGATACGAATCATACGAAACAGACTGGAAAAAACTGATTGAACGGGATGATATCGATGCCATAGACATCTGCACACCGAACGATACTCACGCTGAGATTGCGATGGCCGCAGCGGCAAAAGGCAAGATGATTCTCTGCGAGAAGCCGCTTGCTCGTTCTGTGGAAGAAGCACAGAAGATGGTGGATGCTATTGAAAAAGCGAAGGTGGCAAACACGGTTTGGTATAACTATCGAAGGATCCCGGCTGTAACGCTTGCCAAGCAGATTATCGATTCCGGAAAACTTGGACAGATTTTTCACTTTCGCGCCAATTTTCTTCAGGACTGGACGATCAGCCCCGACCTTCCGCAGGGAGGGACAGGCACCTGGCGTCTCGATGTCGATGCGGCCGGTTCGGGCGTGACCGGCGATCTGCTCGCCCACTGTATTGATACCGCGATGTGGCTCAACGGGGCGATCAAGGATGTATCAGCCGTAACGGAAACCTTTATTAAGGAACGGGTGCACGCAGAGACTGGCAAAAAACAAAAAGTCGGCATTGACGATGCTTGTATATTCCATTGTCATTTCGAAAACGGATCCCTTGGTCTGTTTGAGTCGACGCGGTACGCGCGGGGGCACAAGGCATTATATACATTTGAGATCAATGGTGAACACGCGTCGATCCGCTGGGACTTGCATGATTTGAACCGTTTGGAGTACTTTGACCACAGAGACGAGTCAATAGTCCGTGGTTGGAGGTCGATTCTTGTTACGGATGGGGATCAGCCGTACATGAACCGTTGGTGGGTTCCCGGCTTGATTGTTGGCTATGAGCATACGTTCGTGCACCAGGCAGCGGATTTTCTGAAGTCACTCGAGGCGGGTGAAAAGTGTCACCCGACATTCCGCGATGCACTGGAAACGCAGAAGGTATGTGAAGCTGTCATCGAGTCGGCGAACTCCAGGAGTTGGCAAAATACCAATGCGAAGAAGATGGGGTAAATTCCCATCTTCCCCGGTAGTAGAAATTTAACCCAAAGCGCATGAGATTGAGATGCATGATTATCGCTGTGATGTGCGGTCTTACTTTAGACCTTTGGGCACAACAGCCTTTCGAGCCTGATACTGTAAGCGCGAGCTTGTTCGACAACGGGAAGATGTGGACGTTCGAGTTTCCTCCTGTCGATTACTTTGAGAAAACGTATGACTTCGATGTCACGCCCCAGTGGCTTGAGGCCGTAAGGATGTCGGCCCTGCGTTTTGCAAATTGGTGCTCAGCGTCTTTTGTATCGGCCGACGGATTGGTCATGACAAATCATCATTGCTCACGTGATGTTGCCACACGCGTGGAGAAGGAGGGGGAAGACCTTTTGAACAAAGGTTTTTACGCAGCGACACTCGCTGAGGAGCGACGTATTCCAGACCTTTTCGTAGATCAACTCGTCATGATCGAAGATGTCACGGAGCGTGTGCAGCGGGAATTTGAAAAAGGGCAAACTGATCAGGAAAAGCTGGGTTTGCGGGCTGCCGAATTCGAGAAGATCAAACAGGAGTACGCTGCTCGTGCAGATTGGAAGGGACTCGTCATTCAACCTGTCACGCTATACCAGGGTGCGCGGTATTCGCTTTACGGATTCCGACGCTTTACGGATGTGCGATTGGTTTTGATTCCTGAAATGGCAGTCGGGTACTTCGGCGGAGACTACGATAATTTTACCTACCCGCGCTATTGCCTTGACTTTACCTTCTTCCGGGTATATGATGATGAGGGCAAACCTTTCAAGCCCAAGTATTACTACAAGTTCAATCCGGATGGTGTGAAAGACAACGAGCCGGTATTTGTAGTGGGAAATCCGGGAAGGACGAACCGCCAGGCGACAGTTGCCATGCTGGAGTTCTACCGCGATGTGTCACTGCCGGCGATACTTGATCTCGTCGGGTCGCGTTCTCGCATCCTGCATGCGTACAATGAAAAAGCGCAGAGTGATAGCATCATGAACCTGGCTTTTGGATGGGACAATACCTTGAAAGCGTACGGCGGCCAACTCGGTGGGTTGCGCGATCCGTACATCATGGCTCGCCGGGCAGCGTTCGAGAAGCAGTTCCGGGCCAAAGTAGGAAAAGAAAGGAAGTATATTGAGCCCAGTCGTCAGCCAGCGAAGCTTTGGGATGAGATCGCTACCGCCCAGGCGGAGGTTCGGGACATCTATTATGAAACGCTTCTTTTCTCGCCGCCCCAGCTTTTCAATTCCCGTTCATACGACCTCGCATTCTCGCTGAACCGTTATGCCTTGCTTAGCGGAACCAAGGCGACCGAGGCGGAAGCGATTAAGAAGGCTATTACGCAGAAGTTCGACTTCGCTCCCGAGGTCGAACAAGGTTATCTTGCGGCACATCTCCGCGAAGCGGAAAAATATTTCGGAGGAGATGACGCCTACGTGAAGGCGAGCCGCACAGCCGCAACACCGGATGCGGCAGCCGCGGCGTTGTTAAAGAACACGAAGGTTCAGGATCTGAAGTTCCGAAAGGATTTGCTGGCCAAGAGCCCGAAGAGCATTGAGAACTCGAAAGACCCGATGATCCAGCTGACGCGGATTGCGGCGCGTCGCTACACCGATGCTGAGGCAAAAATGGAGCAACTCAACGCCAGACTCGCGGGTCTTCGTGCGAGGTTGTCTCTGTTGTTATACGAAGCATATGGCAGCGTCATTCCACCTGATGCAACATTCTCCCTTCGCTTTGCCGATGGAGTGGTAAGATCATACGACTATAACGGAACAAAGGCGCCGATATCAACAACTTTCTACGGAATGTACGACAGGTTCCATTCTTTTGACGGAAAGTTTCCGTGGGAGCTGCCTGAGCGATGGAAGAATCCGCCGGCAGAACTGCTCAGGCAACCTGTGAATTTTATTTCGACTAACGATATTACCGGAGGAAACTCCGGTAGCCCGGTCATTAATCGCAACCGGGAAGTCGTCGGGCTCGCGTTTGACGGCAACATGGAAAGTTTGCCTGGGAGCTATATCTATTTGCCGGAGCGTAACCGCACGGTATCGGTACACGTCGGAGGTATTGTCGCGAGCTTGAAATACATCTACAAGGCGGAGCGTCTCCTCGAAGAATTGAAACAATAGCCTTTCATCACACCGGGAGCGCAGTGTGCCCGGTGTGCCTTTTTTGTTTTCACATTTTTTTTTCAATTTCAAGTTCTGTCTAAACCAGAACGCATTCCGCTATTCCCCAATGAGAAACCCCAATCCCCAGTTGGTGCTGCTGCTATGCGGCATCGTTATCAGTACAGCCTGCTCAAGAACGTCTAAACATGATGATCGCTTCGAAGGTCCGAAGTTTCGAGAACATATTAGATCAACCCCGGCGCGCACTCCCGAAGAACAGCGCACAGGCTTCGTGCTGCCGGAGGGATTCGAAATTCAACTTTACGCTTCTGAACCTGATATCGGTAAGCCGATCAACCTGACCTTCGACGCGAAAGGGAGGATGTGGGTAACACAGTCGTTCGAGTATCCCTTTGCCGCTCGTACCGGTGAGGGAAAGGACCGGATAACGATTCTCGAGGATACGGATGGCGATGGCACGGCAGATGTATTCACGAACTTCAGCGATACACTGAATATCCCAATTGGCGTTTTTCCATTGCTTGACGGAGCTGTTGCCTATAGTATTCCTGCGATCTATCGGTTTACTGACGCCGATCTCGATGGCAAGCCGGAGAGCGTAAAGCCGATTATCGGACCGTTCCAGCATCGCGATACACATGGTATGGTCAACAACTTCTTCCGCGGGTACGATGGGTGGATTCATGCTTGCCACGGATTCACCAATCAATCGACCGTAGCCGGTTCGGACGGAGATTCTATTAAGATGGTATCGGGGAACACATTTCGTTTTCGCCCCGATGGAAGCCGGGTGGAACACATGACCCACGGGCGCATCAACCCCTTTGGTCTCGCGTTCGATGAACGCGGTTATTTGTACTCGACCGACTGTCATACATCACCGCTGTATCAACTCATCCGCGGGGGTGACTACATGCAGTGGGGCAAGGAAGAGGGTATGGGTTTTGCGCCCGACATGAAACCTTTGGAAAAAGAGGCTACTGCGCTCGCGGGCATTGCCTACTACAGCGACAAACATTACCCCCGGGAATACCAAAGCAATTTCTACATCGGTGACGCCGTTGCATCGCGGGTCTACCGAAACTCGTTTGTGTTCAAGGGATCAACGCCCGTTGGAAAGCTTGAGGAAGAGTTTGTCCTGAGTGATGATCCCTGGTTTCGACCGGTAGACGTGAAGTTGGGGCCTGATGGTGCCTTGTACATTGCCGATTTCTACAACAGCATCATCGGTCATTATGAGGTTCCGTTGGATCACCCACAGCGTGACCGAGTGCGCGGCCGGATATGGCGGGTAACGTACAAAGGTGCTGCGCATGAGCGACGTGATCTTACGACCGCCTCTGCGAAAGACTTGATTGCCGCACTGGCACACGATAATCTTATCGTTCGATTTTCGGCAGCGGATCAGCTTGTGGAACGTCTTGGGCCCGCTGCGTCCGATGAAGTACTCTCTCTGGTTGAGAAGAAGGACGTCACCGGTCGCGAATACATTCACGGCCTATGGGTGTTGCATCGGCTTAACACGTTGTCCGATGATCTGATTGTTCGCTCCGCATCTCATAACGATCCACTGATCCGCCTGCATACCATGCGTATCATGCTCGAAAGCAACCTGGATGCGTCACGTCACTTTAGCTTGGTGTCGAAGGCTCTTGCCGATAGCGATCCGCACGTGCGTCGTGCAGCTACGGAATTGCTCGTCAAATTTCCCGGAATGGTGGCCGTTGAGCACGCTCTTGCTGAACGACATAAGGTACCCGCCGAGGATTCGCATCAGTTGTATACCATCAGGCTTGTGCTGAGGACTCTTCTCAGGAATGAAGAGGTGATGTCAGAGGTTGCCGGGAGAGATTGGGAACGTCGCGATGCAAGAGCTCTTGTTGACGTGATGGTTGGCGTGCCTTCGGAAGACGCTGCCGAGTTTCTCAGTCGCTATATACAGGAATCGGACTGGAAGGGAGATCGATTGGTTCGTCAGTATGAGCACCTTGCCCGGTTTATTCCAGAAGGCGAATTGTCGAAAGTAATAGCGGAGGCGGAGAGGAGGACGTCGGCTGATGTTGATCGTCAGTATCTGGCCTTCAAGGGTGTGCAGCAGGGCATTGCCCGACGCGGAGGACAGGAAAGCGCTGAGTTGATATCGTGGGGGGAGCAGCTGGCGGGCGCGTTGCTCCAAAAGTATCCTGCCGGGAAATCGGGTGACTCCAAAGAAGGATTGGCGATTCAGCGGTTCGCCGTCGAAACAGCTGGCAAGTACAAAATGAAAGACCTGGAATCGCGGATCCTGACATTCGTCGATGACGACGTAAAAGATATTGATGTTCGCCTTTCTGCGTTGCGGTCATTACTCACGCTCGATGCCGGTAAGCACGCTGACGAAGCGAGGAAGATGCTCGAAGGGCCCACGTCTCCTCAACTGAAGAATCGCGCTACGGCAGTCCTCGCTGACTTTCCCGGACCCTCCACCTACGCTGTGCTCGCGGATGTTAAGGACGCTGCGCCTGACCTGCAGTCTGCCGTTGCCATTGCACTTGCATCAACCCCTGAAGGCCGCGAGATCCTCCTGGCCAAAGTCAACACGGGCGACATACTACCGCGCACACTATTGCAACCGCGGGTGAAGGAACGGTTGTTCCAGGACATCTCGCCAGATCAAGCAGAGGCATTTGAAGCCATAACCTCGAAGCTGGAGCCTGCAAGTAAAGAAAGACAAGTGCTTATCGACACCCGCGTTCTCGCATTCAATACCGCCGCCCCGCAAACGCCGGTTGCCCCCGGCAAAGAGCTGTTCAAGCAGAATTGCGCAGCGTGTCACTCGATCGGTGGTGAGGGCGGTGCTATCGGGCCACAACTCGACGGCGTCGGGAAGTGGGGTGCTCGCGCGCTGGCCGAAAAAATTATCGATCCGAACAGAAATGTATCCGAGGCCTTCCGGGTGTATACCATCAACACGAAAGATGGGCGAGTTCTCAGCGGACTTTATCGCCGCGGAGAAGGTGAGGTGATAATTTTTGCAGATATTGCCGGTAAGGAGTTTTCTGTGGCGAAGGAGAACATCGCAGGAAAGAAAGCGTCGACGTACACCCTGATGCCGGATCACTTTGGAGAAATTTTGACGCAGGACGACTTCAACGCGCTTCTCAAATATCTGCTGAGCCTCCAGAGTTGAAGTGCCGGTGAGAAATAACATCGAATAAACCATCATAGCGATGACACTAACGAAGTATTTGTTGCTACTGCCGGCTGTAGCTGTGATCGTCAACTGCGGCGGGCGCCAGACGAATTTGTCAGCGAACGCCACCGCCTCGGATGGGGTCGCCAAGGAGATCAATTTCCGGAAGCACATCCTGACTAAGGATTTTATTTCGGAAGGTGTAGCCGTCGGTGACATCGATCAGGATGGGAAAATTGATGTGATCGCAGGAGCGTACTGGTTCAAAGCACCTACCTGGGAACGGCATGAGATCTTCCCGGTCACTATTTTCGACGGCGCAAAAGGATATTCCAACTCCTTCCTGAATTTCTCGCTCGATGTAAATCACGACGGATGGATTGATCTTGTCCTGGTTGATTTCCCTGGCAAGGTCGCCCTCTGGTATGAAAACCCTAAGAATGAACCGGGCCATTGGAAGAAGCACTTGGTTCACGAGGCGGTTGGCGTTGGCAATGAGTCGCCGGCTTTTGTTGACATCGATGGCGACGGCCGCGAAGATCTGTTGTGCGCCGACACAAATGAGAAACAGATGGTATGGCTGAAGGCCCCGGTATCGGCGGAGCAAACGTCCTGGACGAGATACACGATCAGCGAAAAGGGAGCGCCGGGTACCGAAATGTTTTCTCACGGACTTGGATACGGTGACGTCAATGGTGATGGTCGCAAGGATGTGATTGTCAAGCAGGGATGGTGGGAAGCTCCTCAGGATCCGACCCAGCCAAACTGGATCTTTCACGCGGCTCCTCTCGGGGAAGATTGCTCGCAAATGCATGTACTCGACGTAAACGGTGATGGATTGAATGACATCATCAGCGCTTCGGCGCATCGTTACGGTATCTGGTGGCATGAACAACTCCCGCCGCAGAATGGGCAGCCGACGTGGCGAACGAATGAGATTCACAAAGAGACATCACAGACACACTCATCCTCCCTTACTGACGTCAATCTGGATGGCTACCCCGACTTCGTCACTGGCAAGCGCTTTTTCGCGCACAATGACTCAGACAAAGATCCGGGCGGTCGCGAGCCCGCAATCCTCTACTGGTTTGAATTCACCCCGGGCCGACCGCCGTATTTTGTCCCACATGTCGTTGACAATGACTCGGGATCAGGTCTAAACGTCGTCGTCCGCGATATTACTGGTGACGGCGCGATTGATATTATAGTTGCAAACAAGAAAGGTGTATTTGTTTTTGAACAACTGTAAACACCTCTTGTGGGATTGGAAATAGACACTAATCAATATGGAAAGAAGAGACTTTATTCGGAAATCGTTCCTGACATCCGCGGCTGTGACCGGTGCCGGATTGTCTGCAACTGCAGCTCGTATCCAAAAGAACAACGAAGTGTACGAGTTTCGCATCTACCATATGCGCCGCAATCTCAATCCACTTGACAACTATTTCACGGGCGCCCTTATTCCCGCGCTGAATAGAATGGGCGTAAAGAATGTCGGCGTGTTCACCGAATTGAGCAAGAATGAGCCACCGAAGATTTATGCCGTCATCCCGTACAAGTCTTTTGAAGACTACGGGCGGATCAATCTCGCATTGCGAAGTGATCAGCAGTTTGCCCAGGCGAAGACGGCGTACGATCAAATTCCGCAGGAGAGCCTCGTATATGAGCGCTATGACTCGGCACTCATGCTTGCTTTCGATGGAATGCCTCAACTTGCTGTCCCGGCGAAATCACCACGACTTTTTGAACTGCGTATCTACGAGGGCTATAGTGAGGATGCCGTAAGGCGAAAGGTCAAGATGTTTAACGAAGGTGAGATCGACATCTTTCGGAAGGTAAACATCAAGGGCGTCTTCTTCGGAGAGAATATCACTGGCAAGGGTTTGCCATGCCTCACGTACCTGTCGGTCTACGACGATATGGCCGCTCGTGATAAGGCATGGAAGGAGTTCCTGGCGCATCCCGACTGGGTCCGAATGTCGAAATTGCCGGAGTATGCCAACACGGTCTCGCGGATACACCGGGTCTTTCTCGAACCGACCGCGTATTCCCAGATCTGAGGAACTGTCATATACACGCGGGTCTTGCCAGCTTGCTGGCAAACAGTTGCAAAAGAATTTCTTTGCGTAACTTCGCGCCCTCCGCGTCGGCATTATGCGCGGATCTTACACGACAAGACCTAACCGGGCATGGCGAAATCAGCGACCGTAAAGCGGCATCATATCGACCCATCTGGACACGAATCAATTGAAGTGATTGGTGCCCGGGAGCACAACCTCAAAAACATCAGTGTCTCGTTTCCACGAAACAAGTTGGTGGTGATTACGGGAATTAGTGGAAGCGGCAAGTCGTCACTCGCATTTGATACGATTTATGCGGAAGGCCAGCGGCGCTATATGGAGAGTTTTTCTGCGTACGCCCGCAGTTTCCTCGGCAACCTGGAGCGGCCTGATGTGGACAAGATTAACGGGCTAAGCCCGGTGATTTCCATTGAGCAGAAAACGACATCAAGAAATCCGCGATCAACAGTCGGCACTGTTACTGAGATATACGATTTCATGCGTCTCCTCTACGCGAGGGCTGGAGAAGCGTACTCCTATCTCTCTGGCGAGCGGATGATTCGACAGTCGGAGGATCAGATTCTTGATACCATCTTAAGTAAATTCAAGAGTAGGAAGCTTGTGTTGTTGGCACCAGTCGTGAAGGGTCGCAAAGGACACTATCGCGAGCTATTTCAGCAAATCCGAAAGTCCGGGTATAGCAAAGTGAGGGTCGACGGAGAGATACTCGATATCACCGCCAAGATGCAGGTTGACCGATACAAGATTCACGATATTGAAATTGTCGTGGATCGAGTCGTCGCCGACGTGAAAGACCGTTCGCGCATTGGTCAGTCGATCAACAGGTCCCTGAAAGAAGGCAAGGGTGTCATGATGATCATTGATGAGAAGGGCAAGCTGCATCACTTCTCCAAGTATTTGATGGATCCGAAGAGCGGCTTGTCGTATGATGAGCCGGCGCCGAATTCTTTCTCATTTAACTCGCCGTACGGTGCATGTCCGGAATGCAACGGACTTGGTCAAATCGAAGAGATCACAGAAGAATCTGTCATCCCTGATAAAAATCTTAGCATCAGTCGTGGTGGAATTCTTCCACTCGGGGAGTATCGCGATGTCTGGATCTTTAAGAAGATTGAGGCAATTCTAAAACGCCGGAAGCTCGCGCTGACCACGCCCTTGAAGAATATTCCGCGGGAAGTGCTGGACATTCTGCTTTATGGCGACGAGGAACCGGTCGACGTTCCATCGGTGAAATATCCCGGCACATCCTGGAGCACGAACTTTGAGGGGATTATCAACTTTCTTCAAAAGCAGCGAGACGAAGGATCTGAAGCGATGAGGAAGTGGGTGGAAGACTTTACGCTCATCAGGACCTGTCCGGAATGCAACGGTATGCGGCTCAAGAAGGAGTCGCTTCACTTCAGGTTGGGCGGCAAGAACATTGCCGAGCTTTCGTTAATGGGCGTGGACGATCTCCAGAAATGGTTTCACGGGCTTGAAGACCGGCTGGATGCCAAACAGCGCGTGATTGCAACCGAGGTGTTGAAAGAAATACGCAAGCGCCTCGGCTTTCTGCTTGATGTCGGTCTTGACTACCTTCACCTTCATCGCCCGATCCGAACATTGAGCGGAGGCGAGTCACAACGCATACGCCTGGCGACGCAAATCGGAACGCAGCTGGTGGGAGTTCTTTATATCCTCGACGAGCCCAGCATCGGCTTGCATGCACGCGACAATGTCA
>JBIQJZ010000024.1:890-25263 GCA_044507115.1 Flammeovirgaceae bacterium | reverse complement strand
ATTCAGGGCGATGCCCTCGAACTCGCCGCAGGGCAAGCAACACTGCAAACCATGGCGATCTTCCCGCTCATTCTGATCGTGCTGTTCACTATTCTGCTGTTCTGGACACGCAGTCTCAAGAAAAATCCTGAACACGCAGCCACAGCCGCGTAAGGGAGAAGCAGAAAAACAAATAAGCAATAGCCCGTCCTTCGATATGGACGGGCTATTTCTGTTTAGAACGTCGTTACTTCAATGCCATCAGGTACGCTGCGATGTCGGCAAGTTCCTGCTCATCCAAACCCAGAACATTGGGCGGAGGCATCAGGCTATTTTCCTGTTTCACACGCGATGCAATTGTCTCCGTCCGCAGTACGCGGTTCTTCCCGGTAAGGTCCCGGAGCGTCAGAGACTCGGGGCTGTCAGCTACGAGGAAGCCGAAAAATGACTGGCCGTCCCGGAGTGTTATCGTCCAGGCTTCATAGCCGAAAACAATCCCGGCATTAGGTTCGATAATCGCCTCCAACAATGTGCGCCGGTCAAACTTGTCTTTGATAGCGCTGAGATCCGGCCCGATGGTAGCACCTTTCCCGCCAGCGCGGTGACACGTAAGACACTGCGTCGCGAACGTAGCCTCACCCGCACCGGCGTCGCCCCGGAGGGCAACAATGCGATCAACGGAATAGCTGGCACCATCAGCATTCGCAAAGTATGATGCTGCCTGGAGACGAACCTTCTCGTCGCCGTACAGACCAATCATCTCCTTCACAAAAGGGAATAACGAAGGAGGTACCTGCCGTTCCGCGAGTATTCCAAGCAGCATCTGCATGCCGACCTGATCGCGGGCCATATAGCGGATGCTGCGCTTCTTTTCGGCGACCGGCATCCGCGGATCGAGGATAAGATTTCGTTTCACTTTCATCGTCGCAACAGTGCGCTCGTGCTCCACATCGATGCCTGACTTTTTCCAATCCCACAACGAAAACCACTCATTGCCCTGACGGAACGTAACCCAATAGGTCGCCTGTTCCGACACAATCGAATCGCGCGTACCCGCGAGTGTGATCATCGCCTGCACCGCCTCACGTGTCGCGATGAAGCCAAGGGCGGTTACGGCCTCCGAACGTGCCTTCGCGTCCAGTGCCGGTGACAGCGCGCGCGTCAACAGCGCGTCGACAACCGTGGGCGGATGGAGACGCCAGGCAAGCGATGCCAGCCCCGCATCCCACGCGTCAGCCGGCTGGTCATCATCCGGCAGCAGGGCGTCGAAGAACTCCTTTTCATTTCCGGATAGGGCCTTCCCAAGTGCTTCCAGATACCACCGATCAGTGCCATCACAGTACTCCGCGAGATCCAGTAGGATGTCGCGTTTGTCGCCATACGGCAAATCGGTCAACGCGATGACGACCTCTCGCCTGACAAAGGGGCTTGGATCGTTGGCGAGCTTCCGGGCGAGTTCAAGTAATCGACCCGGCAAAGCCTGGCGCAAGGACCGGAAGGCCACAAGACGCGTGTCTGCATCGTGACTGTCCAGCAGCTTGACAACCTCGCTGATACCTGCATCCCCGAGTTGAGCCAGGAGCCATATGCCGCGCGCCCGGTGATAGGGGTTTTCCGATTTCAATATCGGCAAGACGGAGGGCACCGCGCGATCTCCACGACTCTTGAGAAGTTGGAGGCCAGTATACCGTACGTTGACTGCGGGACTCAGTAGCGCAGCTATCTGACCATTTATTGTACTCAAGTCAATCTCCGGTGAGTGCATTTTTTTCTGTTTCGGAACGATCCGGTAGATCCTTCCATAACCTGTGGTGTCGTGCATCTGATGCCCGCCCACCACCGGGTCGTACCAGTCCGATAGGTATAAGGCGCCGTCCGTACCAATCGCGACGTCACTCGGCCGAAACCACTTCACCGGTTGTGCGTTGCCGGTAGAGTCATCCCACACATACCCGACGTTGTCACCGGCCAGGGAAGTGATGAAGTTTTCCCGCCGTCCCATATCATAGCCCGACTGGCTTTTACGCGGGCGGTAACCAAAGACGACATTCCTGCCAGCATCGGCGCTCAAGACCATCCCGCGGTACTGCTTACCCAACGCATCATCTTCAATGACAACCACACCCGTTGGCGAACCTGCTCCAGCGTTGTCCCCCGCCGGCATCACGCCGGGATCATCCTGGTGCCAGTGCGCAGTGAACACATCCTGCCATGGTCGTTGATCCGCCTGCCAGGTGCGTGTCCCGTCGGCGCTGAAGTACCCCGCGTTTCCTTTCTCCATCAGCCAGGTTGTCCGGCACGCAACGACCTGATCATCGTTGTCATTCTGCCACATATCCCCCCTGGAATCAACGGCCAGCTCATACGCATTCCTGAAATTATGCCCCATTACCTGCAGCGACTTACCGGTCGCACTCATGCGCAAAGCCAACCCTCCCACCCACACGTTGCCATCATCGCTGCGCAGGTTACCTTGGTTGGATCGGTTGTACGGTGTTCCGCCGGTGTAGACGCTGCCCGAACGCAACGTCCACCCGCCCTTATCGGTCACAACATGTGGGCCGGCATTCCCGGTATTGAAGTAAAGATTTCCGTCGGAACCTCCCGTAACGGCGTGCAGGCTGTGATCGTGATCGAAACCGCCGAAGCCTGTCAGAAGGATTTCCTTCCGGTCGGGAACGTCGTCGCCGTCGTCGTCCGTGTATACGATCAGATTCGGGGAGCACGATACAAACACCTGATTACCGAGGACGGCAATGCCCACCGGCGAACGCAGGTCGCGATCCTGAACAAATACTTTTGACAGATCGGCCCGGCCATCGCCGTCCGTGTCTTCGAGAATGACAACGCGATCTCCGGATGCGTGATGCAGTGTCCGCGTCGAGTCATTCCGGAAGTTCCGGTAATTAACAGCCTCGGTGATCCACACGCGACCGCGCGAGTCGATATCGATGTTCGTGGGATTAAAGAACATCGGTGATTCCGCCCAGAGCACCGCCTCCAGATCATCCGGCAGGAAGAGACCGGGATCGTCATTGGATGGCTTCGTGGAACAGGAGAAATAGATGATCAGGAACAGGCCAGTCGCGTATCGCATGAATCTTCGTTACAATTCAAATCGGGTTCTCAGGAACTGGAGATTGTGCCGATAGCTCGTTACAATGTCGGCTCCCTTCGGACGGGCCCCCTCAATCTGCATCCAGCCGTGGCCGTAGTAGCCGAGGTCGCCTAACGTATCGGCTATTCGCTGCCATTCCATCGTCCCCTCGCCGAGAAGTGTTCCGTTTTCCTTCATGTGAAGTTCACAGATCGCATCCTTTCCCAAGAACCGGAGCTCTTTGATGACGTCGTATCCGGCATCACCGGAATTCCTGAAATCGTAATATACCTTGATACTCGGCGAACCGACGCGCTGAATGATATCGACGTGCTCTTCCGCGGACAGGTAAGATTCGATACCCAGGATAATGTTGTTCTGCGCGGCCTTCGGTGCGACTTCCCGGAGTTTTCGAACGACTTCGCGCTTGCCGATCTCGTCCCCGCGCAGATCGTTCTTGTCGAAGAATGCCAACAGAATGACAGAGACTCCGAGGGTGCGCGCAACGTCAACTGAATCCCACACCCACTGATCAGTGCGCGGCTCGGATTTGTACGGAACGCGATTGAGTTCGCCAATGGCCAGACTCGCAATCGCAACACCGGTGTCTTTTGACGCTTTCAGGTACGCCCGCTGCAACTCTTGCTGCCGCAATTGCATATTGTCTTCGTCGGTACCAAGGCTGACCTGAACACCTGCGAGCCCTATCTCCTTCGCTACCTGGAATGCACCAATGTCACCCCGCTTGCCGATGGACCAATCGCACGCGCCAACTTTCAGCTTGGGCGGGCTTGGCTTTCCATACATCACCACTGGCGATACTCCCAACACGAGTCCCGGTAACGCCGCGGCACGCTTCAGCAAAGTTCTTCGCGTCAACATAACTTCCTGGTTTACCTTCCGTCGCCGGCCAGTATCTCAGCTGGGTCATCGGCCTGTGGTAAGGTCTTTATACGAGATGAGTTCGATCCTGTAATCGGCAATCGCCTTCCGGACCTTTTCGCTGGTCCAGGTATCCGTGACCCCCTGTCTGTCGGCAGCAACATTCTCATAGCCGACGTGGTGAATCGCGCGCAACTCAGGGGAGTCCAGCCCCGGATGATCCACAAACAGGTAGGTCTTTCCTTTCTCAAGTTTACGCAACATCCGGATAAAACTCTCTATCTTCTCTTCGGAAGTATTGGATGGACCGTCATATGTGACCGATTCAACCCCGTGTTCCCTGGGGTCGATGTGTATGTTGTATTCCTTTGCCAACCGGACAGTCATTGTCTTGACGTCGTCACTCAGGGCCGTACAGCCCATGTGTGATGTCAGGTGACTTATTCGCGGTATTTTCTTGAGGGCGAGCTCGATCTGGGCGCGAAACTCGCGCTCGATATCAGCCACATTCAGCGGACGGTCCTTGATCGCCTGACCCGGATAGTTTTTGTTTGGCCACACCATCGGATAAAAGTAGCCACTCTCATCGGTAAGACTTGGACAATGGCTCAGCGGCCTCCATTTGATATTGTCCCATTCACTGGTCAACGCAAGGTGAATACCCACATCGACACCGGGCAATGCCTCGAGCATCCTGACGGCTTCCGGAAACCAGGGCGATGGCACAATGACCTCGATCGACGTTTGAATACCTTCCTTTGAGCACTTTTCGATCGCCTGATTGCCGGCGTGCGAATACCCCATGTCATCGCCACGAACAATCAGCCGCGGTCCTGTCTGCGCGAATACCGCCGTGGTTACCATAGCCAGGGCAATACATAAGACTTCAGTTATTCTCATTCTCATACTAATGTCTTGTAAATATTGATGTAAGCAAATAGGTGCCCGACCCCAACTCTGCAACGCCATATCCGTCTCGATATGTAAATGAATTTTCGGGCTTTCCATCAACGAGTACCGTTCCTCCTTCATCGAGCGGTATATGTACGACAGCTGTCGTATTTGCTGGAATAGTAATGCTCCAGATAAATCTGTTACCCTCCACCCTCCAGTCACTGCCGATCTCACCTGACACAGACCGGTAACTTCCCTTTGCCCATGTCAATCCGCCCGCGGGTTGAGGTTGGAGCACGATCTTTTGAAAACCTGGAGCTGCTGGATTGATCCCGAGCAGGGACCGGAAAAACCATTCGCTGACGGATCCAAACATCGGGTGGTTCTGCGATGGGTGCTTCTCGGGATACCGCCATGTTTCCCAAAGTGTCGTAGCACCCTTGTCAAGCATGTGCCGCCAGCCGGGATATCCGTCAGCATCTGCTAGTGCGTACGCTACCTCGTTGCGATTACTCCCGCGAAACACGTCGAACATCATCTTGGTGGAAAATATCCCGGTCGAGACATGCCCATCGTGTCGGTTGATCTCATCCATCAGCACCTGCATCGTCTTCTCTTTCTCAGGCGTGAAGTCATACCACAGTGCGAAGATTTGTGCAGCCTGAGTGGCGTTGTCAAACCGACCGGTGCCGGGTATATGATACTTTCTTACGATCGCACGCCGGATCGATCCTGCCAGACGTGCGTACTTCACCGAATCGTCAGACCTGTCCAGTATCCCCGCGAAACGTGAAGCAAGCCTGGCGTGATGGTAATAGAAAGAAGCCGCAGAGAATGCCTCCGCACGGGGATCAAGCGCTTCGTGATCGCCGATGTCCCAGTGAAAAAGACCCGCGACTGCCTTCGACTGAAGGAATTCCATCTGGCGAACAATCCCTGCGTAATTGCGTTCGATGATCTCGCGGTCGTTGTAGAAGTCGTAGAGCTGTTCCTGAAGAAAGGGAAACGCCAACTGCCACCCGAGTGGACCGGAATCGCCACCGTATCCCCTGTCCGCGATACCGGTATGCGGAGCAATCTCGGTAATCCCGCCGTCGTCCAGCTGTTCGTTGGCAAAGTCCTGCACTGACTTCCGGTAAAAGTTCGACATATCAAACTGATAAATAAAGGCGTTCGCGGTGACAACCATGTCGGCGCCATAGCCCATTTTTTCCCTCGCGGGGCAATCTGACTGCACGCTGAAAACGTTGCTGAGAAAGGTCCATTTGATGACTTCGTTCAGCTTGTTAAAGAAGTCGTTCGAGCAAGCGAATGTGCCGGCGACCGGAAGATCGGCGTTCATTCGCAGGCCTTCGATATCCGACAAGCGCAGCGTTCCGGGCCAACCGGTCACCTCTACATACCGGAAGCCGTGAAATGTGAAGCGGGGTGCCCACATTTCGATACCTTTTCCCTTTAGGGTGTAACTATCCTCCTGCCACGCCGTCTCCGGGGCACCGGGTGGGGAGGGAATACCTCCCTTTCGGATTTGCGTCATGACGGTTGTGTGGTAGTTCAGCGTCCCGTCCTGGAAGATGTCTTCGCCATAACGCAGGGTCACCTTCGTGCCGGCGGGCCCCGCAACACGTATCCGGGCGACGCCTGCAAAATTCTGCCCCATGTCTACGATAAACGTATCGGGTCTGACTTCCGTGATTCGGACGGGCTTGACGGTAGTCGTGATCCGGATCGGTGGTTGCATCTGCGAAGAGAGCTTTCCCGATGGCCCGCGTGTCTCAATCGCAGTCTTCCACGGCTGTGGCATTGTCCTCAAGGTGTTCCAGCCCTCATGCTCCCGCCGCGCATCATAGTGCTCTCCCAGGTATACACTGTTCTTCAGAACAGGACCCGGCGCCGTTGTCCACGATTTGTCCGTACCAATCACGGCCCTGCTTCCATCTGCGTATGTGATGTGCAGTTCCGCCTTAACGCAAGGCCTGCCAGTCTGTTGGTAGTCGCGTAAATCCCAGCGTCCGAAAAATTTGATGGGAACCGGATTCCACCAACCATTTCCGAGCATCACCGCGGCGGTGTTGTTCCCCTTCTTGACAAGGGTGGTAACATCATGCACGGAATAGAGAACCTGTTTCCGGTAGGTGGTCCATCCGGGATCCAATACCTGATCACCAACTCTCCTTCCGTTGACATATGCTTCGTAATAACCAAGCCCGGCGATGTACAGCCGCGCCGAAGCCACCGCACGCCCGACGGAGAACTCTTTGCGAAACAGGGGCATGGGATCGTCCTTGAAAAAGTCGGCATCAACGGACGGATTTTCGCTGCCGTCACTGATCCAACGAGCTGTCCAGTCGTCGTCAGAAAGCATCGCCGTCTCGAACCGCGCAACGTCACTTAGTTGAGACGTCCCGTTGGCGTCATAAACAGTAACCGTCCACTCGTAACGAGTGAAGGGCTTCAAGGCGCCTTCGTAGCGGATGTTCACGCTCTGGTTTGACGGCACCTTGCCACTCGTCCACACCTTTTCAGCACCGCCCGGCTTCTCAAAGACGTTAATTTGATAAGCGGATTGCCGCTGATTTCTACCGGAAGCGTTGAACTTCCAGCTGAACCGGGGCGGCGTATCGATGTTAATCGGATTGGAGAGATTTTCTGTCCGCAAATCGACTGGTTGAAGCTGGGCGTAAGCAGCAATAGAAACGAACAGTAGCAGAAACGCAATGGGGTTCTTGAACATCGGGAGATATTACGACAATTTTCTGAATACTTCGAACAGTCGCGTCAATTTGAGCCGATTTCACGAGGCGATCGCAAACACCGGAGCAAACTGAGCTGCTATAGGAAGTACCTTTACCACGAAGTTACCCTTACCTCCATTGTCGGGATAAACACTCGCCAGTATTACTCGGGTTTAGCGTCCCACCAAAGTCGGGTGCTGTTTTTATTACCGCCGCGACTAGTAAGCTCAGGCAACTGCATTGCCGCCATTACCGCATCCTCGTTGTTCGTGTATTCGCTTTCCACAAAGATCAAACGACGCATGATCTTATCCTTGGGAACATCGGAGTTTTCTGAATTCAGTCTGGGATACAATCTTGGATAGCCCGTCCGACGAACTTCTGCCCACGCCTCCACGCCGTCGGGATAAAGTGCCAGCCACTTCTGCGTGATGAGCTGTTCAAGCTGTCGTTCTTTGCTACCTCCCGCATCAAACGCAATCGGTATGTCTGACAACGCCGGTGTATCCCAGAAATCATTCACCGGAATCGGTGTGTTATCGCTTGCGATATAAACATTGATCAAAGCATCGCTCGCAGACGTCCTCTCCCGGAGGGACGTGCGAATTCCCTCCTCATATAACTCCTCCGCGGTTCCACCCATAGCCCAATCTTCCAGCGCTCCTTCGGCTCGCAGAAAGTACGTTTCCGCGGAGCTCATAACTCGGATGGGTCCTCCGGTCGAACTCCCGCCGCGTCCCTCATTCAGGAACTGTGTACCCATGTCCGAATGAACGCGGTTCAAAGTCGCGACAATGTCGACCTTCGCGTATCCGTTGCGCAGCCCTTCATACAAACTGCCGTCGCCATCCGGATCTCTTTCGGCAGCGGAGATCGTTCCGTTCTCGTCGAGATCGACTCCTAACACAGGACTGAAATATTCACCGATACGCGGATCATCGTATCCCTTCAAGATACTTTCCATCGCTGCGCTCATGCGGAATTCGCCCCAGTCGGTAATCGTCCAATACGGATTGCGCGAGTTGATCGTGGTGCCTAGCATGGCGTTGTCACTGTTCGACGTCATCACGCCATCAGCAACCGCTTTCTCCGCTTCCGATCTGGCGAGATTGGCATCGACGAACTTGCATCGCAATGCAAGCCGCAGGCGAAGTGAGTTGGCATAAACGAGCCACTTGTCAACTGACCCCTCGTACAGCTGATCATGGCTGGTAAAAGCAGAACCACCCGTGTTCGCTTTCAGCACCGCTACTGCTTCGTCCAGCACGACAAAGAAATTGCGGTAGATCGATTCTTGTGTGTCATACGCAACCGACCGCTGACTATTCCCAAACTCCGAATAAATGATGGGGCCCCAGTAATCCGTCATGCGGTGGTAGACCTGCACTTTCCATATTTTGGCCAACGCATTTTCAACCGGCAGGTCGTTCGCGGCAGAAAAGTCCTCCACAAACTTCACCTGCGGCGCGGTGGCGCTGTAAAATTCAGTCCAGGCGCCATTCGACCATCCACCGACCTGAACGTGACGGTCGGAGTCAAAATTGATCTGCGTATTGGCAAAGTACTGTGCGTACAAATCGCCAAACAGACTTTGATAAAGTTGAAACGGACCCGCGCTCCCTTTCATCCCGAAAAATTGAGATTGCGCGAAAGCCTGACCGAGCAGTGAGGCGTTGACTTCATCTGCAATGATCGCATCCGGCCGCGTATTGAGCTCCTCGAAGTCACCTGTGCAGCTTGCGGAAAGGAGCGCTGCTATCAGGAGAAGTGTTGAATACTTTGAGATGTTCATACACTCATTGTTTGTGTTCAGAAGCCGAGATTGATATTGAATCCATAAGACCGCGCAGTCGGAGGTCCGAAGGCGTCGTATCCCCAACTCGCCGTGGCAGTACCTACTGTCACATCGGGATCGATGTTGTCAGCCTTGTTCTGCAGGAAGAACAAGTTCCTTCCGACAAGTGAGATACTCACTCTTCGGAATGGCGAGTTACCTAACCACGACGCAGGCAATGAACACCTCAATACCGCTTCGCGGAATCGGATGTTTGTGGCGTCCACGGTGAACACTTCACCCACCGGTGCATTGCGTCCGCCGACCTTTAACCAGAATGCCTCGGCAGTGATTGTCATGTCATTAGCCGGGAGTTCCGTACCCGCGGGCTCCGTTCCGGTTCCGATCACCGCGGTTTCGTGTTCAAAGAAATTCTCACCGAAAATGAGTCCCCCTTCGCGCCCCTGGAGAGTTTTCTCCGTCAGCCCGTCAGCATAGATGATGGCGTTGCCCAATGAAGAAATGCTGCCACCCTTTCGAATATCGATCAGGAAACTCAGCGAAAAATTCCGATAAGTGAGAACGTTTTGGAGACCACCGAGCCAATCGGGATTGTAGTTGGCAACACGGGCTGTGAAACCGGCCGTCACACGCGGAAGACCCGTGGCAGCATCGATGAGCACGCGCCCCATGCTATCCCGTAGAAGTCCTCTGGAATAAACTTCGCCGAAGGGCTCACCCTTTTCTATTCGGTAGCGTCGTAGAAAGTCCGAGCCGATCTCAACGTAATCAGACGTTATGTCGGGATGCAAATCGACAACCGTCGACCTGTTCCGCGCAAAATTAAGTGTGATATCCCAATTGAAAACATGGGACATCACCGGTGTACCCGTTAGCGTAACTTCAACGCCACGATTCTCGATATCTCCGCCGTTCGCGAAATAGTTTGACGCCCCTGATCCCACCGGCAGAGCGATCGTAAACACCTGATTGATGGTATTCGACTTGTACCACGTCAGATCAAGGCCAAGTCTGTTGAGAAAGAAACGAAGGTCGGCACCTGCTTCAAACGATTTTGTCTCTTCGGGGAGCAAGTCTTCTGCCGGAAGTTGTGGACTCAGCGACAGGTATCCATTGCGACCACCCGAAGCCAGCGTCGCAGTTCGCTTGAGTTGGTAAGGAAACGTGCTGTTCCCGGTTATCGCATACGACATACGCAACTTCGCAAATGAAATGGCCGTTGGAAGAGACGAAACCTCGGAAACCACTACGTTTAATCCCGCCGATCCATAGGGAATCGACCAGTTGTCCGGCGACAGGGTTGAACTCCAGTCGTTCCGGCCGGAGAGGTCAAAAAATACCGCATTCTTGTAAGACAGTTGACCGAAGGCGTACAAGGAATTTACATCACTGGGACCGGCAACGTTCGGGGGTCCCACGTCGTAGGTCGCCAGTATCTGCTGCGTGTTTCCAATGGCAAAGAAGTTAGGGACTGTCAATGCGGGGCCCGTATTGGCGTTAAGATTCGAGTTACGCGTTTTCCTCGCATTACCGCCACCGTTGACGTTGAAAGCCCAGTTGTCGTTCAGCGTCTTGTGATAGGAAAGAAGAAAGTCGCTGTTCCATTCAAGCTCTTCGAATCGTACCTCGGTATAACGACCGTTTTGCGCTATGATATAGGTGTCGTTGTACAACCGGATATTGTTCGTGCCGAAACTTCGGTCAACTCCGGAGCGCAACATCAGGTTGAGATTATTAGTGAGATTGAACGTCAGCGAAGTAAACGCGATGATGCGATCACTGACGTTCTTTTTAAGGTTGCGATAAATGGTCCAGTATGGGTTAGCGCCTCCGTTGGAGCCGACGTTCCAATAATTCTGGCGAATGATTCCTTCCGCGTCAAGGTATTCGTATCGCTCGATATCGGCTGTTCTGATGTTGCGAGGCAAGCGATACGCGTGGCGCATTGGGTTATCAAAGCTTTCGCCCTGCGCGAGTTCGTTGTCGATATCCTCGCGTATGTAGTTCAGTTTCGCATCAAGTGTCAATCGGTTGGCGATCCTGTTGGTCACCCGAAGATTCATACTGTGACGCCTGAGTTCGTTAGTAGGCACGACCCCCGCAGCGTCTGTGTATGTATACGAAAAGTGCGTCTGGCTTCGATCCGTGCCGGAGTTAATCGCCAGGGTCGTGGCGATCGTATGTCCGGTTTGAAAGAAGTCCCTGACGTTGTCGGGCTGAGGCAGAAAACGGTACTCGGACTCGGGTCTGTTCGGATCAGGAGACCAGTGCGCGACGGTCTGCCCCTCCATTTTCGGGCCCCAGGCCGTCTCCGAGTTCGGCGAATACGCGCCGTTGCTCCCTTGGCCGTAAATGTTCTGATAGTTGGTCAGGAGAATAGGTGAATCAAACATGAAGGACGTGTTGGCCTCGATATCGAAACCTCTCCCGGTGTTCCGTCCTTTTCGCGTTGTGACGATGATCACCCCATTCTGACCCCGGGCGCCATACAACGCTGCAGCGTTTGCACCCTTCAACACCGTTATGCTCCCGACATCGTCGGGGTTAATGTCGGAAATATCACCCGCAAGCGGTACGCCATCGACTAGATACAGCGGCTGGCTGCTGCCGTTGATCGAACGATTGCCCCGAAGCAGTACCCGTGTCGAAGCTCCTACGCCCGTGCCAGCGCGGTTGATGGAAATGCCTGCCACCTTTCCTGAAAGCGAGTTGATCACATTCAGTTCACGTGCTTTTGACAACTCGTCCGTCTTCACTTCCTGAATGGAATACGTGAGTGCCTTTTTCTCGCGCTCGATACCCAACGCTGTCACGACAACTTCGCGCAGTTCCTGCGTGTCTTCGCCCATTTGAATATCGATATTGGTCTGATTTCCGACGGATACGTCCTGGGAGGAAAATCCGATAAACGACAATACGAGGACCGCGGTGTTGTCTGGCACGTAAATGGCAAAACGTCCATCGGCGTCTGTCGATGTTCCCGTATTCGTTCCCTTAACCAAAACGGAGACACCGGGTAGCGGTGCTCCATCCATCGATGACGTCACTCTTCCCGATACAGTCTGCTGCGCGAGGGCGGTGAAGCCGGCTACCAGGAAATACGATACGAATCCCAGTAAACATGTTTTCATGTTTTTGTTGATGTGTGTTGAGAAAAGGAGAGAAATTCGCTTGGGAAATGAGACGGAAACGGACCGTCCATATAATAAATCTAGGAAATCTGACAGTGATTTCAAAGAAAAACCGTACCAATTGGACCCGGACACATTCGTAATGTGCTCGTACACACATTTCTCACAGGATTTTTCTTTTTCTCCAAAAAAGACGTTCTTTAACGGCCTATGGCAGTCGATGTCATAATTCGCATCGGCTTTTTAGCAACTACTAACAGCGCAGCATAGAGATGAATCCCAGAAACATCCGCATCAAAGACATTGCCCGGCTGGCAGGCGTTTCCAAAGGTACTGTAGACCGCGTCTTGCACAAGCGCGGACGCGTATCCGCCGAAGCACACCAAAAAGTAATGAAGGTACTCGAAGAGATCGATTACAAACCGAACCTGATTGCGCGGACACTCAGCTCCAACAAAACTTATCGGATCGCTGCCCTGCTTCCCAATCCGTCCGCAGACGAGTACTGGGCCCAAACGCTCGCCGGCGTAAATCAGGCTCAGACCGAATGGGCTTACTACAACGTCAATGTGCAGATATACTGTTTTGATCAATACGACAAAGAGTCGTTTAAAGAGAAGTCGCAAGAAGCTCTGTTGACAAAGCCAGACGGAATCATCACCGCCCCTATTTTCTATGATGAAGCCCTTGTTCTCTTTAAGGAAGTAAAAGACGTACAGATACCCTACGTCCTCTTCAACACAAACATCCCCGAAGTCGAGCCGCTGAGCTTCATCGGACAGGATTCATTTAACAGCGGCAAGGTGGGTGCAGAATTGATGTTCATCGGTCAGCCCGAGGGCGGTCGACTCGCCATCCTTCACCTCGATGAGGATATTCACAACTCAGTCCACTTATTAGAAAAGGAACGCGGATTTCGCGAGTACTTCGACACCCGAAAGTCACCACTTTTCGACATCCGCGAAACCAGTCTCAATCCGAATGAGCCCGGATTCGAGTCAAGTCTCGACAGCGTACTCAAGGATCCGGAACTGAAAGGTGTGTTTGTCAGTACATCGAAAGGTACATCGGTCGTCGCCGGAAGGCTGGAAAAGATCGGCAAATCCAACGTTCGGCTTATTGGCTACGATATCCTCGAAGAAAATATCAAGTACCTACAACGCGGCACAATAGATTTCCTGATCAACCAGAATCCCAAGCGGCAAGCATCACTCGGTATCAGCCACCTGGCGAATCACCTCATCTTCAAAAAGGCAGCGCCGGAACGCGACTTGTTCCCCCTGGAGGTGATCACACAGCAAAACATCGATTCGTATCTCGGTTCGAGAATCCATTGAACGCAGCTGGCATCTATCGACGCAAACAGTAGCAGACGAAACGTGAAACCAACAACGCAAGAGATAACCGATAGCAAGACGTACGCCGTCAAGATGACCGCGAACGAGCTCTCGTTAACTGGGAAAGGTGATGATCCCGCGTGGGCGAAAGCACCTCTTCTCACGGATTTTCGCTATCCCTGGGAAAACAAACAGGCGCCACCAACACGTTTTCAGGCGCTTCATAGCGGTGAATGGCTTTACTGCTTCTTTGACGTCACCGACCCGGCTGTCCACATCCCCACCAATACCGGCGACAAGATGGATGTCGTCAATTCGTCGCGAGCTGAAATATTCTTTAAAGCCAACGACGCCATGAACCCATACTATTGCCTGGAGCTCGACCCGAGCCCAAGAGTTCTCGATTACCAGGGATTCTATCACCGCAACTTTGACTTCGCGTGGTGCTGGCCCGCGGGACATCTACAGATCAAGAGTCACCAGCGCTTAGATGGGTATTCAATTGAGGTGGCGATCAGCAAACGTTCACTGCTGGAGCTTGGCCTGCTGAACAGTGATGTACTGCAAGCGGGCCTGTATCGCGCCGACTGTACACCGCGCCCCGGAAACGAACCGGACTTCAAGTGGATCAGCTGGGTGATGCCCGACTCTGAAACGCCTGACTTTCACATTCCGTCGTCGTTTGGTCTTCTCAAGCTCGTGGACTGACCTACGCCATCATCAACCAAAAAAAGTATTACGAACCCAATAAATACCAGACAACCGTATGAACCATGTAAAACTCGTATTCCTCGCGTTATTGCTCACGGGGACGACAATGGCACAACAGCCAGCATCGGTAAAGGAATCGAAGAAGGTATTCACCACCTACCCTTACTCCGATCCGAACCCGATCCCGGAAATGGGAAAGATCTATCCCTACTACCGGTTTGATGGCTACACCAATACACCGACAAAAAAAGAGTGGAAGATCGTAGAGCTGGAAAACGATTATATCAAAGTGATGATCCTGCCTGAGATCGGCGGAAAGATCTGGACGGCCTGGGACAAGGCGACCGGAAAGCCATTCCTATACTACAATCAGGTCGTGAAGTTTCGCGATGTTGCCATGCGCGGACCCTGGACAAGCGGCGGCATCGAACCAAACTACGGCATCATCGGTCATACACCGAACTGCGCCACGCCAATGGACTATCTCATCCGCACCAACGAGGATGGAAGCGCGAGCTGCTTCATTGGCACACTTGATCTTCTGACGCAAACGTATTGGACGATCGAAATCAATCTCCCACGGGATAAAGCCTATTTCACCACGCGTTCCTTCTGGAGTAACACAACTCCAATCGAACAACCGTACTACCACTGGATGAATGTCGGCATGCCTTCCAAGGGGAATCTCCAATTCATCTACCCAGGTACTCAGCACCTTGAGCACGACGGAACACACGCCGATTGGACGATCAACCGCGAGAACGGAAAAGATATCTCTTACTACGACAACAATAATTTCGGCGGGCCGAAATCATACCACATCATCGGAAAACATTCTGACTTCTTCGGTGCATACTATCACGATGAAGATTTTGGAATGGCCCGCTATTCCCTGCGTGATGAGAAGCCCGGAAGTAAGATCTGGATTTGGGGATTGTCGAGAAATGGCATGATCTGGGAAGACCTGTTGACCGACAACGACGGACAATACGTCGAAGTCCAATCCGGCCGCCTCTTCAACCAGGCAGCGGACCGCAGTAACTACACACCCTTCAAACAACTCGGGTTCGCACCGCATACCGCTGATGTCTGGACGGAATACTGGTATCCGGTAAAAGCAACAAAGGGCTTTGTGAAAGCCAACGCGTACGGCGCGCTCAACCTGCGCGCGAACAATACAAGCGTTCGGATCGACTTCTCCCCCGTTCAACATATTGATGACGACCTGAAAATACTCGACGGCGACAACCTGCTCTATACAAAAAGACTAAAGCTATCGCCGCTGCAGGTGTTTGCCGACTCGCTGAAGTTTTCCGGCAACGTCGACAACCTCACTGTCGTTCTCGGTGACAACAAGATCCGCTACCGCGCCGACCCAAAGGCAGATGTACTTGCGCGCCCGCTCGACTCCCCGAGCGACTTCGACTGGAATTCTGTGTACGGCCTGTACACCCTCGGAAAGGAGTACATTCAGCAGCGCTACTATTCCCGCGCAGAAGAGACGCTGCGCGAAGCACTGAAGAAAGATCCGCATTTTGTGCCCGCGCTGGTTGACCTTGCCATGCTCGCCTATCAGAACCTCAACTACGCGGAAGCGCTTGAATACGCCCGTCACGCGCTGAGCATCGACACGTACGAACCTGCAGCAAACTTTTACTACGGGCTTGCGAATGACGTTCTCAACAATACATCGGATGCGATGGACGGTTTTGAAATCGCCTCGCTGGCCCCGTCGTATCGCGGCGCCGCGTTTACCGAACTCAGCCGCATCTATTTCCGCGAAGGAGATCATACGCGCGCCCGTCACTATGCTGAACGAAGTCTTGAGTCGAATACACTAAATACACTGGCATGGCAACTACTTGCAGTGATTGCGAGGTCGTCCAACGAAAAGGCTACTGCGGAAGTAGTGTTAAAGACACTAGGCGAACTGAACCCCTTGAACCACTTCGTGCGATTCGAGAAATACCGCTGGCAGAAAACTGAAACAAACCGCGGCGAATTTGTGAATGCAATCACTACGGAGTTCCCGCATGAAGCATATCTGGAACTCGCGGACTTCTACGGCTCGATCGGTCTTTACCAGGATGCACTGGAGGTACTGACACTCTCCCCTACTACGCCAGAAATACTCTACCGGATGGCCTATCTGGCAGAACAGGTGAAAACCGGAAGCGGTGCGGAATTCATCGAACAAGCGAATAGAACATCGCCGACGCAAGTATTTCCGTTTCGGGCTGCTTCCGTCCCAGCGCTCGAATGGGTGATGACCAAAACGAATGATTGGAAACCTCGGTATTTTCTTGGACTGATTCACTGGAGCCGCAACAATACGAGCCGCGCGAAAGAACTGTTCTCGTCAGCGGGAGACCCGGATTTCGCGCCGTTCTACGCTGCGCGTGCTGTTCTGTTCGACAGCGATAACTACACCGTTGACGTGCGCCGCGCCGCCAAATTGGAACCCGCGCAGTGGCGGTATGGAAAGATGCTCGCAGACCACCTGCTCGCAGCCGGTGACTATGCCGGTGGACTTTCAGTGGCGCGCGAATACCAGAAGCGCTTTCCGGGCGACTTCCGTATCGGAATGCTGACAGCCCGAGCGCTCGTGCTGAACAAGCAATACAAAGCAACGATCGACTTGCTGCAGAAGATAACGATACTTCCTTACGAGGGAGCCAACGATGGCCGGTTATTGTACCGCGAGGCCTGGCTGATGCAGGCGGCTGAGCAAATCAGGACAAAGAAGTATAAGACTGCTCTGGCGTCGATCGAAAAGGCGAAGCTCTGGCCGGAGAACCTTGGCGCTGGCAAACCGTATGACGATATGATCGACCTGCGCGTCGAGAATTACCTGGAAGCGCTGGCGTTGGAGAAAACTCAACAGCATGCGCGCGCGCAGGAAAAGCTGAGAGTCATCATCGACTCGAATCAACCCGGCGGACGGAATCGCGTGCGCGACCTTGTCACCGCATTGGCCTACCGCAAGACAGGCCGCGAGGCTGAAGGCGAAAAACTTCTGAAAGCGTGGCTGGACCAAGACCCGACCAACAAACTCGCGAAATGGGCGCACGAAGCCTTCAATGGAAATGTCGGCGATACAAAACTCGAGAACGACGAATACCGCGTGGTACGTGCGGTTGTGGAACTCTAGGTGCAGGGTGCCGGGTCCTGGAACCCGGCGCCCTACCTACCTCAACTCCCTAATCCTTATCTCTTTCCACCGCACCTTGATCCCACCGCCATCGTGGATCTGGAGCGCGATGGATCCGTTTCCGGCTCCGATCTTTACATCGTTAAGTGTCACCATTTGCTGGCCGTTCAACCACGAGGTAATCTGGTCGCCGTTGGCTTCGATGCGCATATGGTTCCAGCCCGTTGGATCGAGCGCTTTCTGCGCTTCATCACTCGGCTTGATCAACCATCCGCGACCATATGATTCATAGATACCTCCGGTGTTGCGCATCGGCGGCGCGACCTCTACCTGCCACCCTGAGACCCGTGTTCCGTCAACGGATGAACGGATAAATACTCCCGAGTTGCCGTTCGCTTCAAGTTTGAAGTCGAGGTCCAATACAAAGTTCTTGTAGTGTTTATCGGTCGTCAGATACCCGTAGCCCTTGTCCGGTCCACTCTCGCATACCAATTCGCCATTCTCCACGTACCACTTCTCGGTTCCATGGATGGTCCAGCCTTTCAGGTCTTTCCCGTTAAAAATCTTCTTCCCCTTCTGCGAAAATCCCTCGACGGACAGCAACAGTGCGAGCGACAAAAAATAGTACTTCATATAATTGGTTTATTAGTTACAGTGATGACAGATCAGAATTCGTCAGCCGTTTGCTCCGGACTTGTTATTCCCGGAGGCAATTCCATAATGGTGAGATTGCGAAAATGGATCTCGGCACCCTCCGCTTCGAGGCAGAGGTAGCCCTTCTTCTGCGTCGCCTTTTGTACCCCGTTTACAAACTTTCCATTCACCGAAAGTTTAATCACACCATCTACGCAGACGACGTCATACGTGTTCCATTCGCCCCGGCCCTTGCAGCGATTCTCTGCGGACTTGCTGCGCGTACCACGGGGATTGTCGGGGATCGTTTCCACTCCCCCAACTCCAAACAACTCTCCATGTACATACGCGATCGGCGGTTCCACACCGTCGCGTGTATTCAGCTTTACCCAATCCAGTTCCAGCATTTGAACTTCCACGCCGTCGGGTAGCCGCGACTTCTCATCGGGTCGGGCTGCACTCCATACAAAAATGCCCGAGTTGCCCCCGGGCTCCATGTGTTTCCACTCGACGTGCAGAATAAAGTTCTCGTATTGCCTTTCACTTCGCATAACTCCAATCGGATTCCCGGAACAGACTAGCTCGCCCTTGCGAGTAAGCCTCCACGTCTCCGGCGGAGTATTCACCTGTATCCACTGTATCGGACGGTCCTTGCTATTGTCAGAAACGGTGGGATTGCCGGCCCGGATTTCCTTGCCAAATTTGACGATCGGATTCTGCGCATAGGCGGAAGCCGCCACGACGCTCAGCACACCGACCAGTGCCATGCGAATAATGAATGTCATTGTCCTGAATTTGGTACTCCCTGAAATCGAGTTGATGGATCCGCGTCTCAGCCCAGTACCTTTGTGACTCCCGGAATTGCGACTGTTGGCCCTGTGTACTTCAGGTCCCATGCATATTTATCAGCGGCAGGTCCGAGTGTTTGATTTGAATTGAGTGCATCCTCCCATGTAATGGTTTGTCCACTATAGGCGACCATTCGTCCGAGAATCGCAAGCATCGTACTGTTCGCCATCTTCACACCATCGTTCATCGGTTTATTCGCTCTGATAGCAGCGAACAGTTCGTCGTGTTGTGTCTGGTACGGGTTATTCTTTTCACCCGTGTATTCCCAGTTTTCCTTTCCGGTAATACGTCCTCCTGCTCCCGCGTTAACAATTGCGTAGCCCTCCGATCCCATGATTTCCACCGTATTCCGGTTGGAGCATCCGGACTGCTGACGGCTGAAGTTGAAAGCGCGCACGCCGTTTTCATATTCGTACTCGATCGCGAAGTGATCGTATATATTCCCCCACTTCGGCTCGACGCGTACCTGGCGGCCCCCTGTTCCCGTAGCCCTGACCGGCACGCGATCTCCCATCGCCCAGGACATCATATCCAGACTGTGTACGATCATCTCGACGAGGTAATCACCCGACAGCCAATTGTAGTAGTACCAGTTCCGCAGTTGATATTCCATGTCGGTCCAGTCGGGCTTGCGCTCCTTGTACCACAGTGTCCCACCGTTTCGCGTGGAAGACATCGATGTCACCTTTCCGATTGCGCCGCTCAATACCTTCTCAAATAGCGCGCGCTTCGGCATATCGTAACGGAATGTGAATCCCGAGACGAGTGAAAGGTTTTTCGCCTTAGCTTTCTTCGCTGCTTCCAGGACCTGGCGAACACCCGGCGCATCGACGGCAACCGGCTTCTCGCAGAACACATGTTTGCCCGCGTCGATCGCCGCCGTCAGGTGCTGGGGGCGAAACGCCGGCGGCGTTGTAAGGATCACTACATCAACTCCTGAATCGATCACTTTTTGATACGCATCAAATCCTACGAACTTGTTTGCTTTGTCGACCTTCACTTTCGCACCCTGTTCCTCGACGATCGCCTTGTACGACGACTCAAGGTGATCAGCAAACACATCTCCCATCGCCGTGAGAACAACATCCGGATCGGCCGCGAGCGCCTGCGTAGCAGCGCCCGTTCCACGGCCACCGCAGCCAATCAATCCGACCTTCAATGTTTTGGCAGACGAACCCGACGGACTGCCGAGGACAGTGTGCAGCGGAAGAGCACCGCCGAGCACTGCCGCACCCGTGGACTTCAAAAATATCCGGCGGTTAGCCTTGAGGGAGAATTCGTTGTGATCTTTCATACCGAAGTTTTTTTGCTGTTCCTAATGTAACGCAATCCTCACTTCTAACACACTATTTTCTGACAATTTGCCGTTTGCGTGAGAACACAACCGAGCCACGGCCCTTCCGCGCAAAGGCCAATTCCATCAGTGGTTGGAGAAGGTCGAAATCGCCTCGACAATTCGGTCGATCTCTGGTTGCTGCAACGAGGGATTCAGTGGCAAACTCAGAACCTCCCTGTGAAGCGCCTCCGTGCGAGGAAGCGACAGGTCACCAAACTCGCGCAATGAAGGTTGCTTGTGCGGCGGAATTGGATAGTGAATCAGTGTGTCGATACCGCGGGCTGTGAGATGCTGGCGAAGGGCCTCCCGCCGTGCACACCGCACGACAAACAAGTGCCATACGTGGTCGCGGTGTTCCTCCGGTGTTTCCGGCAGTTCGATTTCCGCGCTTTGAATGTTTTTCATGTAAAACTCAGCGATGGAACGTCGCCGGTCATTGTCCGAGTCCAGTCGTTGAAGCTTCACACGGAGGACCGCAGCCTGTATCTCATCCAATCGCGAGTTTACCCCAGGCAGCAGCGTGTGACCTGACATCGGCGAGCCGTAGTTCCCCAGCGTCCGGATAGTGTCGGCCAGTGCGAGATCGTCCGTCGTGACCGCACCCGCGTCACCCAGGGCACCGAGGTTCTTGGTCGGATAAAAACTGTGCGCGGCAGCATGTCCTAATGAACCCGTGCGCCGTCCCGGAGATCCACAGCCCGCAGCCTGCGCGTTGTCCTCCACGAGTAACAGACCCGAGGTTGCAACAAACTCCGACAGCCCCGGCGTGACAGCGTTGCGCCCGTACAGATGAACAGCAAGCAGCACCCGTGTGCGGTCCGACAACGCAGCCGAGAGCGCTGCGACATCGATGTTCATCGTGCGCGGGTCCGGCTCGATCAACACCGGACGCAGTCCACTTTCCGTCACCGCAAGAATGGAAGCGATGTAGGTATTCGCAGGAACGAGGACTTCATCGCCTTCCCTCAAAATGCCATTGACGATCCACCCGCGAAAAATCAGGTGCAGCGCATCGAAACCATTTCCGACGCCGACACATGCCTGCGTGCCGATATACGATTTGTAGCTCGCCTCAAACGCAGCAGTCTCCTGCGCGCGAAGATAAGAACCAGACGCCACCACGCGCCGGACAGCATCTGACAACTCCGGATCAAACGATTTGTTGATCCGCACCAGATCCAGAAAAGATATCTTGTCGTTGGGCATTACGGGTAATCCGTGAAAGATACGACACAGACAGGTACTCAGGAAACCAGGAAGAAGGGGTTCAACAGGTCTTCCTTATTGTAGATGAGCGGTGCTTCGGTTCCAAACTGCGTTACTTCAAAACCGACCTCCCGGACAATCGCATGCGCGGCGGCAGTGTCCCATTCCATCGTGGGCGCATAGCGCGGATAGACGTCAGCCTCACCACCCGCAAGTAGGAGAAACTTCAGGCTGCTGCCCGCTGACACCAGTTCAGGCTCTCGCAGACCCTCAATAAATACGCGGGTATCGTCATTCATATGCGAACGCGACGCTACCACACGCAGACCCTTCTTGTTCAAATCCGTCCGGGGACGTTTCTCCAAATGGATGTCAGTGCCGTTCTTTCGCCTGTACGCTCCCCGCCCCACAGTCGCATAATAAATCTCATGTGCGACCGGCACAGCCACAACACCAAGTATGGGACTCCCGTTTTCAATCAACGCAATGTTAACTGTGAATTCCCCGTTGCGCCGGATAAATTCTTTTGTTCCGTCAAGCGGATCGACCATCCAGAAGCGCGTCCACTGCTTTCGTTTTTCAAATGGAGCCTGACTACCCTCTTCGCTCAGTATCGGCAATCCCGTCGCACCTAATACGTTGGAAATTCGCTCATGTGCGCGTTTATCCGCCAGCGTCAGGGGCGAGCGATCGGACTTGGCAACCTCCTCGAAGTCGTCCGATTCGTAGACGGTAAGGATCTCGCGGCAAGCCTCCTCCGCAGCCCTGATAGCCTGCTCAAGGAGGTCAGGTTGACTTACGGGTTGGTTTTTGTCCATCATGCGCCGATCAGACAATCATCCCCGCTGCTACAGTCTCGTTCGTCCCTTCATCAACGAGGATCAAACTTCCGGTGATGCGGTTTTTCCGATAGCTGTCAAAGAACAACGGTTGGGCTGTGTGTATTCTGACACGGGCGATGTCGTTCATCTGCAACTGCTCGACATTATCCACACGGGTGAGTGTGCTGATGTCAAGCTTGTACTGAATTTCTTTCAAAACACCACGAACGTCCCGTGTCGAATGCCGCACGTGAAACTTCGTGTTGAGGTTGACTGGACGCTGATTCATCCAGCACAGCATCAGGTCGATCTCCTGTCCGGTGTTGGGATGATTGTTCGGCTTCGCGATGATATCACCGCGACTTATGTCGATCTCATCTTCCAGTGTCATGGCGACCGACATCGGCGCAAATGCCTCCGTCACTTCTTTCTCTCCGAAGTAGATAGCCTTTATGCGCGAATTGAATCCAGAAGGCAACACGAGTACTTCATCGCCAGGGCGGAATATGCCGCCGGCAATGCGTCCCGTATAGCCCCTGAAATCATGGTGCTCCGTCGAATGAGGACGAATCACAGACTGTACCGGAAAACGACTGTCAATGTGATTGTAATCACTCTCAATGTGAACGGTCTCCAGCATGTGAATCAGCGTCGCGCCCTGGTACCAGTCCATATTCTGCGAACGGTTCACAACGTTATCACCTTTCAGCGCACTGATCGGTACAAACTGGATATCGGAGACCTCCAGCTTGGACGAAAATGCTTTGTATTCCTTAACGATGTTCTCAAAGACCGCTTCGTCGTAGTCGACGAGATCCATCTTGTTAACACAAACGATGATATGAGGAATCTTCAGCAGCGAAGCCAGGTATGAGTGCCGGTACGTCTGCTCAACGAGCCCTTTCCGGGCATCGATCAAAATGAGCGCAAGGTTAGCCGTTGAAGCTCCCGTCACCATGTTGCGCGTATACTGAATATGCCCGGGAGTATCCGCGATAATAAATTTCCGCTTCGGTGTCGCAAAATAGCGGTATGCAACATCGATCGTGATTCCTTGCTCACGTTCGGACTTCAACCCGTCGGTCAGCAGCGAGAGATCAACGTAATCGAAACCTTTCTTTGCACTGGATTTCTCGACCGCCTCAAGCTGATCTTCAAATATCGATTTGCTATCATACAACAGCCTTCCGATTAACGTGCTTTTTCCATCATCCACCGACCCTGCAGTCGTAAATCGCAGGAGTTGGTTGTTCAGTTCGGACATCTCTACTCTTTTTATGGTTCGTTTTATAGTCTTTCAGGGTACTGGGTTCTGGGTGTCCAGTTCACCTGCGTTCAATCACTTGAATGTATCGGTTAATACGTTTACTCAAAATTTCATATTCACTCTTCAATCGATCTACAACTTCATCATCCTTCATCGCCCCCGTTTCCTTCAGAAATTCTAGATGCACAATTGTTTCGTCGCATTCTGCCTGCGCATACACGAGATACTTTACATAGTCACCGAGATAACGCCGCCTTCCGTATCCCTCCACGATCAACGCCGTGATGGACTTAGAAGATCTCCGAACCTGCTGACCCTGCCCGTATAGCTCAAATTTAGGCAGCTCCAAAGTCATTCTATGCACGTCTATCGCAAGGCGCTTTGATTCGCGATAAATCTCCAATTCGCGGTAACTCATTTTCAGCACATCTCACTGAAAATTTACCGAAACAATTCGTCGCCCGTCACTGCACCATCAACAGTTTTCCAGAAACTTTACCCCCCGGCACCTAGTACCCAGAACCCAGAGCCTAGCACCCTGCACCTAAA
>JBIQJZ010000024.1:0-880 GCA_044507115.1 Flammeovirgaceae bacterium | reverse complement strand
GCAGTTTCCGATCTTTTATCATCGTTCCGCGTCCCGCGTTCAGTCTTGCGGCTAGCCGCGATCTCCAGGATGATCTGTTCGATCGTATCCGCCGAGGATTCCACCGCGCCGGTGATCGGCATGTCACCACACGTGCGGAAACGCACGACTTTCTTCTCGGGGACTTCATTCGGCTTCAGGTTCAGATAGGGTGAAACCGACAAAAAGACCCCATCGCGGTTGATCACCTCGCGCTCATGTGCGTAGTACAGTGACGGGATCGGGATGTTCTCCGTCTGAATGTATTGCCACACATCCATTTCCGTCCAGTTGGAAATCGGGAACACGCGGAAGTGTTCACCCATTTGTTTTCTCCCGTTGAAGAGATTCCAAAGCTCGGGACGCTGGTTCTTGGGGTCCCACTGACCGAACTCATCGCGGTGCGAAAAGAAACGCTCTTTTGCACGGGCCTTTTCCTCGTCGCGGCGCGCGCCTCCCATACATGCATCGAACTTGTGTCGCTCAATCGTGTCGAGAAGAGTTACGGTCTGCAGTGAGTTCCGGCTTGCGTTGTAACCCCGCTCCTCCTGCACGCGACCGTTGTCGATACTTTCCTGAACCGATCCAACGATCAACTGCACACCGAGCTCGTTCACAAGCCAGTCGCGGTACTCCAGCGTTTCAGGAAAATTGTGTCCCGTGTCGATATGCACCAGCGGGAAGGGAATCCGCGCGGGATAGAAAGCCTTGCGCGCCAGGAATGCCAGCGTGATCGAATCCTTCCCTCCCGAGAACAACAACGCCGGGTTCTCAAACTGCGCCACAACCTCGCGGATGACGAAGATCGCTTCCGCTTCGAGCTCCTGCAGGTGGCTGAGATAATACTGTTGACTCATTCTAT
>JBIQJZ010000298.1:0-3624 GCA_044507115.1 Flammeovirgaceae bacterium | reverse complement strand
AGAAGAACGCATGGTTTAATGAGTATGTCGCTCAGATGACGGCGGACGATACATTTCCGGGTGCAAGAGAACTGATTGCTGGATTGAAGAATGATGGTGTAAAAATCGGACTGGCCTCTAGCAGCAAAAACGCTAAAACAGTGCTTCGTCAACTCGAGATGGATAAGATATTCGCCGCGGTAGTGGATGGGAATATGATCGCGAAGACTAAACCGCATCCGGAGATTTTCTTGAAAGCAGCTGACATGCTGGGCGTTGAGTCCTGTCGCTGTGTTGTCGTCGAAGATGCGGAAGCTGGTGTAGAGGCTGCTCTTGCCGCGGGCATGAAATGCGTGGGGATCGGATCGCAAGAAACACTGAGACGTGCTCATTGTGTGGTTGCAGAGATCTCAGAGTTGACGCCGGCGATGATTCACGATCTTATGCTCTGATTTTGATTGCCATCTTGAAGGTCACCCGGGATTGATCTTCAAGCCTGTTTGTGCAATTGTATCTACAATGAACCATCCCGCAATAATCGTTGCGTATGAAAAATTACCTCAAGCATCACGAATGGCAGATCATTGAAGAGGGATTTGATCCTCATTATAACAAGATAACAGAAAGTGTTTTCAGTATTGGAAACGGAAGGATGGGGCAGCGTGCTAATTTCGAGGAAGATTACTCCGGTGAAACGCTGCGAGGAAATTATGTTGCCGGGGTGTATTACCCCGACAAGACCCGAGTGGGTTGGTGGAAGAACGGATATCCGGAGTACTTTGCAAAGGTACTCAATGCTCCTAACTGGATCGGTGTCCACATCAGTGTCGACAATCAGCGTCTCGACCTTGCGAAATGCAAGGTTGAGGATTTTCGTCGTGTTCTGGATATGCGCACCGGATTGTTGTCGAGAAGTTTTGTGGCAACATTTCCCGACAGCAAGAAGGTACGTGTGGAATCCAGTCGATTCTGTAGCATGGCGAACCATGAGATCGGCGCGATCCGATATGCGATCACGCCGTTGAATTTTACGGCCAAGGCCACCTTTTCGATCTATACCGATGCGGACGTCGTGAATATGGATGCGAACTACGACGAAAAATTCTGGGAGGAAGTATTCAAGGATGCGTCGGAGGGTAGAGCGCTCGTGACTGCACAGACAAAGAAGACGCTATTTCACGTCACGACGGGAATTCACTATGAAATCTATACGGATGGTTCGAAGGCAACACTCGATCGAATCAATGTTGAAAAGCGAGAAAAGTACGCCGGGAATGTTGTGCAGCTGACACTGGGACAGGGCAAGGAAACAGTCATCTACAAGTACGCAGCCGTGCTTTCTTCCGAGAACCATCCTAAAGCGCTGATGGTCGAGCATTGCAACAAGGTGCTCGATGAGGCGATGGACAAGGGATTTGAGGTGCTGTACAAGGAACACGCGCAGGTATGGGAACGCAAGTGGAAGGAGTGCGATATTACGATCGAGGGCGACGTGGCTGCGCAGCAGGGAATCCGTTTCAACATCTTTCAGCTTACTCAGACGTACACGGGCGAGGACGAGCGCCTGAATATCGGTCCGAAAGGATTCACGGGGGAAAAGTATGGAGGCAGCACGTACTGGGATACCGAGGCTTATTGCCTTCCTTTTTATCTCGGGACAGCGGAGCCTAAGGTTGCGAGGAATCTCTTGATCTACCGCTATAAGCACCTTCAGAAAGCAATCGAAAACGCGGAGAAGCTAGGGTTTACAGATGGAGCCGCTCTGTACCCGATGGTAACGATGAACGGCGAGGAATGCCATAATGAGTGGGAGATTACCTTTGAAGAGATACATCGCAATGGGGCAATTGCGTATGCTATATTCGACTACATCCGGTACACCGACGATAAACAATATCTGACGGAGTTTGGACTGGAAGTCCTGATCGCGATCGCCAGGTTCTGGACGCAACGTGTCAATTGGTCGAGCCACCGAAACAGATATGTTATGCTCGGCGTCACGGGGCCGAATGAATACGAGAACAACGTTAACAACAACTGGTATACGAATGTTATCGCGGTGTGGACACTTAAGTATACGCGTGAAGCGATCGCCTTTGTCAAGGATGATGACGCGACGCGCTACCAGGAACTCGTTTCCCGAATTTCCTTTGACGAGCAACAGGAAGTCGCAAAGTGGGGCGAGATCATTGAGAAGATGTACTACCCGGAAGATGAAACAAGAAACCTGTTTCTGCAGCAAGATGGATTCCTGGATAAGGAACTCAAAACCGTATCTGACCTGAAACCAGAAGACCGGCCGATCAACCAGAAGTGGTCATGGGATCGCATACTCAGGTCCTGCTTTATCAAACAGGCTGATGTTCTACAAGGATTGTATTTCTTTGAAGATCACTACGACATTGCTACTATCCGCACGAACTTCGACTTCTACGAACCGATGACGGTTCACGAATCATCCCTGTCGCCCTGCGTGCACGTCATCCTCGCTTCAAAGCTTGGTTATAAGCAGAAGGCTTACGATCTGTACCTGAGAACAGCGCGGCTCGATCTCGACGACTACAACAACGATACTGAAGACGGGTGTCACATCACCAGTATGGCTGGTACCTGGTTGAGTGTGACAAAGGGCTTTGGCGGTATGCGCGTGCAAGATGGTAGGTTGAGTTTCAGCCCGTTCTTGCCGGACCAATGGACCTCCTATTCTTTTCGCATTGAATTCAGAGGTCGCGTTATCACGATCAAGGTAACTCATGACACAACCGAGACCGTTCTTGAATCCGGAGAACCCATCGAGATATCCGTGAACGGTGATGTGGTCAAATTAGGAGAATGAGTGCTGCGCAGGGGTGAGACGATTCCCCGGCACGCAATTTTATTGCTTTATTGATGCCATCGCAATCCCGAAGGGGCTGTGGTGTACGACATTAAAGCAATTATTATGAGACCGATCTTCTTGAATCAAAAAACAATTATCGCCTTGGTTGTATCAATTTGCCTCGGCGTTGGGGCGTGCAAGAATATGAGCAAATCCCAGAAGGGTACATACATCGGCGCAGGAGCAGGGGCAGCGGCCGGTGCGGCTATCGGCAAGGCTGCTGGAAACACCGCCATGGGCGCTATACTCGGAGCCGCGGTTGGAGGAGCAGCCGGTTATGGAATTGGCCGCTATATGGACAAGCAAGCCGAGGAGTTGGAGCGCGACTTGGAAGGAGCCGAAATTGAACGGGTCGGAGAAGGCATTAAAATCACCTTTCGGGACGGAATTCAGTTTGCACTCAACTCAGCCGAACTATCGGAGGCATCCCGAACGAACCTCAATGAGTTGGCCGGGACATTAAAAAAGTACGATGACACTAATATCCTCATTGAGGGCCATACCGACATTACGGGTACGCGCGAGTACAATATGTCACTATCCGAAAAACGCGCGCAATCAGTGGCCAACTACCTTAAAGGTCTTGGGGTTCAGAACAAACGCCTCACCACCGAGGGATACGGACCAGACCAGCCAATTGCCGATAACAACTCCGACTACGGACGTCAGCAAAACCGCCGCGTCGAAGTCGCGATCTTTGCAAACGACAAGCTGAAGAAGCGCGCTGAGAAAGGGGATTTGGGGGAGATAGTGGAATAGTAAGTGGT
>JBIQJZ010000023.1:0-25514 GCA_044507115.1 Flammeovirgaceae bacterium | reverse complement strand
TCCGGGTCGTGAAAAACTTCAGTTGAAGATGGCCGACAATGCCTATGGATATGCAGGTCCCGGAGCCATATCCCTTTCACCGCTCAAGAGCGCTAAGCGTTATCAGCGGTTGGCGAAGAGTGGGAACTGGTACGATTACACCGTCACGATGGCAAGTGGTTTGGCGTACCGATTCGCAGGACGAGTGGAAACATCAAAAGCTACGATTACCGATCCCGCGATGGCACAGCATCTTTAGCGGTTATCAATTCAGCATGTCCGACCATGGCTTGATGAAAAACCCGGCTACTTCGCCGGCTTCGTTGTAAACCACCCGTAGCTCGAGCTTGGCATCCGACTGCGAGAACTTGCCTTTGTATCGAAGAATTGTAATCCCCGGGTTGCTCTTTTGTTTCCACGCCTCGACAAATTCGGAATCGACATAATCGCCGAACTGCGTCTGAACTTGTTTGTATAGCAATTTTTGCATTTCCGGGGAGATCTGTCGTTTCACATCTTCACTTGCTTCCGAGCCGAACTCGTATGTGTTTCCTTGCTTTAGTGTGTTGTAAAATTTATCGTTGAATTTCTTGCCCATCTCCACCATGTCACCGGCCTGGGTTTGGGGTACTTTTTCGAAATCCTGGCTGCAACCTGTAACGCAGAGGCCGGTGAGCATGAGAACAATCAATGCGGGGGATTTTCTGTTTATGTGTTTCATAAGTATGGTTTATAGAGAAAGTCGAATGATCAGCTGGGTGATGACCTCTGTTCCGAGGAGGCATACAAAGAACGAGATGGCGCCTCGGGATCCTTTTACGTTACAGGCTGTCTTGTAGGCGCTGAACATCAGAACCGCACTCCATGCCGCGAGGCATACGTGTAGGATGAACAGCAAATACATATTTGATGAGTTAATGAGAAAGCTATCAAACGCCGGAGCAAGCCGGACGAGTGAGAGAGCGATCAGTGGAAGACGTGCCATACCCAGTGTTCCGGCAACGTCGACCAACCGGATCGTTGAAGTTGAGAGGAGACGACCCGCGCTGTAGAACAATACTATTGAGACGCCCCAGTAACTCGCGTGCTCGAGCAGGAAGTTGATGAACGGCAGATCCTTTGCGAAGTTTATGTTCAGCAACCCATAGTGATGTGTCCCGGTTACATAGGCCATGCCGGAGACAGCGAAGAGCGCGATGATCGCAACAATTAGCGAAGGAAGTCCCGCCAGGACGACAAAGGGGTTGTATAGCAGAAGGAACTTCGAACTGGAAACGTGGTTCATGCCTTTTTCAACTTTTCGATGATGTCATCCAGCATATTGCGGACGGTGGGGTAGCTCAGTTTCATTTGTTGGGCCATGTCTTTCAGGCTCCCGCTCGCGAGCACGAAGTTGTAGAGGAATTGCTGATCTTTCGGGTCTAACGCAGACAGTGGGGGAAAGTCGAAAGACCCGCTGATTTCCGTCTGGCATTCATCGCAGCGCAATTTCACGATTCTCAGAGCGCTTTGACAGCTTGGACAGGTATATGGAAGCTGCTTCTTCATTGAATAAAACTAATACAGAATTTAATAAAATTAACATTTGTATTAGTTTTATTTAAAAATGTGCAAAGAAGGCAGTGTTAAGCATTAGGCTGCCGTCGCTCCGACACGGTGCTATGGGCTATGGGGGCCTAACGATCTGGACAGGACAATTCTGGAACTGGAACAAGATTATGATGGAAGCTTGGAGTCGGGCCTGCCCGACGTAGCTCGCCTATCAAATTTTGCTTCGAAGCAGATATTTCAAAGCGAAGCTCGCCGTCGCTCCGGGACGGAGCTAAGGCGAGTGAAGTCGGGGTGAGAAGATTCGAACTTCCGACCCCCACGTCCCTAACGTGGTGCGCTAACCGGGCTGCGCTACACCCCGAACAATGGTGTGGAGAATCCGGAACACGGGATCCCGCTCAAAATGGGGCGTCCGAATTCTGGTGCGAATATAGATTTTTATTTCGCAAATGCTGTCAAAAATTATCGCCGGATCTGCCGATCAACGCCATGGCCGCTCTTCCATTGGGGACTGGTCCCGCCCCGGATGTTCGGCCAACGGAACGATTTTTTTGCCTTCGCTACGGTGGGGCGGTATCGATGGAAGTGACTCTCAACAAGACCTTGATCTCAATGGTCGAGTTCAGAAGACTCCTTGTAGATCTTCTGGAAAAGCGACCTGATATCTGTATTCGCTTCCGGCTGCTAGGCGAATTGTGGAATGTGAACTTCGTTCGTGTCGCCAGAATCACAGAGAAGGGGGGGATTTTTCTGGATGATGCCCACGGATTTCTATCGGTTAGCGACCTGAACTTCGTGATGCAGTTCGAAATTGACAAACCGTTTCAGGTGTTTCAGCCTTACTACCACTACGAGGTAACGCCAGTCTTTGAAACGTGACAGAACCTACTTCTTCTTATCCGTCTTTAGACTCTTGAAGAATTTTGCCCAGTTGAATGGATTCAGGAAAGGGTTGGTAACAGGCATGAATTTGTCGTTCTGACTGGCTGCCCATTGGTTGAGTGAGTAGCGTTGGTTCAATGGTCCATCCATCGGCATTGTCTTGAGCATCAACGCTAACAGTTCCGCATTCAGATTCTTCTCATCGATGTCACCCGGTGGCAGATTAAGTGCTAACACCGCTTCCTTGAATACCTCTTCTGTCGGATAAGAGAGGATTTCAACTTCCCGTAGATACGTGACGTCTTCCACCATACTGACGAAGATTGTCAAATATTCGGGGGCATCGTGCGGAAGAACTACATACTGACGTTGATATCCGACCGCGCTAATTACCACGCTGTCGCCGGCAAGTACCGGCAGCGAAAAAAATCCAACCTCATTTGTACGCACACCCCGGCCTGCAGCGGGTACGTAGACATTGACATAGGGCACCGGTCCCGTGACGGTATCCATCGTTACACCCGATAATTGGATGACCCTTTTCGGTTGCTGGGCATAGGTATCCGTGGCAATTGACAAGGCTATCACTACCAGCAGGCCGCAAAGTATGCTATATTTATTCTTCAAAATTCGTAGCAGACGTCGATTAAGCTATCAAATATAAAAATATCGCAAGTGAGACCCTAATACTTTATTTTTGGGCCTATAATAAAGATGCAGAATGCGGCTGAAAAGTTTCAATTTGTCGCTCGGTTCGCAGATTTTCAAGGCTTGTTCCGATGAATCGCGACTGCGTATCCTCCACCTTATTTTCGAAAATGAGGAAATGTGTATCTCCGATCTCGAGAAGATACTGGAATTTACGCAGACGAAAACTTCACGGCACCTGACCTATCTGAAAAATTCCGGGATTCTAACCTTCAGAAGACACAATCACTGGGTTTTTTACGCGATAAAAGACGAGGTATATGAAATCTTAAAGCAGATTTTTCAGTTCCTTAGAAAGGATCAGCTGCTGCAAAATGATCAGCAGTTGTATCAGACAATGTTTTCAAATCGCGAACTCGCCGTTAATAAGGTTCAGATGGCCGCTTGGCCAAAACCCGGCGTAACGGCGTAACACGTATTTCATGGATAATCATCGGATGGAAGGAGTGGCGAAACGCAAAAAGGCGGACGAATATAAGTGTGTCTTTTTTGACCTGGATCATACCCTGTGGGATTACGAATGTAACGCCCGGGATATGCTTATGGAATTACATGAATCGTTTGACCTGGAGTCACTGGGCATTCCCTCCGACGAATTCCACGCGCACTTTCGCGTGATCAATCTCGAATTGTGGGACTTGTATGATCGGGGATTGATTTCTAACGAAGTCATCCGCACGCAGCGTTTCAAGCGGGTGTTGGCGAAGTTTAGTGTCGACAGCGACACTCTGAATGAGAGTCTCTCACATGAGTATTTATACGGATGTCCAAAAAAGACACAACTCGTACCACATGCCCGCGAAACGCTAGAGTATTTATCGCGCAACTATGCGTTGACTGTAGTGACGAATGGGTTTGAAGAAATTCAATCGATCAAGTTGTTGTCGGGCAATATCACGCACTACTTTGATCACGTGATCACTTCGCAGAAGGCAGGTTACAAGAAGCCTGCGCGGGAAATTTTCGACTATGCACTATCGGTAAACGGCCTGGAGTGTCACGAAGTGATTATGATAGGAGATAATCTGACCACCGATATTCAGGGAGCTCGAAATGCGTCTATCGATACGGTGTACTACAATCCGATGGCGCAGCACCACAGTGAAATTGTGGATCACGAAATCCGCTGTTTGTCGGAATTGAGAAATATTTTGTGACATTTGATTCTGATTGTAAGAACTTATAAGCGTAAACATGTCGAAAGGATTTTATCAGGTGCCGGTTCCCGTGAATGAACCTGTTTTTGATTACGCGCCCGGAAGCAAGGAACGGACTCTTTTGAGGGAAGCCATTGACGAGGCGCGTTCACAGGAGGTTGATGTACCGATGTATATCGGAGGGCAGGAGATTCGCACGGGAAAAAAGAAGAAATTATCACCACCCCATGATCACCAGCATGTGCTTGGGTATTATCATGAAGGTGATCGCACACATGTGGAACAGGCTGTCCAGGCAGCGCTGAATGCACGTGCACTCTGGAGCAACATGGCGTGGGAACATCGCGCATCTGTATTCCTGAAGGCTGCCGACTTGCTCGCCGGACCCTACCGGTACAAGATCAATGCTGCTACTATGCTCGGCCAATCGAAGAGCGCATACCAGGCGGAGATCGACTCCGCGTGCGAATTGATTGACTTTCTGCGCTTCAATGTGCATTACATGACGCAGATATACCAGGAACAGCCGGCTTCTTCGCCCGGTGTCTGGAACCGGACTGAGTACCGGCCGCTGGAGGGGTTTACATTTGCCGTGACACCGTTCAACTTTACTGCGATCGCTGGCAACCTGCCGACGAGTATGGCTTTGATGGGAAATACCGTTGTGTGGAAACCGGCCAACTCGCAAGTATATGCTGCACAGATGATCATGCAGGTGTTGCGACATGCCGGCCTGCCGGACGGTGTGATCAATCTTGTCTTTGTCGATGGCCCCACCGCCGGCGACGTGATCTTTAATCATCCGGAATTCTCCGGACTGCATTTTACCGGAAGCACGGGTGTGTTTCAGCAGATGTGGAAGACGATCGGACAAAACATTCACAAATACAGATCATACCCGCGCATCGTTGGTGAAACAGGAGGCAAGGACTTTATCATGGTGCACAAGAGCGCCGATGCGCATGAAGTCGCAACTGCTATGGTACGCGGCGCCTTCGAGTATCAGGGCCAGAAGTGCTCCGCGGCTTCGCGATGCTATGTGCCGGATAACTTGTGGGACGAAGTAAAGAAGTTTCTTCTCGCCGATATCAGCACAATACGGATGGGTGGAACAGAGGATTTTGGCAACTTCTTTAATGCTGTGATCGACGAGAAAGCGTTCGACTCCATCGTCGGATACATCGAGCAGGCGCGGCAAAACGAAATGAATGAAATCATTGCCGGGGGAAAATACGACAAGTCGAAGGGCTATTTTATTGAGCCTACCGTGATTGTCACCCGGGATCCCTCCTCGGTGACGATGTGTGAGGAAGTCTTCGGCCCGGTATTGACGATTTACGTCTACCATGCGGAGAACTTCGAGCAGACGCTGGAACTCGTCGATCAGACCTCGCCGTATGCCCTGACCGGCTCCATCTTTTCACGTGACCGGTTTGCCATCGAAATGGCGACAAAGGTGCTGACCAATGCAGCCGGAAACTTCTATATCAACGACAAGCCTACCGGTGCAGTCGTCGGACAGCAGCCGTTCGGGGGAGCGCGTGGTTCCGGCACGAACGACAAAGCAGGAGCGAAGGTAAACCTCCTGCGCTGGGTGAGTATGCGCACGATCAAGGAGACATTTGTTCCGCCGACGGATTACCGGTATCCATTCCTGGAGCAGGAGTAGGCTGCCGGAGCATTCCCGCCGGAAATCCCCGATTTCGCTGATTCCGGGGAATAAATTCACTCCTGAATTTGGGAAATCCGCACCCTGCCGTTAATATTGCAGTCCCATTTTCCTCCTTAGCTCAGCTGGTTAGAGCACCTGACTGTTAATCAGGGGGTCCTAGGTTCAAGCCCTAGAGGAGGAGCAAGTTGCAGAAAATGAAGCAGTTACAAACGTGACTGCTTTTTTTGTGAGAGACGTCCCTAGTGCAGGTGGTCTAATTTATCTCGTTACCGCAGTTTTTTTTTACTTCGTCAGTAGTCGGTGTTAAGAAAACTATCTTGCAAGGGTCCATCCTTGGCATTTGAAGGCTGCGCTGAAAACGTTTTAGCCGGGGTTTCTCGCGTCATCTGTCAGAATAATTTCATTTGACGTTCTATTCTTGGATAAAAAAGTCCAATTATCACAAATGGATTCTTGGCTCTCCGCATATGCCATTCTTTCGTTGTACCAAGGAAGAGGTATAAATCCTTTTCTTTCAAAAATTCTTGCTCGTACTTCTCTCTCACTTTGCTTAATGCGATCGCTTCAACACCTTCTGAAGCACGTAAACAGTTCCAATACAACGCGCCAATTTCCCAATCCTCGATCATTAATCGACTTTCCCTTCCGGCGTCATCTCTGAAACGATAGAAGAATTTATATGGAAGTTTGGGGATAAGAGTTTCAGGTGCCTTCTCTTGCGAAAATAAGTCTCCTTGCTTTCGTAGTTCCAGCCATTCGTTTTTCCAACCCCTTGTATCATCTTCAATTTCAAACCCAACGATTTCCTTTGGTTTGAACGTAGCAAGTGAACGATTTGTAGGGTGGGCAGATTCTTTGATGAGTTGGGCGAGATCAGTATACACGGTTTGAAGGCAGATCTCTTTTCTCTTTAGCCAGTTTCCTTCTGTTCCTATTCGTTCATGTAAGATGATGTCTCGGAAATCATAATTCTGAGGAGAGTGGCTCTCAGGGCGAAAGTCATCTGTCCTCTTATTTAAGTCAAGCTCAATCCATGTGTATTTGAATGATTCAATTTTGCCTGACCGTCGATGCCCCATCAAGAAACTGAGTGGGATTGGGTAAATCCTAATCCATTCTCCATTCTCTAGAAGCCCTGCGGTACAAACTAACTCATCGTAGCTTCTTGAAGGCAATGGGTAAGTTGTTACCGAAATGAGGACTTTCTTTCTTGCCATTGTTTAAATGTGTTCTACTTCGTATTCGAAGCCAGGAAGTGTTTCAATGGCTTCGGCTAAATGCTTACGATGGCATTGGCAAATATTGGCTTCAAAACAGGTAAGCGCAATTCGTTTACTTTCTTTCAAGAGTGTTAAGATTTCGATTTGCTGCTTTTTAGTCTTTCTCAGGTTCTGCGTTCGATAAACTGTAAAGAGATTATCGTAATCAGTCTGTGAGTTCAATTCCCGCCTTTGTTCAGATTGAATTCCGACTTCGGGAATGTGGATGTATTTTATCCCAAGGCCTTCGCAATATCGTTTCAATTGACTCTTGCTAAAGCCATATTTCATACTCATAGGATTATTGCGCACATCCACTAACACCTTTACGTCATTCTTTATTAGACGGAGCAAGTATTCTTCCAGGGAAACACCCTCATAACCAATTGTAAATAGTACAGTTTTATCATTCTGTGGCTTAGATGCTTCTACTCGCGCTAATTCACGGTTAGTTAAGATGTCTGGTGCAACTTCACTTTTGATCGCATAGAATGGATAATGGATGTACGTGTGCCTCATCAATGAATTGGTGCTCATCGCCCCATACTCCTTCTTTACCAGATGTAGGTGTTTAAGATCATCAGGCCTAATCAATTTCATATAATCAGTCCTGTCTATCTTGACGAAGTCCTTCTTCGACTCCTCCAAAAGGCCTTTGGCAACCATGGTAGCTAGGTCAGCATTGGCGGAGTAGGAAAAGCAACCAAATTTATAGGGAACAAAATGATAGTCGGCTTTTTGCTGCTTGAGTGTAAACAGGAATAGCAACTTTTGGAAACGGATTTTATCCAGTTTCCCCCCAAACAGCTGCAAGACCGCTAGTATTATTTTTCGTCTATAGAACATGGATGCAATTTACAATTTATAGAAAGGGAGTTCAATTTTATGTGCCAGAGTGATAGACCGTTTTTCCTGCAATTTGTCTTCCTGCCTGCTCATTTATCCATAGCCCTCGAACTTCGTATCCTGCGAACAGGGTTAAGATAGTACACTGTATCGAACACATAAGTCAATCAGCGTAGTACACGATTCGGCTAAATTGAGCCTCCAAAGGTTTGTCAAATTGTGTATGTATGTCTAGAGTAGTTTCATCCCTCTTCATTCTCCTTCTTTCATTTCACCTGGCTAACGCCGACAAGTATCCAAAGAACCAGGGTATCGATGTCCAGCACTATTCATTTTCTGTAGTCCTGTCAGATGAGTCGGACCAGGTCGAGGTCGAATCGAGAATTCTCCTTCGCTTCAAAACCAGTGGTGTACGGCATCTGAGATTGGATCTCGTGAATAAGTCGGATGCTCTCAAGGGTCGCGGTATGGTTGTGACATCGGTTCAATCCGGCGGCCAGGACCTGCGATTCACGCACGCTGATAATGCGTTGATGGTCTATTTTGCTAACCCTTCCGCCGCTGATTCGGAGGCGGAGATCACTGTTCGGTACTCCGGTATCCCGGCAGATGGCCTCATTATCGGACCGACAAAATTTGGAAGCCGGAGTTTCTTCAGCCACCACTGGCCCAATGCCGCCCGGCACTGGCTTTCGGTTGTCGATCACCCTTACGAGAAAGCTACGTCTGAGTTTCTTGTGACGGCGCCCGCGCGGTACGACGTCGTTTCCAATGGCTTGCTGATGGAACGGACCATCCTCGATGACAAGACTAAACTCACACATTGGAAACAATCGGTTCCTGTTTCAGCATGGCTATATGTTCTCGCGGTGGCGGAATTTGCTGTCCAGTACGTCGACACGTTCGAAGGAAAGTCTATCGAGACCTGGGTTTACCCGCAGAATCGCAAGGAAGGGTTCTACGACTTCGCGGAGCCGACCAAGCAAGCTCTGCAGTTCTTCTCTGACTACGTGGGATCCTATGCCTATGAGAAGGTTGCTAATATTCAGTCTCCGAGTGTCAAGGGGGCGATGGAAACAGCGTCTGCGGTCTTCTATCAGGAGGATGCTGTAACAGGGTCGAGATCGTTCTGGCTCAACAATGCGAACATTCACGAGTGGGCGCACCATTGGTTCGGCAACTGTGTAACAGAGTCAACGTGGGATGATGCCTGGCTTAGCGAGGGATTTGCTACATATTTTACGATGTTATTCCGGGAGCATGCCTATGGGCGCGATGATTTTGTCAACGAACTGCACAAGGCTAAACAGGATATCGCAAAATACTACGCGAAAGATGCCGGCTACAAGATTGTCGACGATCGCTCGGCAGAGGAAGGTCCGGTGACGAACCTGATGACCTACCAGAAAGGAGCGTGGATACTACACATGTTGCGGAACCTGGTGGGTGGCGAGACATTCAAGCGGGGAATCCGCGCATACTATCAAAAATATTACAACGCCACCGCGACAACTGAAGACCTGAGGATGGAGATGGAGCGTGCATCGGGAAAAGATCTTCGAAGATTCTTTGATCAGTGGCTGCGTCAGGGTGGGTACATTAAACTGGCTGGATCCTGGCGATATGATCAGCGCAAGAAACAGGTAGTCGTGAAATTGGATCAGGTTCAGGACAAGGAATACGAGTTTGAGATGCCCATCGAGATCGGTGTGTACACTGAAAAAGGTCTTTTGCCCGAAGTCACTTCCTTTCAACTAGGCAGCAGGCAGAATGAGTTCGTCATACCGGTTGCAGAGCGACCGCGGTCGGTGACGATTGATCCAAACACGAAACTGTTAGCCGAATGGGAACTCCGAAATACAAAGTGATATGATGAAACCGCTTCTAAGAAAATCTCTGATGTGGATACCCGTCGGTATCATGGTTCTGTCGACCGTACTATCTGCGACCGCTCAACCTTCCTTGTTTCAGAAAGATTTTGCCTGGGAGGAGTTCCGCGAAAGGCGGAACAGGATACTCGATTCGATTGGGAACAATGGAATCGCGCTGATACAGGGCGGTCTTTCGGTGAGCGCTTTCGAGGTGTTCAGACAGACCAACGAGTTCTACTATCTCACGGGCCTCGAAATCCCACACGCGTATCTGCTCCTGAACGGTCGCAACCGCCGGGCTACGCTATACTTACCCCACCGGGATGAGGTGAGGGAAAGAAGTGAGGGTAAGACGCTGTCAGCGGAGGATGCCGCTTTGATTACTCGCACTACCGGTATTGATGACGTGTTGCCATTGGAAAGTCTTTCCGTGACGTTAGCCCGGCTATCGACGTACTACCCTGTTCCGGTAATTCATACGCCGTATAGTCCGGGGGAGGGAAAGGCCTGCAGTCGGGATGAGCTGCTCGCTGGTGTTGCCCGAATTACATCGGATCCCTGGACAGATGTTCGCTCCAAGGAAGCAAATTTTCTGCATCTCCTCCGACTTCGTTTTCCTCAGTTTGAGACGCGTGATCTTTCGCCTCTCCTTGATGAGATGCGCCTGATCAAGAGCCCTGCGGAGATCGATCTTATCCGAACAGCCAGCGAGATTGCCGGCGTAGGATTATTCGAGGCGATGAAATCGACTAAACCCGGGATGCTCGAATACCAGCTTGCTGCGATATCGCGATTTCATTACCTGATGAGCGGGTCGCGCTTCGAAGGCTACAGTGCGATTGTCGGTGGCGGCAAGAATGCGTGGTATGGACACTACTTCCACAACACCGACACGCTGAGAAGCGGTGATCTTGTACTGATGGATTTTGCCCCGGACTATCGCTACTACACATCGGATGTCACACGCATGTGGCCCGTCAACGGAAAATTCTCGCAAGGGCAGCGCGAGCTCTACAGTGTTATTGTCGCGTTTCACAAGGAGCTGTTAAAGAGAATACGCCCCGGTGTATCGGCGAGCCAGGTCACAGACGAAGCAATTGCCGCGCTCCGTCCGATTATCGAAAAGATGTCATTCTCGAAACCCATCTATCGAAAAGCTGCGGAGGGCGCCTTGTCATTCCGCGGTGGTTTGTCCCACCCGGTCGGGATGGCCGTTCACGATGTTGGCAACTACTGGAAGGGCGTTCTCAAACCGGGGATGGTATTCGCGGTTGACCCGATGATCTGGGTTCCGGAGGAGAATCTGTACGTCCGCGTCGAAGATGTAGGTGTCGTTACAGAAACTGGCTTTGAAAACTTCTCATCATTCGTGCCGTTTGAGATCGAAGATATTGAGAAGTTGATGAAGAGGGATGGCGTCACCGACAAGATGGATTTCGAGAAACCTCCTTCAAGGAAACGCTGACCTGATCCCTGAGAACGGCCTATGATGGTAAAGATAATTTGGTTTGCGCTGATCCTGCTCGCCGTTTGGTTTATTGCCATTCTGACCAGAGATTACCTGAAACACCGGAACAGTCTCGAGGACGTCAGCTGGATCAAGACTTCGCTGATCGGCTTTGTGGTCAATTTTTTTGACGTATTGGGGATCGGAGCGTTTGCACCGCAGACAGCGTTGTTAAAATTCACAAAGCAAACTTCCGACAGGCTACTACCGGGAACGCTGAACGTCGCCAACACCGTCCCTGTCCTTTTACAGGCGATCATCTTCATAACGATTATTGAAGTGGATGCTCTTACGTTGGTGCTCATGCTCATCGCCGCCGCCGCAGGAGCTATCTTCGGTGCGGGCATTGTGTCGAAGATGTCGGAGAAGGTCATCAGGCTCACGATGGGCATTGCCTTGCTGGTGACCGCGACCTTTATGGTAGCCGGGCAAGTGGGATGGATCCCCGGAGGAGGCGATGCTATCGGGCTAAGCGGCGCGAAGCTCATTCTTGCCGTCGCCGTTAATTTCGTGCTGGGTGCGCTGATGACGGCGGGTGTCGGGCTATACGCACCGTGTATGGCACTCGTCTTTGCGCTGGGGATGTCGCCTAAGGTAGCGTTCCCAATCATGATGGGATCGTGCGCATTTCTCATGCCTCCCGCTTCCGCGAGGTTTATCAAAGAGCGCGCTTATAACCGAAAGGCCGCTATCGGAATGGCTATCCCCGGAACGATTGCGGTTGCTATTGCTGCCTTCATTGTTAAATCGCTGCCGGTCGATACCCTTCGATGGGTAGTCGTGGCGGTCGTCATTTATACTTCGGCGGTGATGCTGCGGGCGGGGCTCCGAAGCCGGACTACATAGCTTCCGCGACTGCGTCTTCGTAAGGGGCGGGGATGTACTTCCGGAACCAGCTGGTGATCGTCATGTGCAAGACTCCAAAAAAAGCTTCTTTGAAGATTCCAGGTGACATCTTGGACTCGCCGCGGGTGCGATCGGTGAAGATAATGGGTACCTCGGTGAGTTTGAAACCGTATTTCCACGCGAGAAACTTCATTTCAATCTGAAACGCATACCCGATAAAGCGGATATCATTCAGCGGGATCGTCTCAAGGACCTTGCGCTTGTAGCAGACGAATCCAGCAGTAGTGTCCGAAATGGGCAGGCTCGTGATAACTCGCACGTAGCTACTTGCAAAATACGAGAGCAAGACCCGCCCGATGGGCCAATTCACGACATTTACGCCGGTTGCATAACGCGATCCGATCGACATATCCGCTCCATCGCGGTAGCAGGCATTGTACAATCGCACCAGATCCTTCGGGTCATGTGAGAAGTCTGCGTCCATCTCCAGAATATACTCGTACCCGCGAGCGACTGCATACTGAAACCCAGCAATATAGGCTGTTCCGAGGCCTTGTTTAGCGGATCTCCTCATCAGCTGCAGTCGGTTTTCGTCACGGTTTAGGGAGGGCTGAAGGCTTTGTACGATGTCCCCTGTTCCGTCGGGTGAATTATCGTCGACTACCAGGATATGGAAATTGATAGGAAGTTCGAATACTGCCTCTATGATCGGCCGGATATTCTCCCGCTCGTTATAGGTCGGGATGATGACAATTGCTCTACTCACGGTGTGGGCTTTAGGTCGTGGTATAACAAATCTATCAAAAGATAAATTTTATACAACCGATTTCGGATAGCCGGAGTAGGTTTTCGACGGGAGGACATGAGGATTCCAGCTCAGGAGGCTCCCTGAGGCGTCACTACCGGTTTTCTTACATCATTCTTGTTTCCGCTAAACCAGTTCCAGCTCCTGGAATTTCCGGGCTATACGTCCCTGTACCTCGTAGGGTACCGGGGAATAATCCGCTAGCTGCTGGTTGAAGCTCGCACGGCCTTGCGACAGCGACCGAAGGGCCGTGGAATACCGGTCGAGTTCTGCCAGTGGTGCGCGCACTTTGATCATCTGGAGGTTGCCCTGTGTACCTATTCCCATGATGATGGAGCGGCGGCTCTGCAGGTCGCTCATCACGTCGCCCATCACATCTTCCGGCATCAGAATTTCGAGGTCGCAGACGGGTTCAAGCAACTGCGGCTCCGAGTTCAGGAAAGCGGACTTGAAGGCCATCATTCCGGCGATCTTGAAAGAAATATCATTCGAATCTACCGGGTGCATTTTTCCGTCGAAGACGCAGACTCTGACGTCTCGCACATAAGACCCAGTGATTGGTCCCTGTTCCATCTTTTCCATGACTCCTTTTAGGATAGAAGGAATGAAGCGCGCGTCGATCACACCGCCGACGATGCAGTTGTAGAAGGCGAGTTTTCCGCCCCAGGGAAGACCGATGATCTCCTTTCCGCGCACTGTGTATTCACTGGGCTCCGGCATGTCCTCCTTATAGGGCTCGACCTTCATATGCACTTCAGCGAATTGTCCCGCGCCTCCCGACTGCTTCTTGTGGCGGTGTACAGCGATCGCGGAGGACCGTATGGTTTCGCGATACGAAATGCGCGGCGATTCGAATGCCACTCCGAGTTTGTAGATATTCTCGAGGTACCACCTGCAGATCGCAAGGTGGAGTTCGCCCTGTCCCGATATGAGCAGCTGCCGAAGTTCTTTGGAGTAGTTGACCACGAGCGTGGGGTCTTCCTGGTGAATCTTATGAAGTACTTCCCCGATCTTGTCGTCGTCGTTCTTGCTTTTGGCGATCACTGCCGTGCGGATACGCGGCTCCGGAAACTCGATCGGTTCAATTGTTACGTCCCACGATTTGTCGCGGAGGGTCTGGTTGGTGTATGTGTCCTTCAGCTTCAGCGTGGCTCCAATGTCGCCGGCGACGAGCTGGTCGACCGGTGTGCGCGTTTTGCCATCCATGATAAACAGCTGATGGATTCGTTCCGAACTGCCCGTTTGGCTGTTTACTAATTCAGAGGCGGTAGTCACGTGTCCCGAAATGACCTTGAAGAACGAAAGTTTCCCGAGGTTTTGTTCGAGGTGGGACTTGAATACGAATAGCACCGTCGGCTTGTCGGGATCGTAGGACACTTCCTGCCCATCGATGGTGCGTTCCGGTCTTGCCTCGGGCGGTGAGGGTGCGACGTTGTCAATAAATCCCATCATCCGGCCACTTCCCATATTCTTCCTCGCCGACATGCAAAACACCGGGAAAATGGAGTGCTGGATCATCCCGAGCTTTAATCCTTCGCGCATCTCATCTTCGTCGAGGGTACCCTTTTCAAAATACTTTTCCATGAGCGCCTCGTCGTTTTCCGCCGCCTTCTCGACGAGTTCGTTGTGCAGTCGGTCGGCCCGTTCGCGTTCCGATTCCGGAATGGCGAGCTTTCGAGGTTTGCCACCGTCGACGGGGAATTTATACATCACCATCTTCAGCAAATCGATGATCGCATTAAAATCTTCTCCTACGTTGTAGGGATACTGCATCTGTGTGACTGCACTTCCGAAGCGCTCTTTCAGCGACGCGAGAGCGGCGTCAAAATCAGCTTTGGGATGGTCGACCTGGTTGATGGCGAAAATGGTAGGTTTGCTAAAGCGGTCGATGTAATTCCAGATGAGTTCGGTCGCCACTTCCACTCCATGCTGTGCATTGACGACAACAACGCATGTATCCGCGACACGTGTGGAAGAGATAATTTCGCCGATGAAGTCGTCGAACCCAGGTGTGTCAATGATATTGATCTTATAGTCTTTCCACTCCGTGTGAAGGGGAGTCGCAAAAACAGAATTACCACGCTCGTGTTCGATGTCGTGGTAATCTGATACTGTGTTTTTACCTTCGATGGTGCCTCTCCGGTGTATGATACCGGCTTCGAATGCCATGTCTTCGGCCAGCAAGGTCTTGCCGGCCTTAGGCGCGCCCAACAGAACTATGTTCTTGATGTGCTTGTCGTCATAGAATTTCATAGTTGTTTGATTTGGTTGTACTACCGAAAAACTCACGATGGGTTGCCGTGGGGAAAGAAAGGAACTCGCAAATGCGTCCATTGAGATGGGTCATTAGCGGAGATTTAAAGAAACAGCCAGGGGGACTCGCGAGACTGAATATAGCGATTTTTTCGGGATGTTTCCCGGTACTGGATTCCCGTACCGGGAAGGGCCGCTTAGTAGCCTAGTACATTTAGCATGCTTTCGCTGGTCTGTTCGGGTGCGAACAGCTCGGTGGTAATTTCTCCGTCCTCGTTGCGATTGATCAGCACGTGCTTGGGAGCAGGTATAAGGCAGTGTTGGATGCCGCCGTATCCGCCCAGCGATTCCTGGTAGGCGCCGGTGTGAAAGAAACCAATGTACAGCGGCTCCTCGTCGTTGATCATCGGGAGGAACACCTCACCGGAGTGGGCTTCTGAGTTGTAGTAGTCCATGCTATCGCAGGTGAGCCCGCCCATGTTCACCTTGTGGTAGGGATCGTCCCACTTGTTGATTGCGAGGAGGATATACTTCTGATTCATTCCCCAGGCGTCAGGCAGGTGGGTGATGAACGATCCGTCGATCATGTACCAGAGTTCCTTGTCGTTCTGAAGTTTCTGGTCGATCACATTGTAGAGCACCGCGCCACTTTCGCCGACCCTATAACTGCCGAACTCGCTGAAGATATGCGGAACCGGAACGTTGTTCTTGTCGCAGATCCATTTCAGGTTCTCTACGATCTGCTCGATCATGTATTTGTAGTCGTATTGAAACGTCAGGGACGTTTTTATGGGGAAGCCCCCGCCAATATCGATGGAATCCAACGTTGGACAGATCTTCTTTAGCTCGCAGTACTTAAAGATGAAACGGCTCAGCTCACTCCAATAGTAAGCAGTGTCCTTGATCCCGGTGTTGATAAAGAAGTGCAGCATCTTGAGCGATACTTTATCACTTTTCTCGATCTTCTCCCGGTAGAATGGCGTAATGTCGCTGTAGCGGATACCCAGCCGCGAGGTGTAAAATTCAAACTTGGGTTCTTCATCGGCGGCTACGCGGATTCCCACCTGGTACGGCTGGTTCACACTTTGCTCATATGCGTCGATCTCGCCCATCTTGTCCAGAATGGGAATGCAGTTATGGAACCCCTCGTTCAGCAGTTCGGTAATGTACTGCGTGTACAGGGGCATCTTGAAACCGTTGCAGATGATGTATGTATCCTTTGTTATCTTGCCGCGGTTGTAGAGGGCTCTGACGATCGGGATATCATATGCGGAGGAAGTCTCAATATGGACGTCTCTGGTCTTCATCGCCTCTTCCAGCACGAAGGCGAAATGCGATGACTTGGTACAATAGCAGTAGGTGTATTTCCCGTCGTAGCGGAACCGCTGAATAGCGTTGTTAAAGGTAGCCTGGACGAAGCGGATGTTCTCGCTGATCCTGGGGAGATAGGTAAGTTTTAGCGGCGTTCCGTACTGCCGGATGATATCCATTAGCGGAACGTCGTTGAACAGCAATTCGTGATCTCTGACTTTAAATTCTTTTTGGGGAAATTCGAAAGTTTGCTCGATCAGCTCCCGGTAGCTCTTCATGTAGCCGTAAGTGGTGTTAGGTACGTTTAATCACAGAGGTGAAAAATATCGTTCCGGTCACTTTGTTCCTGATCTGTTATTACCACGACCCCGGGCTTCCTGAAACCTACGATAACCCCTAAAAGAAGTGCAATATTGGTATAATTTTGCCATCTTTGCAATAAGTAAACAGTACGTATGGTGAATCGGTTGACCACCTTTTTCTTCTCCATCGCGCACCCCTTGCCCGACCTCTAAGGGCAGTGGTAGGCTGCGTTCGATTCGCCACTTTTTAACACAAACCTGTATTCCTGTTTTACCTGGCGCAAATTGAAACGTTGGCCGACGAGGTATAGACGGAAATAAACTCGGAAACCGCGAAACAGGAGATACCGGGAGGTCCTTCCAGTATTCGCCGGGCAGGGAGAAATATAATGGCTAAGTAACATGAAAGATATAAAGATCATTGAGGTGAAGTCCGAGATCGGAGCAGGGACACGGGGCGCGAGCCTGGGCGTGGAGGCATTGAAGATCGCCAGTCTGGATCTGAACTCTGATTTCTTCAAGCAGTACGAATCCGTCGAGGTGGAAAACGTCAACGAACTCCTGTTCGACGGTGCCAAGCATGCACATGCCAAGTTCATCGAGGGCGTGATGATGATGGAGGAACGGGTGTGTCTGGAGGTTTATGAAACTATCTGGAATGACCGTACGCCGGTGGTCATCGCCGGAGACCACAGCACCTCATACGGCACGATCGCCGGTATCAAGAAGGCGTATCCGAAAAGCCGTCTCGGGGTTATCTGGATTGATGCTCATGCTGATATTCATACACCCTATACCACGCCGTCAGGAAATATGCACGGGATGGCGCTGGCCATGGCCTGTGACATCGACAACCTGGAATGCAAGGTCAATGACCCGCGAATCGAAACGGTGGAATACTGGGAACAAATCAAGGATGTTGGTATTCCGGGCGCGAAAGTTTACCCCGAGGATATTGTTTACATCGCTGTTCGCGACCTCGAAAAGCCCGAGAACTATCTGCTAAACAAGTATAACGTCAACTTTATTGAGACGGAGGAAGTCAAGAAGGCAGGCCCCGCGGCTGTCGCGCACAAGGCGCTACAGATGCTTGAACATTGCGATCTCATCTATGTGTCGTTCGATGTCGATAGCCTCGATTCCCGCATCTCCAGCGGGACGGGAACGCCTGTGCCTAATGGACTGACAGTCGATGAAGCGCGGGACCTGAACGCCGCACTTGCGAGAAGTCCGAAGGTCTGCGCCTGGGAGATAGCGGAGGTGAATCCGACACTGGATACGGAGAATCGTATGGCAGAAGGCGCGTTTGAGATCCTGGAGGCGACCGTCAAATCACTGGTGGACCGACCGGTTCTGGCCGAGTAACAATACGTGTAGGGCATACGTTGCATCCCGCCGGTGCCATTTCGGAACCTCGGGTGCCCGGAATAATCGTTTTTATGTATTTTCGCAGGAAAATTTGAAAAGAGGTATCATGAGCCAAAACAGACCAATTTCATCCTTTATCGAGCACCACTACCGTCATTTTAACGCGGCTTCCCTCGTCGATGCGGCAAAGGCCTATCGGCAGCATCTTGCCGATGGCAAGAAGATGATGATCACGCTGGCCGGCGCGATGAGCACGGGCGAATTGGGTCTCAGCCTCGCAGAAATGATCCGCCAGGACAAGGTTCAGATCATATCCTGTACCGGTGCTAACCTCGAGGAGGATATCATGAACCTCGTGGCGCATGACTATTATCAGCGCATTCCGCATTACCGGGATCTGACGCCACAAGAAGAATGGGAGTTGCTCGGCCGGGGGATGAATCGGGTTACCGATACCTGTATCCCTGAGGAAGAGGCTTTCCGCAGGCTTCAGAAACACATCTATGAGCTCTGGAAAGATGCCAATGACAAGGGGGAACGCTACCTCCCGCATGAGTTCATGTACAAAATGATAAACAGCGGGGTGTTGAAGCAGTATTATCAGATTGACCAGAAAGACAGCTGGATGGTGGCGGCCGCGGAGAAGAATCTCCCGCTCATTGTGCCCGGCTGGGAAGACTCAACCATGGGGAATATTTTTGCTTCGTATTGCGTCACAGGTGAACTGAAGCCAACCACCGTGCGCAGCGGGATCGAGTATATGACCTATCTGGCCGACTGGTATACACGCGAGGCCGGGCAGGAGGGTGTTGGATTCTTCCAGATCGGTGGGGGTATTGCTGGTGATTTTCCTATCTGCGTCGTGCCAATGCTCCACCAGGACCTGGAGCGTGAGAATACCCCATATTGGAGCTACTTCTGTCAGATCAGTGATTCAACGACAAGCTATGGCTCGTATTCCGGAGCTGTGCCGAACGAAAAGATCACCTGGGGGAAACTGAGTATCGACACACCGAAGTTCATCATAGAATCCGACGCGACGATTGTTGCGCCGTTGATTTTCGCGTACGTCCTCGGTTGGTAGCCCGACCAAATTGGTTTTCAATGACTATTGATATTACGCTTCGCTCCGAGATACAGCGCGCGATCTCCGCGCTGTATGGCATTCAGGCCGATCAACTACAGATCCAACCTACCAACAAAGAGTTCGACGGTTCACACACGCTCGTGTGTTTTCCTTTGACCAAAACTACGCGACGCAAGCCCGAGGACATCGGAAAAGAGATCGGTGAATTTCTCGTCGAGCACTCGGTGCTTGTAAAGGACTTCAACGTCGTGAAGGGATTTCTCAACCTCCGGCTGCGCGATGATGTTTGGGTGAAGACATTGTTCGACATCCATAACAATTCCGCATATGGTCAGCTGCCCGCCAACGGCAATGAGATCATGGTGGAATATTCTTCACCGAACACGAACAAACCTCTTCATCTCGGCCATCTTCGCAACAATTTTCTCGGCTGGAGTGTAGCGGAAATCTACAAGGCGAACGGCTATGACGTCCATAAGGTACAGATCATCAATGATCGCGGGATACATATTTGCAAGTCCATGGCTGCATGGCATCTCTATGGTGAGGGGGAGACACCGTCTACAAGTGGCCTGAAGGGCGATCATCTCGTCGGTAAATACTACGTGTTGTTCGACAAGGCTTATAAGGCGCAGGTGAAGGCGCTTGTCGAAAAGGGGTCCTCGGAAGAAGAAGCTTCGCGTTCGGCGCCGATCATGAAGCTCGCTGTTGACATGCTTCAGCGGTGGGAACAAAAAGACCCCGAGATTGTGGATCTGTGGCGCACCATGAACGAGTGGGTGTACGCAGGATTTGAGGAAACGTACCGCGAAATGGGCGTCGACTTCGACAAGCTCTATTACGAATCAGATACGTATCTGCTTGGAAAGGATGAAGTCATGAAGGGCCTTGAGCGCGGGGTGTTTTTCCGCAAAGACGACGGATCCGTGTGGGTCGACCTCACGTCGGAAGGGCTCGACCAGAAGCTGTTACTGCGATCAGATGGTACTTCGGTCTATATGACGCAGGATATTGGGACAGCTATTCTTCGCTTCCGCGATTTTCCAAATATCACCGGACAGGTATACACGGTTGGCAACGAACAAGAGTATCATTTTAAGGTGCTGTTCCTTATTCTCGCCAAGCTGGGCTATGAATGGGCGCGTCAATGTTATCACCTTTCGTACGGGATGGTGGATCTGCCAACCGGAAAGATGAAGTCACGCGAAGGGACTGTAGTTGATGCTGATGATCTCATCGCGGAAATGGTCGCGGAGGCTGAGAAGCAAACTCGCGAGATGGGGAAACTCGAGGATACCAGCGAAGAAGATGCCCATAAGCTGTTTAAGATGATCGGCATTGGGGCGCTTAAATTCTTCCTCCTCAAGGTAGATCCCAAGAAGCGAATGCTCTTTGATCCAAATGAATCGATCCAGTTACAAGGATTTACCGGACCGTTCATACAATACACACACGCGCGGATCCGTGCGATACTGAGGAAGGCCTCTGCGTCAGGCATCGAAGTTGCAGGGTCGCTACCGGGAGATATCGATTCGCTCGAGCCGGCGGAGCGCGAGGTCATTCAGGTGCTCGCAGCGTTCGAGAATAAAATTCGAGAGGCACTGCGTGAGCACTCACCGGCGGTGATTGCCAACTATGTCTACGATCTGGCGAAGGAGTACAACCAGTTCTATCAGAGTATCCCGATTTTCAACGAGGCGGATGCCGCCAAGTTGCAGATGCGGATTGCACTTTCAGCATCCGTGGCGTCCGTTCTCAAGAGTGGAATGAAACTGCTGGGAATCGACGTACCTGAAAAAATGTAGCCTCTTTGTTGGTTGTTGCCAGCTAATGGCTGAAATTGAATATCAGCTTCTGCTGTCAATACCTCATCCGGAGCTTAACCAGTACAACAATGAAAACGCTCATCTTAGCTTTGCTTCTCATGACAACAACAACCGAACGCTCGATCTATGATTTTAAAATGACGTCGCTCGACGGGAAGGAAATCGATTTTTCCAAATACCGTGGGAAGACGCTGCTTCTGGTGAACGTTGCGTCCGAGTGCGGATACACACCGCAGTATGCTGATCTGCAGGAATTGCACGAGCGCTTTGGAGATAAAGTCGTGGTGATGGGTTTTCCCGCCAACAATTTCGGCGGTCAGGAACCCGGATCAAATCAGGAAATCGCTCAGTTCTGCAAGAAAAATTACGGAGTCGAATTTCAGATGTTTGAAAAGATCTCAGTGAAAGGTGAGGACCAGCACGAACTCTACCAATGGCTCAAACAGAAGACAGGAGAGGAGCCGAGCTGGAATTTCTGCAAGTACCTCGTCAAGCCCGATGGCACTGTCAAGTTTTTCCCGTCGAAAGTTAAACCCCTCGATCAAGCGATCGTCGATGCGCTATAGTGGTTACATTGCAGTGACATTGGCTGTTATGGGTATCGCTGGCTGGCTTTCCGGGATGTTCTCGTCATCACCTCGCAGTACAGTGGAATCGATCTACGATTTCAGAGTCAACGCTTTGGACGGTACACCCATTGACTTCGAACGATATCGCGGACGAAACATGCTGATCGTAAACACCGCATCAAAATGCGGATACACGCCCCAATACGAAATCCTCCAGCAGCTCCATGAACAATACGGTGATCGGGTGGCAGTCCTCGGATTTCCCGCGAATAATTTTCTGTGGCAGGAGCCGGGCACCAATGAGGAGATCGCCAGTTTTTGCGAAAAAAATTATGGTGTAGGGTTTCAGATGTTCGAGAAGATATCGGTCCGCGGGGGGAATCAGCATCCGCTGTACCAGTGGTTGGCCGAGAAGACCGGCAAGAAGCCGAGTTGGAATTTTTGCAAGTATCTGGTCGACCGGAACGGCGAAGTCCTGGCGTATTACGGATCGGATGTCAGTCCCATGGACGATGCCATTATCAAACAGATCAGCCGTTGAGCACCCGGATACATTGGCTACGCGCGTTTCGTTTGCGCACGCTCCCGCTGGCGCTTTCATCGGTTGCTATGGGCGCCTTCCTGGCATCGCGTGTTTCTGCATTTCGGTGGGATATTTTTCTGCTGTGTGTTCTCACCACGATATTTCTCCAGATCCTCTCAAACCTTGCGAACGATTACGGCGATTCCGTCCACGGTGCCGATAGCGATGCCCGTACAGGACCAGCCCGCGTCGTGCAGGCTGGTCTCATCACGCCGGAACACATGCGGCAGGCGATTATGCTCTTTGCCGGTCTAAGTCTCACAACGGGTATAGCTTTGCTGCTGGTATCATTCGGTGCCGAATGGAAAGCACTTCTTTTCTTCCTTGTGTTGGGCCTGATGTGCATTGGCGCCGCGATCACATACACAGTCGGGCGCAGGCCATACGGCTATGCCGGTCTGGGCGACTTGTCGGTGTTCGTTTTCTTTGGTCTCGTTGGCGTCATCGGATCGTACTATCTGTTCACGCGCCATGTGGCCTGGGTGGAAGTGCTGCCCGCCTGCAGCCTGGGTTTGTTCTCCGTCGCCGTTCTAAACGTCAATAATATCCGCGACATCGACTCCGACAGAGTCGCCGGCAAGTATTCAATTCCGGTACGGCTCGGCAGGCGGCGGGCGATTGCTTATCACTGGGCGCTTCTGTTAGTGGCGCCGTTGCTGGCAGTTATCTACACCGTTGTGACGTACGAGTCGCCCTGGCAGTTTGCCTTTCTCCTCGTCACCCCGTTGTTTGTCAGGAACGGAATTGCCGTCGCGACGAGACCATCGCATGCTCTGGATCCCTGGCTCCGCCAGATGGCTGTGTCCACGTTGCTTTTCGTGCTTGCGTTCGGTGCTGGCTTGGTTTTTTGATCTCCACTGCGGAGAATTTAACGGCTGTTTAAACTTTTTTATGCGAAAGTGGGTCTATTTATGAGAAGCAATTATGCAGTTTATCAATCGTTATAGTGGCATGAAGAAGGTATCGTTTGTTTTAGCGGGCGTTTGTGCGCTCTTTCTTGCCGGTTGTCAGACAGAGCCTGATGCCGCCAAATTGATCGACCAACTGGTCGTGTCCACGAACTTCGATCCCGAGGCGGAATTTGCCACCTATACTACCTATGCGATACCGACTGACACGATTGGATTTATCTCGAACAGATCGAGCGATACAATTATCACCTCACCAGAAAGCACATTTCCACGTCACGTGTTGAATGCGGTCAAGCAGAATCTCGATGCTCGTGGTTATGTGCGCGTAGCGGCTACCGAAGACCCGGACGTGGGTATCAACGTCCTGGTTGTAAATGATTTCAATATCTTTCAGGATATCGTGTATCCCGGTTATGGATACCCGGGCTACGGCTATCCGGGCCACTATTACCCAGGCTACTGGGGGTACGGTTCGTACTACTATTACCCATACGTGAACACCTACGCTTACAACACCGGCGTTCTTATCATTGAGATGATCGATCTGAAGAACCGCACACCTGATAACCAGGTGAAAGTAGTTTGGGACGCCTATATGGGCGATGTCTACAGCACGATCGACCGCGCCGCACAATCGCTCGAAGCGATCGACCAGGCGTTTAAGCAATCACCTTATCTGGATAAACCATGATGCGTTCCATTCTTATATTCCTTGGATTGTTGATATCGGGCATAACATTCGCCCAGGAGAGGTACATTTATCTCAACCTCAATGGCAGCAAACCCCTCTCGAATGCCGGGTGGATAGAAGACTTCAGTTTCGCCGGTGGTAAGATAGGATACAGAGGTTTTATTCGTCCGAATTTTTCGGCGGGACTCGACATCGGGTGGGCCAATTTCGACCAATACGAGCCCATGAACACGAAGCAGACTGGGTCCGGTGCAATAACGAGCGACTACTTCCACTACACCTACAGCTACTCGGCGGTTGTCAGCGGCCAGTACTACCTCAAAGAAGAGGATGAGGATCGACTGTTCCCTTACGCCGGCCTGGGTTTGGGGGCCAGCACAAACGAGTACGTACTTTATTACAACATCTATGAAGATGCCGAGCGCTCCTGGGGCTTTCTTGCCCGGCCGGAACTCGGGGTATTATTTCGGTTCACCCCGCACGGTTCGCTGGGCATCATGGCAGCCGTGCACTATGATTTTACCACCAATAAGAGCGAAAAGTTCGCCAACAAGAATTTCTCCGCTATTGGTGTTCAGATCGGACTTCTCTCAATGAGTTTCTGACCTCGTCGCGACCCACGGGGCTGCAAAATTCCCCCGTCAATTCAGGGCTTCTGTTATCTTTGCAGCATGTCGCAACAGATTCTGATCCTCGACTTTGGATCCCAGTACACGCAATTGATTGCACGCAGGGTACGGGAACTCAACGTCTACTGTGAGATCCACCCTTTCAACAAAATTCCTGCACTCACACCGGATATCAAAGGGGTTATTCTTTCGGGCAGCCCGTGCTCCGTCCGCGATGCCGGCGCGCCGGTGGTGGACCTTTCGCTATTTGACAAAATCCCGCTGCTGGGTATCTGCTATGGCGCTCAGCTGATGGCGCATGTCCATGGAGGCGAAGTCCTTCCATCGCACATCCGGGAGTATGGCAGGGCCCGTCTGAATCGCATCGACCACCATAACAGCCTCATGAAGGAGATGTCTCTTGACACGCAAGTATGGATGTCGCATGCCGATACTATTGCTTCGGTGCCGGCGGGTTTTGAAGTGATCGCCAGCACATCGACCGTTCCGATAGCGGCGTTCCGGGTGAGCGGCCAGGAAAAGTATGGCATCCAGTTTCATCCCGAAGTGACTCACACAACGGAGGGAAAGAATTTGTTGCGAAACTTCGTTGTTCACATTTGCGGATGCGCACAGGACTGGACGGCCGACCAGTTCGTCGAGTCAACGGTTTCCGCACTTGCACAGCAGCTGGGAGACGACAAGGTCGTCATGGCACTGTCGGGAGGTGTCGACTCAACCGTAGCGGCCACGCTGATCCATCGCGCGATTGGTAAGAATCTGCACTGTATTTTTGTTGACAACGGATTGCTTCGCAAAGGTGAGTTCCAGCAAGTACTCGACTCGTATCAACACATGGGCCTCAACGTCAAAGGCGTGGATGCCCGTGCCGCGTTCTACAAGGCTCTCTCCGGGCTCTCCG
>JBIQJZ010000297.1:0-3687 GCA_044507115.1 Flammeovirgaceae bacterium | reverse complement strand
CCCTACTAAGACCAGCAGCCCCCCCACTCACCACTCACCACTCACCACTCACGACTCACGACTCACGACTCACGATTCACGACTCACGACTCACGATTCACGATCCCATCAACCGAATACTTCCCTGCACCAACCACCAGCAGAAAAACGAAACAGATCAGAAACAGCAACGGCTTTTCCCGAACGCCGAAAGGATCGTCGGCATGAATGATCGTCACGACGGTTGTCATGCCAATGATGATCGGGATCGTTGCCAGGCGCGTCGCCAGTCCGATAATGATCAGCACGCTGCAGACAACTTCAGCAACGATTATCAGCACCAGGGAAATCGCAGGCCCCAATCCGAGTGGATCGGCGAATTGAATCTCCTCCCCTGAAAACAGACGCTCCAATTTCGGATATCCGTGAGTCAACATCAGGAACGCCACAAGGACCCGAAAAAACAGCAAGGCAGCGTGTCCGTATTTGCCCGGCAGATCAGTACTGAAGGTTCGTTTCATTGCATTTACGATTTTAGAGTGAATCCACTAATTGGAAAAAATAACGGGTGAAGATAGCCATAGCAGATCTTTTTTCCACGCAGGAATCTTCCTACTGCATCTGTTGTTATGCTAATAGTCGTATATTGCGGCCCCTTTTGAATGAACCGCGTTGACCAAAGCTGTTTTATCTCCCCTTGCTGCGTCCAATACCGCGGTTATCTGCTGCGTAACACTTAAAACAAACATACATGACGCTCGCTGAATCTAGTCCCTACGCTACAATCTGGAACAAGTATCGCCCGGTTATCCTGCAACTGATGTCCGCTGCCGCAGAAAATGGCCCGCAGGAGTACAAACTATTTGTTCATGAGTTTAAAGCTGTTGGTCCGAAGGAGCGCTCGGGTTACAGCTTCGTGCTCGAAGCTGCCCAGGGAAGGGCAATCAACAACATCCGAACCTCCACCGTTGCCAAGGATCTGCTACATGTTCTTCAGAATTCCCGCCGTGCCACAGAATTGATGGACAAAGCCACGTACGAGTTCAGCCTTGACAAGAATTTCATGCTTCGGGTTGCTTTTAAAGGGAACCTGGAAGAAGTAGTGAATGAGGTTGAAGAGGAAGTGGTTGTTTAGTTCACAATCTTTCTCAGACTCCCGCCGGTAGTAATATTTGTTCAAGGTTCTTAACCAGGACATCAAACCTGTCCGGTTTCGCCAGGAAATCTGCTCCAAGTTTTCTGAATTCTCTGATATGCGCAGGGTCAGATGAAGTGGAGTACATCACCACTTTGATGTGGCTGAGGGCATGATTGTTCTTGATCAGCCGGAGACACTCGAGGCCGTTCATCTTCGGCATATTCATGTCGAGAAAAATATAATCCGGGATATTCTGTCGGTCCGAAAGAATCTCAAGCGCGGCAGCCGCACTGTCGGCAACAAGACAGGTATACTCCGGCGCAACTTCCCGGACAGCCTCGCAAAACAACGCACTGTCGTCGGGATCGTCATCTACATGCAGTACAATCATTTTACCCAAAATTACCGTGCAAAACTCGTAAAATGCACACGATCAAACTTCTTCATAAATGATGCATCGCAAATTATTAATATCACGGGCGATTGCAAACAAATTTAGGTCCAGTAACTTACCGGCAATTGAGATCGCGGAGGATGAAGGTACTCCAGGGTTGGAGGTGCTGGAAAAAAAAACCTGCGCAAACAATATCCGTTCGGCTATGAAACGTACGCTCCTTTTCCTCATTTCTATTGCGGCTCTCACTGCATGTGGGCCCAGGAAACAGGTATCCGAAGTTGACCCCCTTCGAGTCAAGGAACAATTGCTTGCCTATGGAGAAGCAAATCCGGAAACCACCGTGCTGGTCGAAACAAGCTTTGGCAATATGAAGATCCAGCTGTACGAAGATACACCACTCCACCGCGCCAACTTTGTCAAGAATATCAAGGAAGGGGTGTACGAGGAATCTGAATTCTACCGGATTCTCTCCCAGTTCATGATCCAGGCGGGGATCTACCCGCGCGAACTGCCGTACGATGTTCCGGCAGAGTTCACACCGAATCACATCCACAAGCGCGGAGCCTTGTCGATGGCGCGATCGGATGAAAACAACCCGGATCTTCAGTCGTCTTCCACCGAATTCTTTATCGTGCAAGGAAGCCGCTACACGGACTACCAGGTCGACGGTGAAGCGCAGGAATACAATCTGACACTGACGCCGGAGCAGAAACAAATCTACATGACAATCGGCGGGTATATGTCCCTCGACCAGAAGTACACCGTGTTCGGCGAGGTAGTGGAGGGGCTCGACGTGATCGACAAAATCGCCGCCGTGAAAGTGCACGAAGAAGACAAACCACTGCGAAAAATTCCGCTGAAAATATCGCTCGTTCCATGAGTCGGAAACTCCCGTAGAAACATTCCTTTCTCTGTTCGTTTCCTCCACGACAACCAATAATTTCAAGATCAACGGGCGGCAACAGGCTACCATCGTTTTGACCGTTTTCGACGGACAAATATGGTAGTCCGTCATCCGAAAGCGACGATTCGCTGAGCCGGTATCCCAGGATGGTACGGGAATTTGTCTACATACCCCAAAAGCGGTATGGAAGGAATAATCACCGAACCCAAACACATTCTCGAGGAACTGGCATCCAGCCGGAAAAACGGGAATGCCATAGGAATCTGGGCTCCTTCGTTGGGCTCGGGCCTGTACATGTGTGCCGTTGAAAATATCCTCGACGACGACGTCGAGCACGACAAAGTGATCATTCTGAAGGAACGGGATCTCGCTGGAACGCTGCTGCAGGCGCATGTCCTGTTCTTGCAGGAAATTGAGAAAGTATATCCATTCAAAACGTATTATCAAGCCTCGGGCTCAACCCAAAACTGACTGGTTCGAGACGATATTTCTTAGTACCAGCGCGATTTTCTGACATCAGTGACCAGGTTCGACAAGTGGTAAAGCAGTAGTCTGCTTAACGGCTTAAAACCACATCAGAACGACAATGGCGAACTTCGTCACCGTCATTGTCGGAGCAATGGTCCGCATTTTCCTTACTGCTGGTTTGAAAGCCGCAGTACTTAGTTAATAAGACCCCGCATGACTGAAAAACCGTCGTTTTTGCGAGATTTGTTACATGGCGTACCCATGCCCGACGAGCATCAATTTAGCCGACATCCAAAATTCCTCGTAACTTATAATACGAACCCCATAAACAAGCCGACGGCGAGGACTGCGCAAGCTTTTCACGATATGAAAGAATGGAAAACATGTCTGCTAGTGGATGATGATCCGGACGACCAGGAGGTATTCCTGAACGCACTAAAGGATGTTTCCGAAAACGCCCGTTGTCTCATCGCTTCAGATGGCGACCGTGCCCTCGAGTTGCTGCATAATGAGGAGACCACTCCGGATTATATCTTCCTGGATCTTAACATGCCACGGATGAATGGTTTCGAATTCCTGACGGCAATGAAAAAGAGCAGGATTCTCTGCAACATCCCCGTCATCGTTTACTCGACTACCGCCCAGCGTTCGCAAATCGATAAAGCCAAAAAACTCGGCGCCGCGGAATTCTTCACCAAGACGTACAAGTACAGGGATCTCTGTACACTGCTGCGGAAGTACTTTAGTTAGTCGTGCACCAGAACCCTGCACCCGGAGCCTAGAAAGCATATCCAGTCCGTT
>JBIQJZ010000296.1:0-3698 GCA_044507115.1 Flammeovirgaceae bacterium | reverse complement strand
CATATTAGACCCCTTCAGGGTCTTTCGTGCGGGGCATTGAATGGAGAAATGTGCCTCTTTCTCGGTCTCGCGATCTGTATTCGAAGAGCAACAAAATCACCAATCAACACCACACGTCCCAGAAGGGCGACCTTATCGTAGAAACCAATGGACGATTGTAAACCAAGTCCCGTAGGGACGACCTTATGGTAGAAACCAATGGACGATGGTCAACCCTAGTCCCGTAGGGACGACCGTATGGTAGAAATGAGGGGACGATATGAAACACCTAGTCCCGTAGGGACGGCCTTATGGTAGAATACCCCGAAGTTCCCAACACGATCTAGCCCTCACGACCGCGGACTATTCTCCCAACAACTCCCTCATCTCATCTGTGTCGTAATTCGCCAGGCCCACCTTCTTGTGTTTGACTTTACCATCACGTCCGATGATAAAGGTGGCGGGGATCGAAGGCACACGGAGAAGCTTGGGAAGAGGTCCCGCCGCCTGGTAGACGGGGAATGTGAAATCCTTCTTCCGAATGTATTGTGCCACCTTTGCCTGTTGTCTAGCGTCGTCCAGAGACAGGAGAACAAATGCAACGCGATCCTTGTCGACCGAGTTATAAAGATTCTGAATGGAAGGCATCTCAACACGGCAGGGACCGCACCACGTGGCCCAGAGGTTGATAAAGATAACTTTTCCTTTCAGGCTCTTCACGTCCACTCTGTTTCCATCCATGTCCCGCAGGAAGAAATCATAGTCGAAAGACGGCTCACGTTCGAGTGATGGATCCCTTGCAGGCTTGCTATCCACGACGCCGGCTTTGAGCAACACATGTTGTGTGGCGTACGAAATTTGGTTGTTGATTCCGGTTACCTTTAGGAGCAAAAAGACACCAATAAAAATAAACCATGGACTGAGCGAGCGAAGCACACTAATTAGTCGGCGGGATGGATATCTGTGATTCATGGGAGAACAAATTTGAAATGGATGTCTCCGGAAAATCACGGCCTGAAGCGTCGAATTGTTCCGGATAATGCAAAATAATCGCTTGAATTTTAAGTATTTTCGGGATATGAATACCTATACGAAGACAAAAATCGGGCTCATCCAGTTCCTGCTCGTCTTCCTGATCTCCACTGCCTACGGTCAAAAGGTCAAGTACAAAGATATCTACGCACTGTTAAGCACCAAGCAGTATGAGCAGGCTGAACCCTTCCTGAAGCGTTACCTCGCGGAAAACACAGACGAACCTAGCGGGAACCTGTTTATGGGGATGATCCTCCAGGAAAAAGCGTCGAATAATGATTTACTGAAGCAAACTTCCCGCGTCCTGACGAATCTGGATTCTGCGGTATTCTTTTACGAGAAGGCCTACCAAACGATCACTGACCGGGAGATCCGCAAGAACAAAGACTACTACCAGACATACAACCGCCGCGACTTGCGCACGGGTGAATTCGGCGTGAAGTTAACCGACATCCAATTTGATATCGAAAAACGGATTCAGGCGCTCAAAGAGCGAAGCTCACGCCTCAAGATGACCAAGGGATTGCATGACCTGGCGGTGAATTCCTACAGTCGTGCGCAAGCGTTGTACGCCAGTCTGCAATCCTTTCCCACGCTGCGGCAACTCTATCTTCGCTCGGACGAGGGGACAATCGCGACGCTGACAAACCTCTCGCTGAGTTTCGATTCCTGTGTCAAGGCATTCGATCAATTCAAACTTTCACTCGCCACGCTGGAGAAGACGGGATATAACCAGAAACTCGCGATCGCCAACATCAAGGACTTTACGGTGGATGGGAAAAGTGAGGCCGACTTTTTCGCCGACGAGGTAAAGTTGTGGGATTACAAGACGTTCGCCGACGAAGCACTGCGGATCGCGCGGGACGAAATCATCCCGATGCGATCAAACCTGGTTTCGTATGACCAGGGGGTAAACAAACTACATGAGAAACTCGCGGCCGATTCTGTTTCCGTGCGCAACGACCTCACCCGGCTGATCGACAAACTCTTGTACAGCCAACTGAAAAAATTCGACCCCGCGCCGCTGCCCATGCTGATCTTCGGCCTGAAGACTACCAATCTCGAATACAATTCGACGCTGCTTGAACACAAACCGTTTCGCGATTCGAGTGATCTCCATCTCCGAATAGGCCTGGTGGAGAAAGAACTGAAACTGCTTAAACAGCTCGACAGCACCGCTGCGCTGCTTCCGGCAGACAAACTCGACGAAAAGATTCTGGACTACACCGACTTCGTTACCAAGGCGTACGGCGATGGTACAGCGGTGAAGCATTTCATTCAGGCGCAACACGATTTCAGCGCGCGGGAACTGAAGAAGCGGACAGCACTGCTCAGCGAGTACCGTCACGGCCTCCAGTATGTTGTCGATGGGCAGGATTCCATTCCGCTCTCTCCTGAGTTGGCGACCGTGCACTACGCGCCACTGCTTACAACACCTGAAAAGTTTACGGCGGGTCTTTCCCTGAAGGATACGACGCAGCTCAGTGCTTACTTCTATACCGTTGAACGATCGCGTCAGGCGGCTGTCAAGGCATACTTTCCCGTCGACAAATCCGCATTTCGTGTGCGCTCTGTATCTGCCGCGCGAGTGATCGCTCAGTCAGATCCACTCGACCAGATATTCTACGTACTTATCTATTCTGATAATCCGGTTAAGGACAAAATTCCGGCGACGCTTGCAAAAATATACCGCTCGGATGGCCTTGCATGGAAAACGGACTACCCCCTGACTTTCCGCCCCGACGCCTTGACGCTTACCAGTAACGGAGAGGTTGTAATCAGCGACGGCACTCAGCAGCTGATGGTCGATAAGAACGGGAAAGTTTTGAAGTAACTTTTCCGGTCGAAAGTCGACGGCGGGGTTAGTTGTTTTGTCTTGCAGCAGCTAATTCCTGAGCGACGAGTTCGAGTCCGGTGCTTGCTTTATCCTGGATCATCCGCGTATAGGGTCCGTGTTTTACCTCGGGCATGCTCGGATCTACGATGTACTTAAGGCTATCGTACGGTACATAATCAATCAATCCCGCGGCGGGATACACCACCATCGATGTACCCACAACTATAAAGATATCCGCTTGCGCGGCATACGCTGCCGCCATTTCCATCAACGGCACAGCCTCGCCGAACCAAACGATGTTGGGTCTCAGTTGAGATCCTTTCTCACAGTGTTCGCCCATTTTCAACTCCCACCCTTCTATGGGATATACGAGCGATTCATCTGCGGTACTGCGCGACTCAAATAAACTGCCATGAAGGTGGATGACGTGTGAAGACCCTGCCCGTTCGTGGAGGTTGTCGACATTCTGGGTTACGATCGTAACATCGTAGTAGCGCTCAAGCTCCGCCAATATTTCATGACCTCTGTTCGGGGTAACCTCAAGCGCGCGCTTCCGCCGCTGATTGTAGAAGTCCAGTACCAACTCAGGATTTGCGCTCCATCCTTCGGGCGTCGCCACCTGCATTACATCGTAGCCCTCCCAGAGACCGTTTGAATCGCGGAAGGTGGGGATACCGCTCTCGGCACTGATTCCCGCCCCGGACAGCACGACGAGCTTTTCCATACGGGAAGGTCAAAAATTACTTCTTCTTTTTGGCTGCCGCCTTTTTCGCGGGCGACTTCTTTGCCGGTGACTTCTTCGCAGCTGTCTTCTTCTTCGCTGCAACCCTCTTGACGGCTGCCTTTTTCG
>JBIQJZ010000022.1:0-25827 GCA_044507115.1 Flammeovirgaceae bacterium | reverse complement strand
TATCTTTCTTGGATTCGATATAAGCCCTCGTGCCGTCGGTAATATAATCACAGTTGTTTGTGATCCCCTTGATCCGCACAAGCCCGCGGGCATCGTTTGCGTATCGTGCGAGTGCTGTTTTCACCGGAAGCGCATCAATCACGTGATTGCGATTGACATAAAAGATGTAGCCATTCTTACCATCTTCATCTTTGACGTCCTTCCATTTCGAAACGCGGCCCTTGTATTCCACGATACGGGTTCCTTTCGGAATGAATTTCTTGGTAAACAATCCCTTTCCAGAGTTGGGGATCGTCGATTTCTTTACATACAGTTGTTTCTCCAGCAGTGCCATTCACTAATCGATAAAAGTCCGTTGCGTTTAAACCCCTTTGTTTAAAAGCGCGTGAATATAGATAAAAAAGATCACATTCTGTTGCCCGTGTGACTCCTGCAGTAGAAGACGATTGCCGGTTTTCGCTTAGTATAGCTATCTTTCCTCATGTCACGATCCAAATCTACATACGATGCCGTCATCGTTGGGTCGGGCCCTAACGGCCTGGCAGCAGCGATCCGCCTTCAGCTTGCAGGTTTGTCAGTGCTGGTACTGGAAGGGAAAGACACAATCGGTGGAGGTACGCGAACAGCAGAGCTGACGTTACCAGGATTTCAACATGATGTCTGCTCCGCGATTCATCCGCTCGCGGCCGGGTCGCCATTTCTGAAAACACTTCCGTTGCACAACTACGGCCTGGAGTACGTATCACCTGCCGTTATGGCTGCGCATCCACTTGATGGAGGCCGCGCGGCCGCGCTGTATCCGTCGCTGGATACTACGGCAGATGCATTGGGAGACGATGCGAATGTATACCGCGATCTAATCGGACCGCTTGTGGAGGATTGGCCGAAGATCGTCGATGACATACTATCCCCCTTTGGACTGCCGGCAAACCCGGCCGCATTCGCGCGCTTCGGTCTGAAGGCACTACCGTCGGCGGTGCAGCTTGCGAAACGGTTCAAGACTCCGGAAGGGCGCGCGCTCGTTGCGGGCATGGCTGCGCACGCTATGCAACCACTCACCAACTATGCGACATCAGCAGTCGCGCTCGTGCTGATGGCGACGAGTCATGTGCACGGGTGGCCGTTTCCGCGCGGAGGGTCCCAGCAGATCACAAATGCGATGGCATCGTACCTGCGCTCGCTGGGTGGCCGGATAGAAACAAACACTCATGTGCGTTCGCTGGCGCAACTTCCCGCTGCACGCGCCGTACTTTTCGATGTGACACCAAAGCAGTTACTGGAGATCGCCGGTCACACCTTCTCCCGGCTGTATCGATGGCAACTCAAGCGCTACCGGTACGGAACCGGTGTGTTCAAAGTAGATTGGGCGTTGGATGGACCGACACCCTTTACGTCGGATGTCTGCCGGCAAGCCGGCACCGTTCACATAGGCAACACATTCGAAGAGGTCGCCGCAGCCGAGGCGATGATATGGAAAGGCGAGCACCCGGAGAAGCCATTCGTCTTATTTGCCCAGCAAAGTGTTTTTGATTCCACGCGCGCGCCGTCCGGCAAGCACGTCGCGTGGGCTTACTGTCACGTGCCGTTTGGCTCCCGCGAAAATATGACTGAGTGCATTGAGCGTCAGGTTGAGCGATATGCACCGGGATTTCGCGATCGCATCCTCGCGAGACATACCTTGGATGCTCACCAACTAGAGGAATACAATCCAAATTATATTGGTGGTGACATCGCCGGCGGTGTTAGCGATATCTCGCAGCTCTTCACGCGACCTGCGTTGCGCTATTCTCCCTACCGTACATCCAAGAGAGGTTTTTACATCTGCTCGTCGTCAACGCCTCCCGGTGGTGGTGTGCATGGCATGTGTGGTGTACACGCGGCTAACCGCGCACTCAAGGATATCTTTGAGAATTCAAAATAAATTCTAATTTGCTGCTTCTAACGAACACTTCATGGAAGAGGTATCAACAGTCCAGGAAAAATCACGACCGGTCCTGGAGGAAGATTGGGCGGTCGTTTTGCTAGGCTTTGCAATAATCTTTCTCTTTCTCGCGGGCCTAGTGATACCGGCGCCGGTTTACAAATGGACAAACAGCCAGGATCTCGCGCAAACTGTCTTTTCCTCCGAGAACCTGTTAAAGGCGTTCTATCAATTCGTACTTGTATTTGTTTTTTCGGTTCTCGCAGCGGTTATCACGAACAAGCCTGTCAGATCCATAGCGAAGGTATTTCCAGTACTCTATATAGTCAGCGTCCTCGCACTGTTGTTGGAAGGAAACGCATCGATTCGCTCACTCAATCTGGAAGCTGTGATATTCAGTCTCTCAATCGGCCTGCTGATTGGCAATGCCTTCCGGCTTCCCGAGTGGTTTCGGTCCGTGCTCAATGCGGAGATGTTTGTCAAGATCGGACTCGTACTCCTCGGTACGCGTATTATCTTCTCGGATATCCTCGAAGCTGGCCAGTACGGAATGATTCAAGCGGTGATCGTCGTTTTTACGGTTTGGTATTTCGCTTTCTGGATTTGCAAGAAACTCAAACTCGATGAAGACCTTCGCATGATGATCTCAAGCGCTGTGTCGATCTGCGGTGTTTCTGCAGCGATTGCAACTGCGGGTGCAATCAAGGGTGACCCCAAAAAACTTTCATACGTTATTTCATTGGTGCTCGTGACCGCCATCCCAATGATGATACTACTACCGTGGATCGCCAATATGCTGGGACTTTCACAGGAAGTCACGGGTGCGTGGATCGGTGGAACGATCGACACAACGGGTGCTGTCGTTGCAGCGGGAACGCTCGCAGGGGATGTCGCGGTAAACATCAGTACCATCGTCAAGTTCTCACAGAATGTGCTGCTGGGACTTGCAGCGTTCGCTATCAGTATCTATTGGACTTATACCCAGAAAGCGCCGGAAGGCATGGAGGATACCAAGCCGTCGTTCAAACTACTTTGGGATCGCTTTCCAAAATTTGTGCTGGGATTTATGGCTGCATCACTCCTTTTCTCCTTTGGTATCAATGATTCGCTTCGCGAGATGACGACCGGGGGGCTGAAGAGTGTGCAAACGCTGTGGTTTGTTCTGGCGTTTACCAGCATTGGCCTCGAAACGAGATTCTCCGATCTCTTCAACGCAGGCAACAAGCGGCCGCTGTATGCGTTTACGATTGCGCAAACATTCAATATCGTTGTGACGCTCGTCGTCGCATACGTGCTGTTTGGATGATACAATACTTTGGCGTCCTGAAGGACCCTTGAGGGCCTTCAGGGTCCTGGGAGATTTCCCATTCTTTACTCAATGCCAAACTGCGCCGTAATCTGTGCCTGCATCTTGATCTTTCGGAATGCTGTGGTTTCTTCAGGGGGCATATCGGATGTCGCCATAGCTGACTTCCGCAAGACGACGTTTGCTGTTTCCATATACGGTTGGCCAAAGTCGAAGTCGCGAACGATCAGGGGTTTTCCAACTGAAGAGCCGATTGATTGCAGCAGCGCCTCAGCTTTGCTACGTGCAGCTTTCAGCGCTTCGATCTTCAACTCGAGTTTGATCTTCTCGTAGTCGGAATGGTGAAGTCGAGTGATGTCGACAGCGTCGACTTTCACGGGAGAGAGTGCTTGGATGAAACGCTCCAATTCAGTGGCGTTCACAAGCTTTATTTGAAATGTCTTCTCGCGAAAGGCTTCTTTATCTTTCCGTCGGAATTTCTCCAGATCGGAGCCGACGTCAGCCAACTCGATGCGCTTCCTATCGATGCCTGCCTTCTTCATGGCATCGTAGAATTCTTTCTCAAGTTTCTCAAGCGCGGTTTTCTGACGATTCTCTTCGAACTCTTTCAGCCGTATCTGAACGTAGATCTCGTTCGGCTCGATTTCCCGGTAAGCGGTGCCGGTTACTTCGATAAAGGGTTCCTTAGACGTATCCTGCGCAGCTAACCCGAACGGGATCAACAACAACGCAATAGCGATCAAATTCTTCATAGTATGATTGTTTGATCACTTAGACACAATAAATGGGCCAATGGTTTGTATGGTCCACGGTTAACAGTCCCCGGCTAAAAGGTCAAAAGTCCACAGTCAACGGTGGAGGACCGCCGACCGTGGACCGTGGACTATACCGTTAAACAACCTTCGCCGCGCTGGTGATCACCGCTGCAAGCCTGACGGCTTCAAAAATCCGCTCCTCCCTGGATCCCAGTTCGATGAGCGAGTTTTCGTGAGATTTGACACACATTTCGCAACCATTCACGGCACTAACCGCAAGGCTCATGAGCTCAAAGAACTCTTTGCCGGTTACGGGGCGAGCCATGATGTTCATCTTGATTCGCGCCGGGATCTCGTTGTACTTGTCCTTGCCCACGAAGTGCCTGAACCGATAGAGTACGTTGTTCGCGCTCAGGAGCGACGCGCACGCTACTGCCTCACCGATTTCAGCTTCATTGGCACCCTCCTCAACCGCATTCGCACGGAAGAACTGCTTCAGGACAGCGCTGCCAGCATTAGCCGCCAGCGAAACACCCAACAGCGCTATCTCCTTCTTCGTTAACTGCTCGCTTTCAAACGAATTCTTGAAATTCAGCTTGAGATCGGTGACATACCGCGACTTACCTTCCTCCAGAATATCGAGTGCATCGGTGCGGTGGTCCTTATCTACCTTGATGAAATCCAGAAACTCCTGGGTGGTTTCTGAATAGGTCAATGTCTCTTCCATAGTTATACTTTAATGGTTTCTTTGCCCTTCTCCCAGTTGCAAGGACACAATTCGTCAGTCTGCAATGCATCTAATACGCGCAACACTTCCTTCACGCTGCGACCTACGTTGAGATCGTACGCGCTAACCCAGCGCACAATTCCCTGAGGGTCGATAATAAACGTCGCGCGGTAAGCCACTTTTTCGTTTGCTTCCAGGATACCCAGCTCTTCCGCCAGCGACTTGGATGTATCTGCCAGCATCGGGAATTTCAGATCTTTCAGATCCTCGTGATGCTGTCTCCACGCAAGGTGAACAAATTCGGAGTCGGTAGACGCTCCAATGAGGTTCGTTTCGCGATCGCGGAACTCCCCGAAATTCTTATTGAACTCTGCAATTTCCGTAGGGCAAACAAAAGTGAAGTCCTTCGGCCACCAGAACATCACAGTCCATCTTCCTTCGTCGTTGATGAAGTCGTCCGAAGAGATTTCAAAAAACTCTTTCCCTTTCTCCAGTGAAACAACGGCCGTCTTCTTAAACGCAGGGAACGCTTGCCCGATTGATAGAATACCTTTTGTCATAGTACTTATTAGATAATTTGGTTTTACGCGGACAAAGGTAAAAAATTATCTATATAAGTCATATCAATATTAACTATCGCATTATTAATTTTGTCTATAATCAAACAACAGGGCTACCTGCAATCGTATGAACCTTCAACAGCTTGAATACATCGTCGCGCTTGACATCCACCGGAATCATTCGAGAGCGGCAGAACATTGTCACGTCACGCAGCCGACGCTTAGCATGATGGTGAAAAAACTTGAAGACGAGCTCGGCATCCGCATTTTCGATAAAGGCCAACCCCTCAAACCCTCCGAACCCGGCGAGATCATTATTAGCCGTGCCCGGCACATTCTACAGGAGATCAAAAACCTGAAAGCCTTCGTCAGCCATGAAAAGGACTCGATAGATGGTGAATTCCGGCTGGGCGTAATTCCCACGCTTGCTCCCTACTTGCTCCCGCGGTTTTTGAATGAATTCCTCGCCAAACACAGCGGTACGTCCTTCACCGTGATGGAATTGCAGACCGCGCAGATTGTCCACCAACTTAAAACAGGCAAACTCGACGTTGGCATTCTCGTTACACCACTGGATGACAAAGAGATACGAGAAATACCGGTGTTTTACGAGCCGATCCTACTGTATACTTCGCCCGACCTGAAATACTACAAGCAGGAAAAGGTGAATCTCAAGACGCTGGAGACTGACAATCTCCTCTTGCTGGAAGAAGGGCACTGTTTCCGCGGCCAGGTGATGAATTTGTGCCCAGCAAAAGGTCAGCGTCCACACCACCAGTTAAACTATCAAAGCGGGTCGTTTGAAACGCTGAAAGGGATGGTCGACAACAACTACGGTTACACGCTCATTCCGGAGCTCGCCGTAGACACCCGTCGTAAGCAGGTAAAACGATTCACAGGTTCGGAGCCCGTACGCGAAGTGAGCCTGGCGGTTCACGCGGGCTTTGTGAAAGAAACCCTTCTCGTAAAACTCCGCGAAGCGATTCTCCGCGCTATCCCTCCTCACTTCCGGAAGAACGAAAAGTACATTCGTGTCCGATGGGATTAGTCGCCCGTTACATGTTCTACGATCTAATTAACGGGTTCAAACGTGTGCACTACACGACGCGTTTTTACAGGAGAAAATAGTTGAAAAATCAGTGATCTTCGGACCCATTATTACGTATTGATTGTTGAGAAGATAGAGATCATCCGGGTGTGCAACGACCGGGATATTTGCTGAAGGATATGATCAATACAGCAGAGTACACGAACAAAAAACCCAAAATACTTGTCGTCGGCGGCGGATTCGCCGGAATAAACTTCATACGCCACATTTCCCCCCGGGAATTTGACGTAACACTGATTGACAAGAACAACTTCAACTACTTTACACCTTTGCTTTATCAGGTTGCTACCGGCTTCCTCGAGCCGTCCAGCATCAGCTACCCACTGAGAAAGCTCGTGAATGCAAAGGGTATCAACTTTCGTCAGGGAGAACTTTCTTCTATCGACACCGCTAATAACCGCATAAGATTGTCCGACGGAGATGAAATGGAATACGATCACCTGGTCATTGCCGCGGGGACCAAAACAAATTTCTTCGGGAATACAGGAATACAAGAGCGGGCATTTGAACTCAAGGAGATCTCCGACGCCCTCTCTATGCGCAACGCCCTTATCCGGGTGCTCGAAAAAGCTTCGGTGGAGACCGATCCGGACGTTCGCAGGAGATTGCTGACGATCGTCATCGCCGGTGGTGGTCCCACGGGCGTTGAAGTCGCGGGTATGCTGGCGGAAATGAACCAGCGAATCGTTGGTGCAGATTACCCGGAACTGGGTGACGAACGATTGGTGATACACGTGGTCGATGGCGCTCCCTATTTGCTCGCGCCGATGAGTGACAAATCTCACCGCGCGGCGTTCGACGTATTGACGAATCTCGGCGTGCAGGTACATTTGAACGAGTTAGTAACGCGCTTCGAAGACGAGACGGTCTACCTCTCCGGAGACCAAAAGATTGAAGCATCAACACTCATTTGGTCAGCCGGCGTCGTCGCGCACGGCTTCAGTGGCATAGACACGGAATCCATCGGGAGGGGCGGTAGGCTCATAACAGACGCCTTTAACCGCGTCAAAGGTTACGATAATGTTTACGCGATTGGCGACATTGGCGTCCAGTTCGCCGATCCAGTGTACCCGAACGGCCACCCGCAGTTGGCACAACCTGCCATTCAACAAGGGAAGGCGTTAGCGCGGAACCTAAATGCGGTTGCCAGGAAGAAAACACAGAAACCGTTCAAGTATTTTGATCGCGGCGATATGGCGATCATCGGCAAAAGTTATGCGGTAGCAGATCTGTTCAAGCACCGGCTTCACCTCAGCGGGATCCTGGGTCTTCTCGCGTGGCTGTTTATCCACGTCATTTCGCTGGTGAATTACAACAACAAAATAAAGACGCTTTATAACTGGACGATCGCGTACCTGACCTCGGATCCTTCGTTGAGAATGATTTTCCACCCGAACAACAAGCGCCATATCTTCCGTACGGAAGAAGAAGCTCCGAAGGTGACGGTCCGGGAGTCACAGATGGCATAGTAGTCCGTACTGCTAGATCTGCTTAGTCAGCGCCTCAGCGTGATATAACCAGTTTGAGCGGGGCGCAGAGACATGAATTCAATGCGATAAAAATAGACTCCGGTTGGAAGAAAGTCGCCTGAGGTGGTGCGGCCGGTGAACACGACTGCTTCATTGTCGTAGTCGCTACCCTCCCAGACAACGTCTCCCCAGCGATTGAAGATCGTTACGCGGTTTGACTGCGTATCCTCGAGCTTCTCGATATGCTCGAGATAAAAAATCTTGTTGAAGTCATCTCCGTTTGGTGATATCGCGTTGTAGACCACTATATCGCCCGCGACTTCAATGGCAAACATAGCTTCCGAGCACGCCTGAAAGATATCACACACCTGTAGAGCGATGTGCTCCGTTCCGGAAAATGCGATTCCGCGGTAATCCACAATGAGATTAAAGTTACCGTCGATCATCGCAGGCGCCCCGCTTGAAGGCGGCGTAACTATTTTAAGCGTCGAGAGATCTGCGTTGTCATCTGCATCACTGATCAAATCCGAAAGTGCAATAGTAATTACACCATCGATATGTGTAGCCAGCGGTGTAGTCGCTATCGTCGGTGGTTCGTTGCTGCACTGCGGTGGCGAGATGGCAGCTTCGACAGGTACTCGCTGACTTTCACAAGTGCCGTTGTTAATCGAGACATAATACGTGGTGGAGTTCGTCAGTGACGGTGTGGTAAACGTGCTGCTGGTCGCGCCCGGAATGGGCGTCCCGCCAGATGCCGCCGTATACCACCGATACTGGCCCGCAGATCCTCCTGTAGCCGAGAGGGAGACAGGTCCTGGTGCACACGAAAAATTACCCGATGTGCCCGGAGCTGACGGGGGCGTATTGATCGTCGCAGTCACTTGCCGACGTGCGCTTTGACACGTTCCATTATTGATTGCAACATAGAACTGCGTCGTGGCTGTTAGCGTGGGCGTCGTATAGGTACTTCCAGTTTGACCAGCGATCGAAATGCCTCCGCTGGCAACCGTATACCATCGATACTGGCCCGCCGATCCCCCAGACGCCGTCAATACAACTGAACCCGGTCCGCAAGAGGAATTTCCTGTTGCCGTTGGAGTAGTCGGAAGCGCATTGACCGCCACTGTTGCAATCGACGTGATCTCGCTCTCGACAGCTGTACCTGAAACCACGCAACGGTACCTACCAGCGCCAAAACTCGCCGATGTCACAATCGACAGCGAGGCAGTGGTTGCACCACTGTATCCCGATCCATTTGAGATATTCTGCCATCCCGCCGCGTTGGACTCGAATTGCCATTGGTATGTGATCGCCGGATTGCCCGATGCTACAGTTGACAGCGTCACCGTCGACCCGGCACAAACAGTCGTTGAAGCAGGTTGTGTCGTGATGTTAATGCGGGGCGTCAGTATCACGTTATCCAATCGAACGATGATATTCTGCGCTCGGAAAAGTGCGCGCACCTGAAGCGTTTGAATGTTGCTAAGAACAGACTGTATCTGAGCTTGGGTTGCCGCCGTTGCCCCGGGATCGTTCGCGGTCTTCCAATAACCTGTGCTTGCATCCAGGCGCAACGAAAATGTCGTCCAGGTCGCAGGCGCCGCGTGGCGAAAGGAAGGCGTTGGGTAATAGTAGATTCCCACACCCGTGGCGTTCTCAATGATCACCTCAGGCATGGTACTAAGTGCCCCCCCGCTACTGGGCTCATACGCATCGAATCGCAAAGTCCCTCCGTAGTACGCACTTTTGTTTCCGAGAAATTTCGCGGGCGCAGCAAAGTATGCGTAATAGATAGACCCGGCACCAAGTACCAATCCATACGGATCGGCAAACATATATCCCCCGGGATTCCCACCAGTGGTGCTATAACCATAAGTATCGGCGATTGACGCGACCCATCCGTCCGCGCCAGCACCTCCATCAAAATTGCTGGAAACCTGTGCTTCTACAGCGCTGCAGATCGCGAGAAGAAAGATCAAAAGACATACTAAAGTACCTGCAAGCTTCATATGGGGTAACATCTAAGATAACGGATTTCAGTGATTTGACAATGAGATTTATGCATTTCAGCTTTTTTCCGCATCTTAACATAAGAACCTCTAACCTCCTGTGCCGATGAAGACCCCTCAGCTTCCTATTCTAACTGTCCTGATCTTCCTCACGTTCCCAACGGCCAGCGCACAGAAGGTCGACGTTTACACCAAGCTCTGGAATACGGTCTATCGACACGAACTCAACGGTTTACCCCAGTCGGCCTCGAACGTGGCCGACTCCATTTACCAAATAGCAAAACGCGAGCGCAACCAGAATCAAATCGCCAAATCACTATTGTATCAATCCAAATTCGCGCTTACCCTTCAGGAAGATGCTGTACTCGCTATTGTCGCAAAGTTCAAGCGGGAAATAAATTATAGCCGGCCTCCCGTTACTAACGTACTGGAGTCTTTCCTGGCGAACATCTATTGGCAGTACTTCAAAGTAAACAGATGGAGATTCTACGACCGTTCCCGGATAAGCTCACAATCCAACGACGAGGATTTCAGAACGTGGGACGAAGCCATGCTGTTTCGGGTAATCCATGAACACTATCAACGCTCCCTCCTGAATGCCGCGGCGCTGCGGACGACGCCACTCGAGTTAATCGATCCGCTGCTGGTCCACGCTGAAAACTCCAGGAAGTATCGCCCGACACTGTACGATTTCCTGGCGCATAACGCCATTGAATTCTACAGTACGGACGACAATCCTTCAACTGCGCCGCTCAACGAATTCAAACCTTCCGATGAAAGATATTATCTCGATTTCGAGAACATGCCAATCGAGCGTGGCGACGCGTTCTCGCCACTAGCCCACGCGCTTATCCTTTACCAGGAATTGCTATCATTTCACCGGATGTCCGGTGACACGGCTGCATACGTAAACCTGCAAACAGAACGCATCGCACTACTCGCCGAACACGAAGGCTCGGATCGAGCAAATATCCTGCGAAAGAAGGCGTTGGGCCAACTCATCGACGACTATCAATCTCATTCTGCCTCCGCCCTGGCGACATACGAACTCGCATCTCTACTGTATCAGGAAGGAACCAATCAGATCGACAATGCACCTGACAGCGTTCAGTTCCTGGCGGAGGCACTTAGCCTTTGCGACCATGCTCTCTCTCGCTTCGCGGAAAGCGATGGTGGGAAAAGATGCCAGGTACTAAAGACCCGTATTCTCGAAAGAAAATTGTCTTTGGTTGTCGAAGAACACCTACCCGTCCTCAAACCGTCGTTAATCTCTGTTACCTACACGAACGTAGACACACTTCATTTCAAGATCTATCCTGCAACGGATGACATTATTCAACAGATACGAAGCGGCGTCCGCAATGACTCCGCAAACTGGTCTGCGATCACGTCGCTGACACCTCAGGAAGAATGGAGTGTTCGCCTGAAAAACTTAAACGACTACCGCTCACACAATACTGAGATCCCACTTCCAGAACTTCGACACGGCAAGTATATTATTTTTGCCAGTACTGACGACACCAAGATCTATCGACAACAAATCTTCGCACATGCTTTAATACAGATAACAGACATTGCCCTGATAGAATACAGCTCAGGAGACCGACATCACTACCGCGCCGTCGACCGGAACAACGGAGCCCCACTCGTAGGCGCCAACATTCACCTGAAGGTTCATCATCCAGGTCAGGAACCTGTAAAACTCGACACCCTCCTGACTACCGGAAAGGATGGAGAAGTTACGCTGAATAAAGGAGCGGATTTCCGAGGCTCGCTGACGGCGACGGTGCGCTACGGGAACGAAGCAGCATCGTTTGGAGACTACTATGTATATCAGACACCAACCAAAAAACGCCAGGAAAAGCGCACACACGCAGCAGCGTTCCTGTACACCGACAGAAGTATCTACCGTCCCGGGCAGACGGTCTATTTCAAATGCATTCTTATAAAAACCACCGACAAAAAAAGCTCCGTGGTTCCCGGTCAATATCTCACGATCACGCTTGACGATGTAAACGGAAGCGAGGTCGGCTCACTTCGATTGAAGACAAATGCTTTCGGATCCGTAAGTGGCGAGTTCAGGCTACCAACCACCGGACTGACAGGAGAGTATACACTGTCAGCTGATGAAGATGATGAGGGTGACAGCAAATTCTATGACAACCTCGACGACTTCGCGTATGCAGAACATCCTATATCCGTCGAGGAATACAAAAGGCCGACGTTCGAGGTGATCTTCAAACCCGTTGCACAGACCTTTGCATTGTACGACACGGTCAATATCACTGGTCAGGCAGAATCCTATAGTGGCGCACCGATCGCAGCAGCGAAGGTTACATATCGTGTCACACGACAGGTACAGTACCCGCGCTGGCATTTCTGGAGACCCGGCGACTACACTTCTGATGGCGCAGAGATCGGCCACGGCGAGACTATCACAAATGAAAAGGGGGAGTACGCCTTAACATTCCCGGCACTTCCGGCTGAAAAAGTTTCGCCGAGTACCAAACCCGTATTCGTCTTTGAGATCACAACAGACATCACCGATATCAGTGGAGAGACGAGAAGCGCAACTACTACCGTCAGGGTTGGCTACCACACAGTCGTCGCAACGCTGTCAGCGGCTGGTCAGATCGACCGATGGACGCCAGAACACGAAATCGCTATCAGAACCGAAAACCTCAACGGGGAATTTGTGCCGTTGAAGGGAGTGATAGAAATTCACAAGTTGCAGTCACCACGAGCCCCACTTCGCGCCCGACCCTGGCCCGCACCCGACCTTCCGCTCCTCACGGAGGCAGAATTCCATCAGCGGTTTCCGCATGAATCGTACTCAGGGTCAACGGATCCAAAGACCTGGCGCGACGAACAACGCTTCATTGAAATTCCTTTTGATACCCGGCTGTCGAAAGTAGTGCGCTACCGAACAACACCGGACTGGCCGATGGGACACTATCGGATGGTACTGACAGCGACCGACTCTTCCGGGCGCGTGATCAATGACTACGCCTACTTCACCCTCGACGACAATCGAAGTAACAAAGTAGCCGACAATGCACTGATAGTATTCGAAACGGATAAGCCAACATACAATGTAGGCGACATCGTTCGACTGCGAGTCGGATCCGCCGCACCCGATGTAACCTTGTACATCGATGTCGAAAAAGATCAGTCTCGCTCAAGAAGATACATCAGAAAATTCTCCGGAAATACCCGCACATTCATGCTACCCGTCACAAGTGTCGACGAAAATGGGTTTTCTGTAACGTGTACCGGTGTGGTTTACAACTCGTTCATAAGCCAGACAATCAACATTCCCGTAACTTTCTCGCCCACACAACTCGAAATTGAAACGGGAACGTTTAAAGATAAACTCCTAACCGGAACAAAGGAAACCTGGAGCTTTTCAATTAAAGGACCAGATGGTGCACGGGCCGAAGCCGAAGTACTGGCTTCGATGTACGATGCCTCACTTGATCAGTTCAAATCACATCGCTGGTCGTTCCAACCATTTAATAATGTGCCTTATTTTGCGCGCGTCCATTTCAACGGACGGCAAAGCTTCGGAAATACACACTTCGAAGTTCGAAACATTGGCTACTGGACACCGGTCGGTCAGCATCAGTACTACGATCAGTTCGACTGGTTCGGATTCAGCTTCAGCCAAAGCTCATATGTGCAGCGTGCCTATCTCGACAGACTTTACTCAAGTGGCGTCCCGCTCGGTAAGCCGTCAAAGGTCGTAAGCGGAAATACAAAAAACGCGGCCCCAAATCTTGTCTTCGGAAGAATTGTCGATAACGACGGCCAGCCTCTGCCGGGGGTGAACGTGATCATCAAGGGCACTACTACCGGCACAACATCCGACGCTGAAGGCAGATATACCATCGGAGCAAACAAGAACGACGTGATCGTGTACAGCTTCATCGGATACGCAACGGTCGAAGCACGCGTCGGCAGAAGGAACACGCTGGATGTTTTTATGGAACCCGACATTACGCAACTTTCTGAAGTAGTGGTGACTGCCTATGGCGTCCAAACCAAGAAGCAGGCAATGGCGTCAATGGCATACACAGTGGATTTTGGAGAATCATCAGACGTGCAACTCGTGAAGGTGATGGAAGGGGCGGTACCCGGCGTGCAGAAATCGGAGCAACGCACAACAGATGAGGAACTCGCCAAGGTGAACGCACGACAGAATTTCAAGGAAACTGCATTCTTTCTCCCCCACCTTTCAACCAACGAGAACGGAAACATCCGGTTTACCTTTACAACACCTGAATCGCTGACGCGTTGGAAACTTCAACTCCTGGCCCACACGAAAGATCTGCTAACGACAACCAAGACGCTGCAGGCCATCACACAAAAAGAGCTGATGATCACGCCCAACTTCCCGCGGTTCCTGAGAACCGGTGACGAAATTGTGCTTTCGGTCAAAATCTCGAATCTTTCTGACAAGAAACTCAATGGTAATGCGGCATTGGAACTAACCGATGCTATCAGCGGTAAAAATGTAGACGTCGCATTCGCCAACAATCCCCGTACTAAAGCGTTCACGATGGGAGCCCGCAGCAACGCGGAGGTATCCTGGCGACTGAAGGTTCCGGATGGCATTGGAGCACTGCAATACAAACTGGTGGCAAAGGCAGGTACCTTCAGCGACGGAGAGCAGAACGTCCTGCCCGTTCTTTCAAACCGCACACTGGTTACCGAGACACTACCGTTCTACGCATGGCCCGGAGAGTCGAAAACCTTCCATCTTCCGAAACTGCATTCGCCCTCTCCAACAGCGAGGAATCATCGGCTAACAGTAGAGGTTACCTCTAACCCTGCCTGGTATGCTGTTCAGTCGCTCCCGTACCTGATGGAGTTTCCGCATGAATGTGCTGAGCAACTGTACGCCAGATACTATGCCAACGCCCTCGCAACACATATTGTTGAAACGAATCCGAAGATCCGAGAAATGTTCCGGGAATGGGGGTCGCGGGAAGAACTAACGAGCAACCTCGAGAAGAATGCAGAACTCAAATCCACCCTCATTGAAGAAAGTCCGTGGCTTCGGGACGCCGTCAGTGAAAGTGAACAGAAGAAGCGCGTTTCTCTGCTGTTCGATACTAACAACACAAAAGGACAGATGACAGCGGTTCTCAACAAGTTGGGAGGAATGCAGTTCAGCAACGGCGGATTTCCCTGGTTTGCCGGAGCACGGGACCCCAACCGTTACATTACCCAACACATCGCAGCGACCTACGGTCACTTGAAAAAACTCGGGGTACAAGACCTCGGCGAGGAAAGGGCTATGATCACACGTGCGGTCCTGTATCTCGACAATGAGGCAACAAAAGAGTACGAAGAGACATTAAGCGAAGCAAGACGCCTTTCAGAGAAAACAAAGAACAGCAACGACCGGCGTCGCATACTTGAAGAACACTTGTCGAAACACCACCCTTCCGATCAGGCAGTTCATTATTTATATGCGCGAAGCTTTTTCGACGACCTGCCGAAAAGCGAATTGTTAACCGAGGCGGTCGCGTATTATCAGCGACAGTCGGCGGCTTACTGGCAGGATTTCAACTTGTACACGAAAGCGATGGTTGCGATCGTACACCATCGCAAAGGCGACAAGGCAGTAGCGCAAAAGATAATGCGCTCGCTTGTCGAGAGTGCGATCAAGAGCGACGAACTGGGAATGTACTGGAAGGAGAACACCGGCGGGATGTACTGGCATGAGGCTCCAATCGAAACCCAGGCGCTGCTGATTGAAGCTTTTACAGAAATCTCAACTGACAACACTACGCGTGACGTCGATGAACTGCGCCTATGGCTTCTCAAGCATAAGCAGACCACACAATGGAAGTCGACGAGAGCGACAACAGAAGCTGTTTATGCCCTTCTGCTCCACGGATCGGACTGGCTGAGTGACGGCAAGGTGGATGTAACGGTGGGGGGAACGGTTGTGACTCCTGGCCCGACACAGAAAGCGGAAGCCGGTACGGGATATTTCAAAACGTTCTGGGAAGGCGAAGAAATTACACTTGAAATGGCAACTGTAAAATTCTCACCGAAAGGCAAGAGCCCTGCATGGGGCGGACTATACTGGCAGTACTTCGAGGACCTGGATAAGATAACACCTGCGCAAACACCATTACAATTGTCGCGGAATATTTTTGTGGTCACAAACACTGATCAAGGTGAACTCCTGACGGACATCAAGTTCGCAAAGCTGAAGCCAGGTGATCGGCTTCGCGTCCGCATCGAATTGAAAGCCGACCGGCCGATGGAATTTCTCCATATGAAAGACATGCGCGCAGCCGGGCTTGAGCCAGTCGATGTGCTTTCGGGGTACCGTTGGCAGGAGTCGCTTGGATACTACCAAAGTACACGAGATGCGTCCACAAATTTTTTCTTCGACTACGTACCCAAAGGTGTTTATGTATTCGAATATGATCTTCGCGTTAACAATAGGGGCAATTTTTCTAACGGCATCGCAACTATCCAAAGCATGTACGCCCCTGAGTTCAGCAGTCATAGCGCGGGGACAACAATGGCAACCGACCCGTAATCACTTACCAAAACAATCTTTTTGAAATCTCAAATATTTTGGTAAATTCAAGAAGTGATGCCCTGTGCGAATGACCAGCGACGAAATCACGTAAGTTAACCTAATCTTAACAGGAACGGCAGGTGCCATATGACCTGTTGTGCTTCTCTTTGCTTCGTCCTTTTTCGCAACTATAACCCAACCCTTATGTTTAAACATTACCAAAGAGGAAAGCATTGGAGAATGCTTTTATGCACCTGGATCCTGTTCTCGGGATTGGCATTCGCCAACCCGTTGCAGGCACAGACGGTCACAGTCCAGGGAACCGTGACTGATGCCTCGGGGACAGCCATCCCCGGAGTCAGTGTTATAGAAAAGGGTACCACCAACGGTACCGTTACAAATTCGGAGGGCGCATTCCGAATTTCAGTTGCATCCACTGAGTCAATATTGACTTTTGGTTTCGTGGGTATGGTAACCCAGGAAGTGCAGGTCGGAAACCAATCCAACATTGCGATACAACTGAAAGAAGATGTGCAGTCTCTTTCGGAAGTTATCGTAGTCGGATACGGCACGCAGGAAAAGAAAGACGTGACGGGTTCGATGGCATCCATTAAAAGCGACAACTTCAACAAAGGCGTCATCGGATCTCCGGAACAACTGTTGCAAGGGAAAGTGGCCGGCGTAAACGTCACGTCTGCTAATGGCGAACCTGGTGCCGCCCAGTCGATTACCATCCGGGGAGTGGGCAGCGTGCGTCAAGGCAGCACACCGCTGTTTGTGGTCGACGGCGTTGCGCTGGACAATTCGGCCACCGGCGCTGTGAATCCACTCAGTTTCATTAACCCGGGGGACATTGAATCGATCGACGTGTTGAAGGACGCATCGGCTACTGCGATCTATGGATCCCGTGGAGCGAACGGAGTTATCCTGATCACAACCAAGAAAGGGAAAGCCGGCGTCTCTTCAGCTACCTACTCTACTGACTTCGGTATTTCGACGATGGCAGGTAAGATCCCAATGTTCACTGCAGATGAGTTCCGCAAAAATGTCGTCGCTATTGGCGGCGAACTTACGGACCTCGGTGGATCTACGGACTGGCAGGAAGAAATTACACGGACAGCATACACACAGAATCACAACCTCGCTCTGAGCGGCGGCTCTCAGAACCTGACGTACTACGCCTCGCTCGGTCTTCAAGACCAGGAGGGAGTTCTGAAAAATAGCGCGCTCAAACGCTATACCGGTCGTGTCAACGTAACACAAAAGTTGCTGAGCGACAGGTTGACGATTGACATCAACCTGAATGCGTCTCATACACTGACAGAGCGCCCGGACATCATCGGGCTGGTCGGCACGGCACTGAGTCTAAACCCAACCTACCCTGCATACGATGCGAATGGCAAGCCGAGCATATTTGGGGATGCGATAAATCCGCTTACGCGTCTGAATATCTACGACGACCAGATTGGTACGACCCGCATCATCGGGAATATCTCTCCTTCGTTTGAAATAATCAAAGGTCTCGTATTCAAAATGAATCTCGGAGTTGATCATGTTCGATCCGAACGCGACATCCAACAGATTCCGAGTACGGAACCGTTGCAGGTCGGAAGGCTTGATTCCTACTATAACAGCAACAACAACAAGCTGATTGAAAATTACCTGACGTATGATTTCTCGATTGACGATCATCGCCTATCGTTGCTCGCCGGACACTCCTATCAGAATTTCTTTATTCAAGGACGTAACTGGGCAATTGGCGGCTCTCCGGACAATGGCATCGAACCGAAATACGACCCGGGCGATGGTACGCTCCTCGATCTTATCAACTATCGACCAGGAGGTTTCGCAACGCGTAATGAGCTTCAGTCCTTCTTTGGCCGCGTAAACTACAGCTTTAACTCCAAGTACCTGGTTACCGCAACCCTTCGGGTAGACGGCTCTTCCAAGTTCGGTGCGAACAACAAGTACGGATCGTTCCCGTCATTCGCGCTCGGATGGCGACTGACCGAGGAGGACTTCCTAAAAGGCTCGTCGCTCTTCAGCGACCTAAAAGTGCGCGCCGGCTGGGGTCAGACAGGTAACCAGGAAATTCCCTCGAAGATCACAAAGGCATTTTACACCTCCACCGTCTCCTCTGCCACGAGCTATCCGCTTGCAGAAACGGGGGCATATCCTCCGGGAACTACGTACATCCGCTTTGCCAATCCCAACATCCAATGGGAAGTCTCCACGCAAACCAATATCGGTCTGGACTTCGGGCTCTTTCAGGGCAGGCTCACAGGATCTACCGATTACTTCCACAAAGTATCTGGCAAGATATTGATGGAAGTGGTCCCGGGTGATCCTATCCAGCCCGCCGAAACCTACTGGACGAACGTGAAGGATATGACCATCACAAACAAAGGATTGGAAATTACCCTCGACTATCGTCACGAAGCAACCAACGGTTTCAGCTACGGCCTGGGGGGAAATATCACGTTTATCGACAACGTCGTTGAAAACTCACCTTACACGCTCATCACCACGGGAGTGGCACAAGGCTCCGGACTAAGTTCTGCTACGATCAATGGATATATGAATGGACAACCAATTGGAACATTCTATATGAAAGAGTTCCTTGGAATTAACGAAGACGGAGAAAGTATTTACCGCGATGCTGTAGCTGATGGACAAGACAATGACCTGGATCGCGTCGTAGCCGGTAGCGCTTTGCCTAAAACACTTTATAATTTCTACGGAAGTGTGGGATATAAACGCTTCGATCTATCGGTAAACTTCAACGGTGTTTCCGGCAATAAGATATATGACAACACAGCAAACACCAGCTTCTACCGCGCACGCCTGGCCAAATCGGTAAATACTACCGCGGCGGCGATGGAGTTCCCCAATGAAAGTAACACCAACTCAGCTTCGGTATCGACGCGCTATCTAAAAGACGGTGCATTCCTGCGACTCAACAACCTCTCCCTGGCGTATACATTCAATACTATGGACCTGGGCATCGGTCAATGGATCAAAGCACTTCGCGTGAGTATCACCGGCCAGAACCTGCTTCTGATTACCAAGTATGACGGTTACGACCCGGAGGTTAATACTGACCGGAGTAGCGCCGGCATCACATCCTATGGCATCGACTACATGAACTACCCAAAGGCGAGGACATTTATGGCCGGCCTCAATGTGACATTCTAATGAGTTCACGACTTATGAAAAAGATATTTCTATTTCTGTTCACTTTCCTGATGGCAATGAACAGCTGTACCGACTTAGAAGAAGAAGTACTGGATGAATCGCTCACCGGAGGCGTAACGCCTGACCTTGCTGCGGCCGGAAGTATTGCGCCGGTGTACGCAGTGCTGCCAAACCTGTTCCTGCATACCAACTATTTCGCACTGCAGGAGATATCGACGGACGAAGCTATTCTTCCCTACCGCGGCGGAACCGACTGGGGCGACAATGGTATATACCTTGAAATGCATCGCCACACGTATACCAGTGCGCACGTCCGGATACGCGACGCGTGGAATTCAGTTGTTGTCCAGGGGGTCACCCGAGCTGTGTCGGCCATCAACGGTCTGCCTTCGATTGACGATCCGAACGCAGTTACCTATCTGGCTGAGGCGCGAGCGATGCGAGCATACTACTCGATGTTGAGTCTCGACTTATTCGGATTGATATTTGTAAAGGAAAACCCCTCAGAACAGTCCACGATCCTTCGCGGTGGTGAAGCGGTCGACTACATCGAACAAGAGTTCCTCGCGGCTCTCGAAGGTGTTAGAACCGACGTCGGCCCCGGTCGTATTACAAAAGGAGCTGTCTGGGGTTTGCTGGCACGCCTTCACCTGAATGCCCCAGTGTACCGAAACATCTACGCCGACAATTTTGACTTCACCAAGGCTGACATGGACAAAGTGATTGAATACACAACCAATATTATTCAGTCTAGCCAATACCAGCTTTCCGCAGAATATTTCGAGATCTTCGACGACGAGAATCACACGAACAAAGAGTTAATTTTCGCTGTGGATCAGCGCGCCGATCTCAACGGACACAATCGGCTAGCGTACTTTTCACTCTCAGGCGACCAGTTCCCGTTGCCGGAATTTCCACAAGCAAACGGCACCGACGGTCCTGCGATTACATCCGACTTCTATCAAACATGGGTTAGCGCGTATGGTGGAGAAGATCCTGCCACGAAAGACCCTCGGTTCTTCAAGCACAACATGATCATCCCGGAGGATTCTTGTATGAGCGCGAGTGAATTCGAGTACGACCGCGGAATCCTGCGAGGACAGCAGTACGGCCTGATCACCACCGCTCACGGCCAGCCCTTCGCACGCTGCGGGGACGGAAACACAGGCTATAAGATCAGCAAACTGCGAAATATCACCCGAGCCGATAAGACCCGGAAAGTAGATTTCACGGAGCAAGTAGATTTCACTACCGAAGGCAGCGCGTACAGCGCCGGCTATCGTGTACTGAAATATGAGTTCAGCAAGAAGTCGCAATCCGGACGAAACTACGGTGAAGCGGATATTTCGATTGTGCGACTCGCCGATGTCTATCTGATGCGCGCGGAAGCAAAGTTGCGCAACGGAGACGCCCCCGGCGCACTGGCCGACGTCAACGCAATCCGTGCGGCGCGTACGGCTCGTTTCGCGCCCCCGGCATTAGAGTCAATTGATCTCGATATATTGTTCCGCGAGCGCGGCTTCGAACTGTACTGGGAGATGATCAGACGCACCGACATGATTCGCTTCGGCAAATACGAAGATACCTGGACGGAGAAAACCAACTCCGACAAAAACAAGCGGATATTCCCGATTCCGCAGTCCGCCATCGACGGCGCATCGGACATGCCGGGATACCTGGTGCAGAATCCTAGCTACTGATTTGCTAAGTTGGCCCAATCGCACCAGTGGCAGTGATTTATCACTGCCACTTTTTTTTGCTCCAGCGGTCTCCCAGTCGAGTTCCTTTACCACCATTTGTAAAAGACATATGGTTATCTGAACTTCGTGCAAAAATTAAACTTACCATGCCCGACAATACTATGCGCTCGTTCACTATCGGAAGTATGTGCCTCATCCTGTTGATTATGGCCGGACCTGTCGAGGCTCAGCTTAATCGCACAGAAAAAAAGCTTGTCGCCTCCGTAGATCAGCACAACCCGCAGGCACTGAAGCTTTGGGAAGATGTCGTAAACATCAACAGTGGTACGATGAACTTCGATGGTGTGTATAAAGTCGGTCAGGTATTTCGCGCTCGTCTTGATGCCCTCGGGTTTCAGACACGGTGGGTAGACGGGAAGCACTTCAATCGGGCCGGCCACCTGATCGCCGAACACATCAGCACCGGAAAAGCCAGGAGCGACAAGACCATCCTTCTCATTGGGCACCTCGACACCGTTTTCGAACCCTCGAGTCCTTTTCAGCGATTCACAACCGTGAATGATTCTACGGTCCAGGGGCCCGGCGCCGCTGATATGAAAGGTGGAAACGTCGTGATGATTCATGCGCTACAAGCGCTAAAAGACGCAGGTGTTTTGCAAAACATGAATATCATCGTGGTACTGGGTGGCGATGAAGAACTCAGCGGAGAGCCGCTATCAGTCGCCAGACATGACCTCATAGAAGCGGCGAAGCGTGCCGACATCGCCATCGGGTTCGAGGACGGCGATGGTCGTTTCGAAACAGCCAACATCGCGCGCCGCAGTTCCTCCGACTGGATTCTCAAAGTCACCGGTATCCCCTCTCATTCCTCACAGGTGTTTACCGAGAAAGTCGGAGCCGGAGCTATCTATGAAGCATCCCGGATCCTGCACCAGTTCTACAATGCACTTTCGACCGAGCCCAACCTCACCTTTAATCCGGGTGTAATCCTCGGCGGCACAGCCGTGGAGTACAACGAAAATGAAAATGGCGGGACAGCAAGCGGAAAGAATAACATTGTAGCAAAAGATGTTGTTGTCACCGGCGACATTCGCGCAATGTCACCTGAACAGTTGGCAAAAGCGCAGTCGGTGATGAAGGAGATCACCTCGCAACATCTTCCTAACACACACGCGGAAATTGCCTTTGGTGAAGGGTACCCACCCCTCGCACCCACCCAGGAAAACTACAAACTCCTCTCCTACTTTAACAACGTCAGCAACGACCTTGGATACGGTTCGGTACGGGCAGTCAACCCGAGAGATGCAGGCGCAGCTGACATCTCTTTCACGTCCGGGTACGTCGACATGGCGATGGACGGACTGGGTCTGCGAAGTTCTGGTGGCCACACGGTAAACGAACAAGCCGATCCGCGTACCCTGCCGATGCAGACGAAGAGAACGGCTGTGCTTCTATACAGACTTGCTTACAACAAAGTGGAGAAGTAACCTCACCCGCGGGGTGAGGTTACTTTAAACTTTTCTCCCGGCAACAACACCGACATCCTTATGTCTTTCGCACCCAACTTCCCGTTGCGCACCACCTTTGACTTCTTCTTATTCTCCAGAACAACTACCTGTGCATCACCAACCACCTCAGCCTCATTTCCGACCACAAGGATAGCGGTAGATTCATCAATGCCGATACCCATCAATTCCGGAAACTCAATAACGGCGCTGATTAGCCTGTTGTGTCTGCTTCGCCATAAAAAATGCTGATCAACGATCGCACCGGGAAGAAGGCCAAGTCCAGGTTTCGTCTCAATATTTTCCGCTTCGATCGTCCGGAACGTGGAGCGGTAGTCAGGGTGCTTCAATTCATTTCCGGTGATCATAACTTTGCTCATCACAGCAGCTCCTGCACTGGTGCCGCCGATAAGACTTCCCCGGTGAAAGGCATCATGAATAGCCTTCTCGATGTCAGTTCCTCGTACAACATCCATAAACCGGTTCTGATCGCCTCCAGAGATATACACCAACTTCGCATTGCGAATCGAGTCAAGCCTCGCTTGTGAATACATCTTGCCCTTTTCAAAGTTGAGGCCGTAAACAGCGGTAACTCCCCGTTTGATAAACTGCAAACTCGCATAGTACACAGACGAATCAGGTTCGCTGCTCGACATGGGCAGGATGACACCGTAGCCACCCTGCCGCAGACCCGCTTCATCGATGATCCTGTCCACCATCGCATCGGGCCGCGAACCTCCACCGATGATAAAAAGCTTTCCTTTTGAAGCCTTGTGCTGCGCCACACTTGCTTCAACAATAAGTAGCGCGAGTAGCGCAAGCACAAAGAATTTCCTCATTACTCCGCCGATTTTCCAATAACAACACCACGTGCGCTCGTGCCAACATGCCAGGGCTCCGGTTGAGAGCCGTCGAGGTTGGCGCGCATGATCGTGCTTTTGTTCCGATCAACCCAATATATCTTGTCCTCGTACTTGTCGTAGGCGATGCCGTATACCAGTCGGGTGATACTTGTTGCAACGGTAGCAACACCTGTTCCATCGAGATTGGCAGATTTCAAATAGATATCGTTGGACGCCATATACTCATCAAAGAATATTCGATCTCCCACTACAATGATACTTCCGCCCCCCTGGCCTCCTGCTACGATCTCCTTCTCTCCTGTGCCGTCCAATTTTTTCATCCACACGCCGCCGTCGTAATTGTTCCAGTAGAGCGTTTTGTTAACTGGATCAATGGAGAGACCTTCCGGGTCATTCGGTTGGCCAGTCACGAAATCCTCAAACTGTCCCAGATTGTCGTCATCCAGGTTACCCCGGCGGATACCGTTACCAGTGTCCCAGTAAAGATGGTTGTTCTCGTAATCAATAGCCAAGCCGTTCGGATCACCGATCCCAGATCTGAATTCCTTGAAATTCTTTCCATCGAGATCGGAGACAAAAATCTTGTCTGCTCCGTAGTCGGACATGTACAGCTTGTTGTTCACGGTGTCGATCACCATGCCGTACGAATCCTGTAACGTCGTAATCCCGATCGAAGCGGGCACCGGTTCATGTTCGTTTATCAGCGCGGTAAAGACGGTCTTCCCATTCGTGAAAAACACAGGGGTTCCCGTCGCGTTGGGATCCTTAATCACGAGCGTCTGCGTAAACTCATTGATCTCAAGCGACGACTCCGTCACAACCACGAGGTTGACTTTATAAACGCCGGGATTTGTGTAGATGTGAACTGGATTCTCCTCTTTCGAAGAAGTGCCGTCCCCAAAATTCCAGAGATATGTTACCACGCCGGCGCGATCAGGAACAATGCTCTCATTCTTGAAAGTCACGGTCGCTGGAGCAAATTCATCATTATCTATTTCCTGCGAAAACTTAGGAACCGTACTGGCCGGAGGGACGGGGAAACCGTCGTCGCCACACCCCTGCAGCCACACCATGCCAACACACGCAATTAGAAGAACACAAATTCTGTTTTTCATCTGCTACAGGTTTATTTTTTCAAAAACAATCCGCGCGGGCTTGCTAACCCCGACTTAAGAACAAGCTTGTGTGATCCGTCGAGATTTGCCTGAGTTATGGCACCAGAATCTCTGCCCGACCAATAAAGCTTTCCTTTATCATGATCGATTGCGATCCCGTAGATACGGGAGCCGTTGTCGTCAATGGTCTCGACGTTTCCACCATCGAGGTCGGCGCGCAGCAACAATTCATCATTTTGATCATCGAAGTATATCTTATCGTTCACGGTGTCTACAAAAAGACCGTATCCCCATACGCCGGAGAGAATGGGTGTAACATTGGAACCATCCAGGTTTGCCACATAGATATCTTCATACCAAACCTCGTAGAAATACATCTTGTTATTCTCAACATCGAGGGAAATTGATCTAAACTGAGCACCATCCATCGATACAATGTTTTCCCTGTTTGAGCCGTCGAGATTCGCACGACCGATATGTCCGACGCCATCATCATCCTCTTCATCCGTCCAGTAGATTTTGCCGCCGGCGACGTCCAGGGCTATCTGATAGGGCTCATACAGTCCTCCGACAATTTCCTCGAGATCCGTTCCGTCGAGGTTGACACGCCAGATCTTTCCTTCGCCAGTTACTTCGAAATCGCTGAAGTAGACCTTCTCATTGACGGCGTCATAAGCCAAGCCCACACCGGAGAAACCGGAGATATCGAGGAAACTCGAAACGTTATCCGGATTGTTGACGCCAAATCGGCTGATCCGCGAAGTACCGGCCTCAATGAAGAATAGCTCAGGATCGGGCAGAATGACAATTTCCATACTGAAGACAGTCGAACCACCTGCTCCCGTCGACAGCAGGCTCACGACATAAGTTCCCGCTGAAGTATAGACCTTCTTGGGTGAAATGTCTTTAGAGGTTGTTCCGTCGCCGAAGCTCCACTTGAACGCGGTAGCATTCTCGGAGGTGTTCGTGAACAGGATTTCTTCGCCGATGTTTGCCGTTGACTTATTCACGGTGAAACCTGCGGATGCCTGCGGCGCAGTCGCATCGTCT
>JBIQJZ010000295.1:0-3714 GCA_044507115.1 Flammeovirgaceae bacterium | reverse complement strand
GGATACACCCGTGCCTATGTCGGCGGCGAAAAGGACCGATACAGCCAATCACCTACGGTTTCAGCAGTAGGCTACAACCACCTCCTGACGGGTGTGTGGTCGCATAAACACAACGTTTACGGTAATGATATCGAGGCCCCAAACTACCATTACTGGAACATCTTTCGAATCGCGGAAAACGCGAAACCGGACCTCCACTCGGCCATCTTTTCAACATGGCTGGACAACAGAACCAAACTTGTGGGCGACGGACGTTTCAACGCCGGGAATTTCAGGGTGGACTACGCCTTCGACGGCTTCGAGCTCGACAAAGAGAAGTTCCCGCATACGGATGACCGGACTTTCATATTCGACATCGATGAGCATGTTTCGACGGAAGCCGCGCGCTACATCGCGGAACGGGGTCCGGACCTTTCCTGGGTATACCTGCAGTTCACGGACGACATGGGGCATATGTACGGTGATGGCGCGGAGTATTTCGACGCAGTGAAAAAAGCGGATGCTCAGGTACGCCGAATCTGGGAAGCTGTGAAAGAACGTCAGAAGGTTCACGGGGAAGAATGGATGCTGGTCGTTACCACCGACCACGGTCGTCGGGCCAGGGATGGAAAGGATCACGGTGGACAGTCGAAGCGCGAGCGGACTATTTGGATTGCTACAAATGTCGCGAATCTCAACGCCCGCTTTCAGCAAACACCGGCGATAACGGATATCATGCCGAGCATTCTTCGCTTTATGAGAATCGAAGTCCCGCGCCCCATACTGGAAGAACTGGACGGGGTTCCCTTCATCGGCAAGATCTCTGTCTCAAATTTGAAATCACATCGTCATCGCAACGTGGTAAGGCTCACGTGGGACGTGATCGACTCCCAAGGCGAAGTCCGTATCATGGTAGCAAACACAAACAATTTCAAAGAAGGCGGTCAGGATGTGTATCGACTCGCGGGAACGGCAAAAGTCTCAGATGGCCGCTTTCGGTTCAAGATACCTGCTTCCGTCGACGGATCGGTTCTCAAGATACGAGTTGAAGCGCCCTCGAATATGGCAACAGTGTGGTGTGAATAAGAGGGTGAGCTCGCCGTCGCTCCGAAGCGGAGCTATGGCGAGCGAAGTCGGGATGACTGGATTCGAACCAGCGACCTCTACGTCCCGAACGTAGCGCACTACCGGGCTGTGCTACATCCCGCAAAACAGGGCTCAAAATTATAAAATCTTCTGTACTTCGCAGGAATTATTCGGGAAATGTCGCCGCATGCGCAGCAAGCGCTAAAAGACTGATAATCAGCGTATAAAGAATGTCTCAAGACTACCCGATGCGGCGTATTTTCCGAATCCCGGTTTGCGAAATGCGTTTCCGAAGCGCCACGATACTCTTGGATAACAGATTGTAGGTGCCTTTCAGACTCAGAGACATCATCGCAGAAATCTCTTCGATACTGAGACCCTGATAGTACTTCAGATAGATCGCTTCGCGTTGCCGCTTGGTCAAGAAACTCAGGCAGTCGTAAAGCTCCCTAACGCGGTACTCCTTGTTTTGAGCTGCAATAAGGTCGGCTTCTGTCGAATTGGTGAACTCGAAATGGTAGTCTGGCGTCAGCTCAACGGCATCGACAAAGCTGATCATTTTTACGAGACGCCGACGAAGGCACTTCAACAGATAGAACTTGATTGAAGCCGTGTCTCCGAGGCCTGTACGTCGCTTCCACAGTTCGATGAACATATCCTGTATCGCGTCTTCGACTAGTTTCTTGTCGGACGTCAGCCGGCATCCGTAGTGGTAAAGATCCTGGACATAGGTGTGATAGATCGACCCAAATGCCTTGGCATCGCCGCGTCTGAAGCTGTCCCACAAGATGATGTCGCTCATGCTTGCCAGAAGTAAATATCCTGATCATCCAGTCAATTAGAGGAGCGGCTACTACCGCCCCCCTAAATGAATATCGCTGTCAATTCCAATCGTTGGAAACATCTTCCGCAACCTGCGGATTCGTCGTTCTCTCAATTTGTGGAATGGGCAACAAAACGTGCTTATCCTGGAATGGGCGCTTGCCGAGTTGTGCCTGCTTCTCTTCGTTCAACACCTCTTTGGCTACACCCCACCGTACGAGATCAAACCAACGAAGTTGCTCACCGGCAAATTCAAGTTGTCGTTCTCTTCTGAGTATTACCCGGGCCTCCTCCTGAGAACCCAGGCTAGTATATTCGAATGCGCCTGATCGGGCACGTACAGCGTTGATCAATGGCCGCGCATCTTCGACTTTCCCCTGCTCAATATAAGCTTCTGCGAGCATCAAAAGAACATCCGCATAGCGAATCAGTTGCGTGTTGATGTTGCTTTCTGGGCCTCCGTAGAATTCTTGCGTCTCGTAAGACTCGTACTTTCTCCAATTATATCGAATCGCAGAGCTCGCTTCGAAAGGATACGGATAGGGACCTGCAACGTTAGGATTAGGCGCATAAACATCCTGTATCTCCCCTCCCTTCTCGGCCTTTGTACAAGCATGGCAGAAATCAGTATCGCCACCACTGGCCGCATCGCCGTAGAATACGAATGCCGCGCGGGGATCAGTGTACTCATTACCATCTTCGTCGTCGTACTTAAAAGCAGCGACTAGCGTGCTGGAGACGAATACGTTGTTCCAGTCGTTCCAACCGTATTCCATCGCGCGACCACTGTGCGTGGCCAAACCTCCCCAAGCCTCCTGTCCACCAAACATGTAATACTGATTGCCGACACCCCAGTCTTCCCAGCGGTGCGGCACATCAAAAACAGTCTCCACGCTTCCGGAATTTGCTTCGCTGAATTGATCGTCATAGCTGGAATTCAGCTCGTATGAGAACGGTGCAGTCTGCAGCAATTCGAATTGCTCCTCCGCATCATCGTACTTCTTTTGGTAGAGGAAAGCCTTGCCAAGCATAGCAATCGCCGCGCCCTTCGTAGCACGTCCCAGGTCAGCGGTAGCGTGGCTAACCGGAAGCCCGGCAATTGCGTTCGTGAAATCACTTTCAACCACTGTCCAAACATCGGCAACACTCTCCGCTCGAGGCGATGCAACTAATTGATCTTCGAACGCTAGCTTCAGTGGTACGCGTCCCCAGAGGTTGACAAGCATGAAATACGCATATCCGCGAAGAAAATATGCTTCACCGACATATTGCGTTTTCAATGCCTGGTCTCCGGACAGCGGAGGGTCCCATTCGGCAGCTTTAGCGATCACCAGATTCGCGCGAAAGATCATCCGATAGAGACTCTTCCAAAGATCTGTCAGCTGCGGCTGAGCAGGTCCGAAGCTGTAATCCTGAAACTGGGCAACATCACCCAGCAGGAAGATGTTGTTCGTCGCGTCATTGCCCATCAGATCGAATATGAAATAGGCATCGCGCGAGTACAAGCCGTTCATCAGCAACGTAGCATACGTTGCTATGACAGCCTCATTGAACTGGGGCGCTTCCCGGAAATAAGTCGCATCACTGTACTGACTTTGATTCTTTATTTCAAGAATGTCTTCGTTACAGGCACTGGTTAAGAGCGTCAGCGCAACCCATGTGAAGATTATTTTCTTTTTCATGATGATTCCCATTTGAGTTATTCAAATCCAATCTGAACGCCTAGGATAATACTTCTCGGCTGGGGATACTGTCCCCCGTCAATACCTCGTGCAAACAAGAATGACTCTTGCAGATTTGGATCTTGCGCACCAATCTCCGGATCAT
>JBIQJZ010000294.1:0-3753 GCA_044507115.1 Flammeovirgaceae bacterium | reverse complement strand
TATCGCAGAACGAGCGCTAATGGAGATGGTTGCTATTTCGTCGGGCAGCGCCATCTCGTTCACCGAATCGATCACCCGGTTCCAGGACGACCTTCGGCATGAGAAACCGACTATCTTCGGCGGGGTACCGCGCATCTATTCCAAATTCCGCGATGGTGTGCTCGCCAGGATATCAGTTCAAAAACTCGAGCGGCTGCTCGCGATACCGGGCATCAATATCCTCCTGCGCCGTGCAATCATCTCCAAGTTAGGTCTTTCCAGAGCGAAGATCGTGGTGTGTGGCGCCGCGCCGACCCCAGTCAGTTTGTTGACCTGGTTCAACCAGATCGGAATCGAGGTCCGTGAGATGTACGGCATGACCGAGAACTGCGCCTACTCCCACGCCAATTTCCGCCTCGTACGGAACGGGGCAGTAGGGCAGCCGTGGCCTGAAGTCGAGGTAAAACTAGATGAGACAGGCGAAGTGCTCGTTCGCCACCCTGCACTGATGAAAGGTTACTTCAAAGATCCTGACGCCACCAAGGCTGTACTGGTGGAAGAAGGCTTTCTTCGGACAGGTGACCAGGGAACCGTTGATCCGCAAGGCTTCCTCACACTGACTGGACGGGTCAAGGATCAGTTCAAGACGGAAAAGGGTAAGTTTATCGCGCCCGCGACTATTGAAACACGATTCTCGACCAGCGCAATCGACCAGGTATGTGTAGTAGGTACGGGGTTGCCTCAGCCGATTGCACTCGTTGTTCTGTCAGGAGCCGCGAAATCGCTGAGTCGCAGTGAAGTTGAATCTGAAATGCAGCAAGAAGTGAGCCGCGTAAACGCCGCGTTGGAAAAGCACGAGCAGCTCGATGGCGTCGTCGTGCTACCCGAACCGTGGACCATTGAAAACGGTCTGCTCACACCTTCGTTGAAGGTCCGTCGTTTCGAAGTTGAGCGACGCTATCAGAGTAAATTCAAAACCTGGATCACTGGCGACAACATCGTTGTCTGGGCAGAGCCGGAATCGACACCATAACTTACCTCCCACGCTGCGTTCTCGGAAACTTGTTGTTCGTTGCGTCGACGTCGGCCAATTCATAGTTCGGGTCGAGCACGATCTTGACCACCTGCTTCTCCTTAATGAAGGTTTTCGTGACCTGTCGCTCATTCAATCGCCACACCTCCGCCGGGATTCGCTGGATTTCCGCTGATCCGTCCTGGTAAGTCCATTCAATCACCAACGGACTAATGAGACCTCCTTTGTTTACGAAAGTCACTTCATAGATATTCTTTCCTTCGAGTTGTGAACGGATTGCATTGTCGTCAATCTCGCTGCGAAACTCGCCGCGGAGTTGAGCAGGTGTGTCAACCAGTGTAAACCTTCGTGGCCCATCGGTGAAGTCGTCGACTGCGCTTCCACCGGCCGCCTCGGTGCCGGATAGCGTTTCCGCGTTCAATCTGAACCACTTCACGTCGGCTACTTCTATGTCCACATGTTCCGTTCCATAGAACCATCCACGCCAGAACCAGTCGAGGTCGACGGCGGAGGCATCCTCCATCGTTCGGAAGAAGTCTGCTGGTTTGGGATGCTTGAATGCCCAGCGGCGGGCGTACTCTTTGAACGCAGAGTCGAATAGCTCCGGGCCCAGGATTGTTTCTCTCAACAGCGTTAGTGCAGCCGAGGGTTTGAAGTATGCGGCGTATCCAAATTGCTGTTCCGGAATATTGTCTGACATCGTCATGATTGGCCTCATTCCAGTTTTGTCGCCTCCCATATAAGGCGCTACTCCAATCGGGGTCGCTCTCATGTTCGCAAGGTCGGGATAGCGAAGTCGCATGGTCTCATTCTCGAGGAACGTATTGAACCCCTCATCCAGCCAACTCCACTGACGTTCATCTGAGTTGATAATCATCGGAAAGAAGTTGTGTCCGACTTCGTGAATGATGACCTCTATCATGGCCGCGCGTGTTAGCTGGGAATATTTGCCGTTCCTGGCCGGACGGCCGTAGTTAAAGCAAATCATCGGATACTCCATTCCCTGATTTGCCGAATGAACGGAGTACGCCGTGGGATACGGGTAGTCGATAGTGCGTTCGGAATACAGTTCCAGCGTGTTCTTCACGGCCCGTGTTGACTCGCGCTCCCAGAGGGGATTTCCCTCCTTTGGGTACAACGACTGAGCAAGTGGCGTCTTTTCACCGATCTTCACAGCCATTGCATCCCAGATGAACTTCCGCGAACTCGCGAACGCAAAGTCACGCACGTTCTCTGCATGAAACTCCCACGTGCTTTTCGTTGGTGAGCGTAGTTTCTCCTTTTTCCGCGCCTCTCCTTCCGTCACAATCATAACCGGTTTGTCAAACGTCGATTGCGCGCGACGGAAACGCTCCGCCTGATCCCTCGTCAGTACGTCGTCTGGATTCTGCAACCATCCTGTCGCTCCGACAACATGATCGGAGGGAACAGTGATGCGCACTTTGTAGTTGCCGAACGTCAGCGCAAACTCCCCTCTTCCCAGGAACTGCTTGTTTTGCCAGCCTTCGTATTCATCGAACACGCACATCCGTGGAAACCACTGCGCAAACGTATAGACATAGTTGCCATCGTCCGGGAAATACTCATATCCTCCGCGCCCGTCGAAGATCTGACGGTTGTATTCGGTATAGCTCCAGTCAATTGAAAATGTGAATTTACCGCCGGGTTCAAGCGGACTCGGCAAGTCCACCCGCATCATCGTGTAGTTGATCAGGTGCTTCAGTGCTGTGCCCTCATTATCGCGCACAGACTTGATCGTATAGCCACCTTTGTAATCCGAGACAGTTACGCCTGCAACATCTTGCAGAAGCCCTGCCGGGAGTGAATCGCGCAAATGTCCCGACGCTGATTTTGAAGTCAGATTGTCCGGAGCAAAGATATTCTGGTCCAACTGAAGCCATAAAAAGCGCAACCTTTCGGGGGAGTTATTATGGTATGTGATGGTTTCATGTCCCGTCAACTCCTGAGTTTCATCGTTGACCTCCACGTCGATCACATAGTCCGCCCGTTGTTGCCAATATGCAGGCCCGGGAGCGCCAGACGCAGTGCGATATGAGTTAGGCGATGGCAACAAACCATCAAGTTGTTCAAATCTACCGCCCCACCCGGGCACTTGTGCTGTCGCGCCAGCCATCACTGACATCGCCAGAATGGCGAAGATGAATCTGCTCTTCACAGAAATACACATACCACTTACATTTTTGAAATAGTCAAACCGCAACCAGTCACGCATTCTGCCGCCCTGGTACGGATACTGCACCTAACGCCCGGGCTTTTGAAGTTTCGGGAATATATTGTCTTGAATATTGATGTCGGTTGTTTCGAGGTTCGGATCAATCATGATATGCGTGACTTCCTTATCTTTAATGAATACCTTTCGAAAGCGCTGTTCATTTAATCTCCAGACCTCAGCAGGAATCACTTCCGTCTCTTTTGTTCCATCCTTGTACGTCCATTCAATAACGACCGGCATCACAAGCCCGCCCTTGTTCGCGATTGTGAGTTCGTAGATGTTCTTGTTCCGGAGTTTTGCCATGATCTCCTTGTCGTCCACGGTGCTGCGAAACTCGCCATACAGATGCGGTTCCGTTGCCGTCAATGTAAGTGGCTCGGGACCCCCGCTAAAGTCGGTGTTCTTTCCCTGACCGCCGGTGAGATCACCCTGGCGGGCCTGGAAGTTCCGGTTCTCCATCTTGGCCTTCTCCGTCGCCAGTCGATACCATTTTACATCTTCAAGCACC
>JBIQJZ010000293.1:0-3760 GCA_044507115.1 Flammeovirgaceae bacterium | reverse complement strand
CCACCAGTCTCGGATATTATTTCCAGTACTTCGAATTCACTGCAAGCGTTTATTACCTCGTCAGGGCGGTCGGTTTCTGGTTTACGGGGTTCAACATCATCCAATACGCCGGTCCTGTCCTCGCGTTGATTGCAGGGGTCCTGATCCTCAAAGTGTCGTTCACCTCTTGGATTCTCAAATATTCAGACAAAATCGACGGTGAGTTTTTCAAAGGCATGACCTGGTGCCTCCTCATCTACTTTCTGTCCACAACGACGTTGCATCCGTGGTATATTATCACTTTGCTTGTGGTTTCGATTTTTGCCGGGTATCAGTATGTTGTCATCTGGACGGGTGTCATCTTCCTGACTTATGCGGGATATGGAGAAACCGGCTACACAGAAAACTACCTGGTCATTGCCCTGGAGTATGCGGTTGTATTCCTGTTCTTGCTTTCTGAAACTGTATGGCGTCAACGACAAATCCACTTATCATAATCCTCTACCGGAATCCGGTACTTGGATCCGTCAAAACCCGACTGGCAGCAACGGTCGGTGATACGCGTGCCCTGGAAATATTTAACACGCTCGCGACGTATACACGCGATGTCGTCCAGACGGTACCCGTCAGCAAGGTCGTGTTCTATTCCGACGCGATCGAGCGGGAAGACCTATGGAGTGACTCCGTGTTCCAGAAAGAAACTCAACGGGGAACAGATCTCGGCGAGCGTATGCGCAACGCCTTTCAATGGGGGTTTGAAGAAGGCTACGGGAATATATGTATCATCGGCACAGACTGCCTGGCGCTTACGGGAGAAATCCTAACCTCAGCCTTTGATTCACTAACGCATGCAGATGCAGTTATTGGACCTGCCCACGACGGTGGCTATTACCTCTTTGGAATGCAATCCCTGCACCCGGAAGTGTTCCGGAATAAACAATGGGGCACTGGAAGCGTCTTCAATGACACGTTGCGCGACCTGGACTTCTTGGGTCTGAGCTACACAACACTTCCCGTATTGCGGGACATTGACACGGCAGACGACTTGCCGGAGCCCTGGCAGTAAGGTCATAACAACATCGGCGAACAGATTATTGCCCCTTAATGCTTGCGCGATGGGCCAACTCTCCACACATTTGCATCATGACGTTCCTGTACCTAAAAGCCATCCACATAATCTTCATTGTTACGTGGTTCGCCGGACTGTTCTACATGCCACGGCTGCTGGTGTACCTGGTCGAGTGCCACCAGAAAGCAGAGCCAGAGCGCTCTATCCTGATCAGACAACTCACGATGATGAGTACGCGCCTGTGGTACGGGATTACCTGGCCGTCCGCCGTCATAACCTTAGGCATGGGTGCGGCCCTTATCATCAATCAGCCGGAATGGCTGCAACACGGCTTTATGCACATTAAGCTAACCCTGGTTTTGATGTTGTATCTGTATCACTTTTCTCTCCAGTATTTGTTTAATCATATCAAGAGAGGTAATATACGCTATTCATCTCAGCAGCTGCGATTCTGGAACGAGGTAGCAACATTGCTTCTGATCAGCATTGTCTTTATAATCGTGCTGAAAAACAGTATGAGCATGGTCTGGGGTATAGCCGGACTGGCAATTGTCACACTGCTCATTGTATCCGGCATCAGGTTATACAAGAAATATCGCAAGAACGAATGAACGCAATCGATAACAAATCTCATACAACGAAGTACGTGTCAGTTCGATCAGTCGTGATCGCACTCGGATTGATCACCCTACTCTCTTCGTGCATTGAACAAAAGGAGCGAAAGCTTCCGATTCTCGGGGAGAAAGACATAACACCTACCGACACCATCTATCACACGATCGGAAACTTCCAATTGCTTGATCAGGATAGTTCCCTTGTCACGAACGCCACTGTAGCCGGGAAGATATATGTAGCCGATTTTTTCTTCACGTCTTGCCGAACGATCTGCCCGATCATGAAAACGCAAATGAAAAAAGTTTACGACAAAACAAAAGACGATCCGGACGTCATGATCATATCACACACAATCGATCCTGAGTACGACACTGTCGGCCTCCTTCGCGACTACGCCGAACGATTGGGAGTTGAAAGCAGGAAATGGCGATTTCTAACCGGGAACAAAGACTCGATCTACTATCTGGCGCAAACAAGCTACTTCGTCACGGCCATGGAAGATCAGTCTGAAACCGACGGTTTCATCCATAGCGGAGCGTTTTTGCTGATTGATAAACACGGACGCATACGCGGAAAATACGATGGCACCGACGAAGACGAGGTGAAGCAACTCATCAACGATATTCAGGTTCTGAAAGCGGAGTAACCTGTATCAGCGCACGCTTTTACAAATGCAGTCTTGATCAACACTATTCTAAAAAGACTTTACATCCACAATGGCCACGTCTCGGTGGCTATCGCCATCGTGATGCTGGTCGCCTGCCTTCAGGGATGCGGCGACGGATCCTCAACAAAGTTCAGACAATACTACGTGCAAGGTGAGCGGCTCTATGCAAACCACTGCTCGAATTGTCACCAGTCAGATGGTTCAGGACTTGGGCGGGTTTACCCGCCCCTGAACACATCGGATTACATGGAAAAACACTTTGCGGAAGTTATTTGCCTCATGCGGCACGGCACGCGCGGGGAATTGATCGTCAACGGTGTCCAGTTCAATCAGCCAATGCCAGGCGTGTCAAGTCTGTCTGACCTCGAAGTAGCGCAGATCGCTACGTACATCTACAATAACTGGAGCCACGAACGCGGGCTTGTCGAGGTTAACGATGTATCGGCGATCCTCACCGAGTGTAAAGGGCGCGAGTAAAAATCCACCCACACTGAACAGCGTCACTCAATGCTTACTGCGTAAACATGCGCGGTGCCATCGAGATCCGAGCAGAAGATGATCCATTTACCATCGGGAGAAAAATGAGGATTAGGCTCAAGCGGGCGATATCCATGGTGTTTCATGTTTACAAGCTTTTCTGATATCAGGGAATCAGCTGAAGGTGTAAACAAATAAATCCAACGGCCATCCTTTGCACGCGCAACTTGCGTTGAATCGCCTCCATCTCCCGCAAAGCGTCTCTGATCTGGTGATATGTTGAAGTGGATCGACCACTCATCTCGTTTCAGCCTGTATAGCTTGGTGTCCATCGCGTTTATGTCAACACCTGCCAGAAAGAACGTCCCACCCCTCGGTTTTTGAAGATCGTACCAGATCGTATTGCCATCGCGACTGAAGAACTCGTGGCCGGCTATCTCCATCGGCATTGTACGTTTGTGCATCAGTCGGTTTTCTCCTGACTTGACATTGATCGTCCATATACGATCTACGAGATGCCAGGGCCCTTCATGGTCGTACATCAACATATCCGGATCGGTCGGAGAAAACTGAACATGGTTCAGCCACGCCCGCTCGCTGTACAGCCTAACCAATTCCCCTGTCTCTATATCCAGGGTAAAGAGCGTGTGCGGGATCTTAGCTTCGTAGATTCTGGTAAAATAACTACCCTTATCCGGATGAAGACGGTAGATTGAGTCCTTCACTGGCGACGCCTGCGTACCCGCCAGTAAGCTCTCATCCGCGTTGATCGTCGTGATCCGTCCCTTGAAATCTTGCGGGAATACATAGATCAGTTTTCTTTCCCGCGTGATGGCGTTCGAAGAAAAGACGCTATCACCACGCTGATAGAAGATTTCCTTTCGCTTGGGCGCAACGATCTCACCGAAGATCCTTGCGGGATGATTTGTGACCTGGTTGATCTCGAATGTCTT
>JBIQJZ010000292.1:0-3773 GCA_044507115.1 Flammeovirgaceae bacterium | reverse complement strand
AGCATTGAAGCATTCAACGGGGTATTCAAGGATCCCCCGGAACTGATGCGGCTGACTTCTGCCAAGACAGGAGGCATTCATGTAAAAGGTGGAACCATTCTCAAGACTACCAACAAGGGCAATCCGTTGAAGTTCCCCGTGCCACAGGCCGATGGAACCACGGCCTTCGTCGACAGGACAGCTGAACTTGCAAAACGGCTGAGAGATCTTGGATTCGACGCAGTGATCAACATCGGCGGAGATGGGTCCCAAAAGATATCAAGTGCGCTCTTTGAAAAAGGAGTGCCGATCATCGGCGTGCCGAAGACGATAGACAACGATCTCGATGCGACCGATGTTACATTCGGTTTTCAAACCGCCGTCCAGATCGCTACCGATAGCTTTGACAAACTGGTTTCGACAGCGGAAAGTCACCACCGCGTGATGATCATGGAAGTAATGGGACGGGATGCCGGATGGATTGCACTGCACACAGCGATCGCCGGCGGTGCTGAAGTGTGTCTGATACCTGAAATTCCCTACGACATTCGCAAAATCGTTCGGCGACTGAATCTCCGTTACAGGAAAGGCCGCGGCTTCGCCAACATTGTCGTTGCAGAAGGAGCCCTGCCAAAAGCAGGGACGGTGACGACGCGAGAATCAACCACCGGATCTGAACATGTGCGCCTCGGTGGTGTCGCCTACGCGTTATCCAAACAGCTCAAAGACGCGGGTTGTAATGCGGAGATACGCGAGACTGTGCTTGGACACGTACAACGGGGTGGCTCCCCCACAGCTTTTGACCGGGTATTGGCCAGTATCATGGGAGTAAAGGCGTTTGAACTCGCACTCGAACAGAAATTCGGACAGATGGTTTCGTTTCGGAATAACGCAGTCACGGCAGTCAAACTTGAAGAGGCAGTGCGCGGACTGCGACTCGTGGACAAGGATTCGTTTCTTGTCAGCGCCGCTCGTGGACTCGGAATCAGCTTCGGGGATTGAGCACTCCGAAAAAACTGACAAATCCGTCCCCGCATCCGGATCATTTGCTAAATTCGCCCTCACCATCCGCAGTCGGTGTGATAATCAGCGACCACCATGAAAACAGTTAACGACCTCAACTTTAAAGGAAAGAAAGCTCTTATCCGCGTAGACTTCAACGTTCCACTCGACAAAAGCTTTCGGGTGACAGATGACAACCGTATTCGCGCCACAATACCCACGCTAAAGAAAATCCTGGAAGACGGCGGCAGTTGTATCCTGATGTCACACCTTGGCCGTCCGAAGGAAGGGCCGGAGGAAAAGTATTCACTTAAACACACGCTAAAAACGACGGAGGAATTGCTTGGCCGTTCTGTACAATTCGCGTCCGATTGCATCGGTGCAGAAGCGGTCGCCAAAGCAAAAGCTCTGAAGCCAGGGGAAGTTCTGTTACTCGAAAACCTGCGGTTCTACAAGCAGGAAGAAAAGGGAGATGCTACGTTCGCGGAGAAGCTCGCGGCGCTCGGCGACGTCTATGTGAACGACGCTTTCGGAACCGCGCATCGCGCGCACGCCTCGACAACAATTGTCGCGCGCTTCTTTGATGAAAAATGTGCGGGCCTTGTCATGGCCGCGGAACTCGCAAACGCGAAGAAAGTGCTGGAGACATCCGAGCCACCCTTCACAGCGATCATGGGCGGAGCCAAGATATCCGACAAAATCCTGATCATCGAGCAATTGCTTGACAAGGTGGACCACCTCATCATCGGCGGTGGCATGGCCTATACTTTCTTCAAAGCACTCGGAGGAAATATCGGAAAATCGCTCGTGGAAGAAGATAAGCTCGATCTCGCGAAAAGTCTTATTGGGAAAGCAAAGGAGAAAGACGTGGAACTTCATCTTCCCATTGACTCTGTGATCGCCGACAAGTTCGACGCGGAGGCCAACACGGATGTCGCCAACAACAACGCGATCAAGGACGGATGGATGGGACTCGACATTGGACCGCAAGCTCAGGCGGTGTTCGCGAAGATCATATCCGACTCCCGGACTATTCTTTGGAATGGACCGATGGGGGTATTTGAAATGGAGAAATTCTCCGAAGGCACTCGGAAGGTTGCCGAGGCCGTGGTTGCAGCAACCCAAAAAGGTGCGTTTTCGTTAATCGGAGGTGGAGACTCCGCTGCCGCAGTAGCGAAGTTTGGCTATAACGACGACGTTAGCTACGTATCAACTGGTGGTGGCGCGCTCCTTGAGTACTTCGAAGGCAAGGTCCTGCCCGGGGTGCAGGCCTTGGAAGAATAACTCGCCGGAGGTGAGTCGCAGCCTACATAAGTTGCATTCCCATCATCAGCAGGAACATCGAAATTCCTATCAGCATCGTAATCAGTCTTCTCTTCATACCGGATTTGATTTCATTCTGCCGTCCAACTTCCAACGACGGCTTATAGTACGTTACGAAATCGCGTGCCAGAAATCTCGTACTGAGTAACGCTGGTATAAAAACGCGGGCGAGCGCAGCGCGAAATGGAAGTTTCTCCCCACAACAAATTAATTCGACTCGTCCGTGACGCCTTCGGGTGGTTTCGACTTCTGCAGGTGACAATTGACGCTCCGTCATTCACAGTCGATTTTTGACCGTTCGCCGATGCCGGCGGATGACTAGCCGGACATGGCACATCCTTTCAACTACACGTACCAGACAACATGTCCAACTAAACTGAACTACGATGAAACGAGTGAGAAATGTGAGTATGATGGTCTGCGCAATGGCAATGTCAATGTTTGTATTGACGGAAGCTCACGCGCAGTATGCCAGAGCGGGTATTAAAGGTGGGCTAAATTTGAGTAACCTATACGCCAAAGACGTACACGACGACAAAGCACGAATCGGATGGCACGCCGGTGTCTTCGGACAACTCTTCGCCAACGAAGCATTTGCAATTCAACCGGAGGTGAACTTCTCTACAAAAGGAACGGGTGTCACATGGGTGAACAGTAACAGCGCACGGTTCGAAACAAAGTTTAACCTGAGCTACATTGACATTCCGGTGCTGGCGGTCTTTAAGCTCGGTGACTTTGCAGAGATCCACGCTGGCGCGTACTGGGCTTATCTGCTTGGGGCGGAGATCAGGAACAATGATAACGATCCCAGCAACGAGTTCGACACGATCGACCGCGACAACTTTTCTGACTGGGACTACGGACTGGCGGGTGGTATAGGCTTCAACCTGGGCCAGGCTGCACAGCTTGGCGTGCGGTATAACTATGGGCTCAATAACATCGCGGAATCCCCAGGTGCACGCAGACTATTCGGAAACTCGAAAAACCAGGTGGCACAGCTGTATCTCGCTTTCAACCTAAATAGCAAAGCGGCGACCAGTGAATATTAGGCGCAAAAAAAGGTAACTGATAAAAGAAAAAGAACCTGACTTAATAAGCCAGGTTCTTTTGTTTTGCAAACTCGGTTGCGGTTCGCGAATCATATCGCCTTGGCCGAATCCGGGCTGGCCGCACGTCATCAATGTCGTCCACCTCGATCTTATGAAATATCAGGCGGATTAAAAGATAGCTGACTGAAATAAACAGCACGTATGCTGCAATCAGTGACAACACAATCAGTAGGATCTCCATAATACGCTATTTGAAGGTGGTAAATAAGAAAATGATGCCACCATATTCCATAAACGTTTCAAAGCGGCCCGAGGTTCCGATCATCCACATAGTAAGCAAGAAATTCCACACCTGCCGGCAATGGTAGTTGAATAACATTTCTTACGGGCCTATTTCGTTCCACGCAGCATGTTGCCATC
>JBIQJZ010000291.1:0-3805 GCA_044507115.1 Flammeovirgaceae bacterium | reverse complement strand
ATACCGCCCCATTTTCGATGAGATAGATCGATCCACCACGGGAATCACTCACATACACCTTTTCATTGTCCACGGTTATGTCGTTCAGAAAGACAGCGCCTTCCACGCGATGTTCGCGTTCAATCTTTCCAGTCGAAACATCCACTTCGTGAACTCTGTCAATATCCGCCACAAACAACTTGCCGTTGTGCAGGCCCATCCCTTTCGGCGCATCCATTCCGGTTACCCATTTCTCATTGGTCACACTGCCATCCAAGGATACAATGGATATAAATCCGTTGTTGTCCTTTTCTGCGGGGCCACCGTTAATATTCGCCACATACAGCCTGTCGTTCTTGTCATCGTACAACACAGACTCGCATGTCGTCAGCACTGGCTCCGTCTCCCATTTCTTGGTAAGGGTTACCGACGGTTTTTCTTCGCCGGACTGCTCCGGAGCATCGCTCTGTGTTTTCTGACCGCATGCCCAGGTGAGCACAGCCGCGGCCAGAAGCATAATCTTGTTGATTTTCATAATACATATTGGTTTTGGTTTGCTCAAAGATAGACGAAAATAACACTTTCAGGCGCTGGTTCCTCCGGCATTCGGCTTGCACGTTCGGCGATTATGACGCTTATTGTGGCGATCATATACAGAGCCGCCGATGATACGACAAATGCTTCTGAATGTCCTGCAGTGGCTTGATACCCTTATCCGTGACAAGTTCCACTCAAAGAACGAGCATCTCCGGTACTACATCGCCATTTTAATCGGTGCAGTTCTTTTCATCGCGGCACTGACAAGTTTTGTCGAACTGACTGAGGAACTTGCAGAGAATGAACTCGCGGGGTTTGACGACTGGGTTACTACCAGAATTATTAGTCTGCGCAACGATCACCTGACAGAGTTTTTTCGGGCGACAACCCACCTCGGCGACGCGCTGGCGTATGTCATTATCGGGGCGCTGATGGCAGGATATTTTTATATGCGGAAACGCAGTTGGAAATTTGTCCTTCAGACGTCCCTTGTCTTGTTGTTGTCGACGCTCTCAAACGTTGTTCTGAAAAGCCTGATCAACCGCTCCCGGCCTACCCTGGAACATCTTGTGGCAGTGGATACGCTGAGCTATCCGAGCGGTCATTCGATGTCCGCCATGGCGTTCTACGGTTTTCTCATTTACCTCTGTGTTCGCTACGAGATGAATAGTGTTGTGCGAATCATCGCTGTCGCCTTATTATCGATCCTGATCATCACTGTTGGCGTAAGTCGCATATACCTTGGCGTACATTTTCCAAGTGATGTCGCTGCTGGATATGTCGGCGGACTGATCTGGGTGACTTTCTGTGGCATCGTGTTCAATGTAGTCGAACTGTCAAAGAAAGAGAACGGGGCGAGTAAAGGTCCGCTTGCCCATGAGCCAAAACAATGATAAATTGGATCGCTAAATTAACTACCGTGAAAAGAACATTTATCCTCTTGTGCACGATGACCGTCGTCGGCCTCGCCCTGTTATCCTGCAACCGTCAGAAAAGTGCTGAATCGACCGAATCAACGGACGCCGGCGGCGAACAAGTCCAACCAAATACCCTTACTGCACAACAGAAGGAAGAAGGATGGCAGTTGTTATTCGATGGTCGCACGCTCGATGGATGGAAACGTTTCAACCGAGATACGATTGGTCCGTTGTGGAGTGTCAGGGACGGTGCGATTCTGTGTGACGGCGAAGGTCTAGGCGAAGGTAGTGGTGCGATGGGAGGATCTCTCGTAACGACCCGCCAGTTCAGCAACTTTGACCTCATCGCCGATTTCAAACTGTCAGTCGGTGGAAACAGCGGCATCCTTTACCACGTCGTCGAGGATCCAAAATACCGATATGACTATGAGACCGGTCCTGAGTATCAGGTGCTTGACGATGGTGGTTGGGCAGGTGACGAGTTGAAGGATTCGCAGAAAGCCGCCAGCAGCTATGATCTCTATCCCGCTTCTCCGAGCAAGAAACTCAATCCGGCTGGCGAGTGGAATACCGCCCGGATCGTCTACAACAATGGACATGTGGAGCATTGGCTTAACGGCGAAAAAGTACTCGAATATGATGAGAGTAGCGAGGACTTTGCGAACCGAAAAAACAATAGCAAGTGGGTTGACTACCCCGATTGGCATAAATCAAAGTCAGGTGCTATTTCGCTACAGGACCACGGCGCTCCCGTTTATTACCGCAACATCCGCATCCGGGAACTATGAGCTTCCTGCAGCATTTGAAGGAAAGACCAAAGCTCTACACCTTCCTTCCGGTGCTCTATGTGGTTTGGTCCGATACGCTCCTCACGCCTGCTGAACTTCGGTCACTTAGGGAGTCGATCAACGCCCAGAGCTGGCTAAGCGACAACGAGAAGCAAACGTTGCTCGAGCAACTGAACCCTTCCTCGCCGCCCAGACCGAATGAATTCAAGGAGTGGCTTTCCGAGATTCGCGCAGTGCTGGACGCGAAAAGTGTCAATCGCAGCACATCGCTATTCGACATCGGCTTAATGCTCGTCCGCAAGCATAGTAGCACTGCGGAGGAGGCCTCATTCGAGGAAGTGCGAGAATCCATGGAAAACCTGGAAGCCGCTCTCGGACTTATTAACCAGGAGTCGTTCTATCACTTTCACCCGGAGACGCGAGACACGATCACCCAGCGGCGCGCGACGGTTGCAAGTTTTGATGTTGACACAATGGGCCGGCTACTGGACGGTGCACAGGAACCGCTCATTCAAAAAATCAAGAAACTCATAAGCGAACCTGAGTTCAAGTTGATCGAAACGGGTGAGCTATCCGTATATCGGGAAAAGGTTCTTGAATGGTGCCTCCTTCTGGCGGACCAGGGACTTGGGGCAATCGGCTACCCTCGGGAATACGGCGGCGAAGATGATATGGCCGCATATTTCACCACCATGGAGACACTGAGCTACCACGATCTTAGCCTGGTGATCAAGTTCGGTGTGCAGTTCGGGCTCTTCGGAATGAGTATATATTTTCTGGGAACGGAGAAACACCATCGCGCCTATCTTCGCGATGCTGGCTCGCTAAAACTCCCAGGGTGCTTTGCCATGACGGAGACGGGACACGGCTCAAACGTACGGGGTATTGAAACCACCGCGACATATGATCACGGCACCCGCTCATTCCTGATCCACACGCCAAGCCCGCAAGCTCAAAAGGAGTTTATCGGAAACGCGGCTTGCCACGGACAGATGGCAACGGTCTTTGCCAAGATGCTGGTGGATGGAAAGGACTACGGTGTCAGCGCGTTTCTCGTTCCCATACGCGACAAGAAAGGGACCGTCTCGCCCGGAGTGTCAATCCGCGACTGTGGACGAAAAATGGGACTCAACGGAGTGGATAATGGCATTATTTCCTTCACGAATGTGTCGATCCCTTACGATAATCTACTGGATCGTTTCGCGCGAATTACGGACGACGGGAAATTCGACAGTCCGATTGCGAGCGACAACCGGCGATTCTTCACAATGCTGGGCACGCTCGTGGGCGGGCGCATAGGGGTTCCGAGGTCGGGTCTCGCAGCATCGAAAACCGGCCTGACGATTGCGATCCGCTATGGGGACCAGCGACGCCAATTCGGACCGGAAGGGGCTCCTGAAGTTCCGATTTTAAATTACCGCCAACACCAGCGCCGTCTGATGCCCCTCTTGGCTCAGACTTACGCACATCACTTCGCGCTTCGGTATCTCACCGCCAGATTCCTCGAGCGCACCGAAAGTGACATCCAGGAGATCGAGGCACTCGCGGCGGGGCTCAAGGCAGTGGCGACCTGGAGTACGACCC
>JBIQJZ010000021.1:0-26704 GCA_044507115.1 Flammeovirgaceae bacterium | reverse complement strand
GATCGAGATCGCTATCATCGACACAAATACCGACGAGATCGAACTGACAGCGGATGACGAGATGGTTATCACGATAAAGAACGACGACAGCCAGTACGTCGCATCGTTCGCGGCTGCAACCATGACCGTGAGCGAACGCGATGCAGTGGCACTCCAGAGCGGGGAGCTCGTACTTTCGCGCCTAAAGATCCCGGTGCAACTGGACAAAGCTGCCAGCAGCGACCTCGTTGTTCAGTACGATATCAAAATAGACTTCGATGACAATACACGGAATGACGCAATCGACAGCCTTTGGGCCTTCCAGAATCAGGTTCCGTCGCGATACTATGACTACTACGTCCACGGCGTAAAGGGTCAACTCACCATACCGGCCGGCGCTACCACGGCGGATATCGAGATCCAGTTGTTGGTGGACTTCATGTTCGAGGATGATGAAACAATAGAGATCACGCTGAAGGAATCGGCGAGCGTGACAACCGGAACCAACAACAAACTAGTGATCACAGTCGAGGAACAGGACGGTACAGCGATAGTCCTCCAGTGGGATGACGCTCATACCGATGTGGATATGGACATGTTCCTGTGGGTCGGTGAGGATACCACCAATCTGACCGCATTCCTCCCACTGGCGATCACCCCCAGCGTTACAAACAAGATTGAGATTATCTTCCTGCCAACACTCTTTGCCGATGGCGCTTTCGGATTAAGCTATGTGTATTATGAAGGAACGGCAAATCCGATGAACTTCATCGTGGGCTTTGTCGACTTTGAAGACGGGGTCGTTGAGCCGATAGAGGACAGAGTATACTTCGAAGCCAGCTACTCAACTGCAAACCTCAATCCTTGGGCAGAAGAGTCCGGGACATATCCACCCGCCATCGTGCACCGCTTCCTGGTCGAGGGCGGAACGTTTAAATTCGGAAATATCCAGGTGCCGACGACGGGAAGCCGGCTGCGGCCCGAGAGCACGCCGCGTCCGCCTCGGATGAAAATGCCCGGAAAAAGCACCGTCTTGCCATTCAAGAACTACCGGATTCGGTAACTTCTTGTCGGAATATCAATAGCCGTGTGGTAACCACGCGGCTATTGTACATCCGGACGTGACTTACATCACGCGCAACGGATAACAATGAATAGAAGGGATAGCTTACAACGACTAAAGTTACTCGGCCTGCTTTCACTAGGGCGCCCGGATGAATTTCTACAAAACACTTTGCTGACACGCCCGATACCTTCAACCGGAGAGAGACTCCCCGCCGTAGGCGTGGGCACCTGGCAGACTTTCGACATCGGTAATACGTCAGATGAGCGCGAGCCGCTCAAGGCGGTGTTAAAGACCCTGCTCGATCAAGGCGGTACCGTAGTTGACAGCTCGCCGATGTACGGGCGCTCGGAGAAAGTTGTCGGTGACCTGTCGCACGAGCTCAAGGTCAATCACAAACTCTTTATCGCTACAAAAGTGTGGACGAACGGCCGCGATAATGGCCTCCGTCAGATGACCGAATCGCTACGTCTGATGGGTCGGGAACAGATCGAACTGATGCAGATTCACAACCTCGTTGACTGGCAAATACATCTGAAAACACTGCGAACCTGGAAAGAAGAGGGCAAGATCAAATACATAGGTCTTACGCACTACACCTCGGGGGCACACGAGCGTCTGGCGTCGATTATTTCTACCGAGAAGATCGACTTCATTCAGATCAACTACAACCTACTGGACCGCCATGCGGAGGAAAGATTGCTCCCGCTCGCGCGGGAACGAGGAGTCGCCGTTCTGATAAATCAGCCTTTTGAGAGCGGTACATTGTTCGGCCGTGTCAAGGGCAAACAACTCCCCTCTTGGGCGAAGGAGTTTGATTGCCAAAGCTGGGCTCAATTCTTCCTGAAATTCATTCTCGCGCACCCTTCCGTGACTTGCGTGATACCCGGGACCGCCAAACCTCACCACATGCTCGACAATATGGGCGCGGGTTTCGGTCGCCTGCCCAATGACAATGAGCGACGCCGAATGATCGCGGCTGTGTGACAGTTACGGATATTGCCGGTTCAGTTGTGACGCGTCCGGAGTAAACTAAAAAATTCATCGAACCTATGTGCAGAACAACGCCCTAATCCGGAAATAGACAAACAGAAATACCTGGAACTACTGAGGTCTGCTTTATTTGCACATGTTTAAAACCAAAACGTTGATTTGTCCATGAGATAGTGAAGCCTGTAACTGATGTCTGTAGAATTTGGAAAAAGATCATTGCAGCGCTTATCGGATTGTGAGTAACAGCAGCGCTAAAAAACCACCACGACTATGAGAAAAAACCTTATGCCTTTCAAGAATATCCTGTTCGCATTTTTTGCAGTATTCGCTCTTTCCCAATGTGCCGAAAATGAAATCACCCCCGACCAATCGATCGGAACCTCGGACGATCTCGCGGTAGCAAAGGAGACAAGCGGCAGTATGACGATCAGCGGAATATACACCTCATACGAAGAAATCCAGGACTGCAAGACCTGCACGTATGTAGTTCCTGCTTCGGCATCCCTTGTTGATGGCGAAAAATTAGGTCTGAAGGCTGGCGCAGTTATCTGTCTCGACCAAGCAAAGAAATACGGCGACATTGAGTTCGTCAATCTCGTTGGAACGAAGGAATCGCCTGTCCGGATCGGCAGCGCCGTGTTCAACTAGCATTTTTGGTAAACCACACTGAAAGCCTTCGCACTGATAGCGAAGGCTTTTTTCGTTCCCACCGGAACCCGCGACTTCAGGAATCAGACGCATCATAAAAAAGCCGCCCCTGCGTGGCGCGCGCGGGTGCTGTGTAGGGATGTTCTACGACTTTTCCCCGTCCCATGATGTGCAGTACTATCCAACCCCGCGCTTTCAGGTAATCGGAAACCAAAGCGCGATGGCATTTCCACCACGGGGCTTCAGAACACATATAAGCAGATCGTGCTTCACCGGCTATGCGCTCAAGTTCCGACACGGCCTCGACAAACGCTGGCGATTGCATATAATCTGCATAGCCTCGAAACGCGGGATGGTGCCACGCATCGTTGGTTGAATCTGGCTGTGGCTTTCTACGCCCTCCCAATGTCTCTATGTGCACATAGTGAATATTTGCGGCCCCCATCGATTGAATGAGATTCTCGCGGTTGAAGTGCGGATAACGACGGCTTCCGGGATAAGCGCGGATATCAACTAACTGTTCAATCCCGTTCGCTGTCAGCAATCCCGTAAACTCTTCGATCGGCCTGGTCGAATGGCCGATAGTCCAGATCGTTTCCCTTTTTACAGTCATCATATCGCCGCTTGGTGAGTTCTTTACCCGTGCGCCCCTGGTCGGAATGCTTTTTTACGGTTCCTACGTATACCGGCCATTGTACGCTACTTATTGATTGAAACAAACGGCCATACCAAACCTTAACACGAGAAACTATGAAATCGTTAACTGAAGTAACCAACCCGGTGCAAAAGATCAATATCATCCGAAATACAATCACGGAGGACGGCGCCTTTCCCAATAATGGGCTGCTGCCCTTGCTTCTTTACCGACAGGCCTATTATCCGAACAACGGCAACTCGACCGAAATCCGCGAATTGCTTGAAACAAATCGATGGACAAATTCCTGGATTGATGCTATCTACAGCGATCACCACTTCCACAGCACCGCGCATGAGGTGCTGGTCGCGTTGCAAGGATCAGCTCGCGTCCAGTTCGGTGGACCTAACGGTGTCGTGCTTGACTTTGAGAAAGGTGATGTCGTGGTTATCCCAGCTGGTGTAGCGCATTGTCAGGTCGATAGTACATCCGATTTCCAGTGTATGGGAGCTTATCCCGAGGGACAATCCTACGACATTCATTACGGCAAACCCGAGCATCGTCCCTTATTGGAGGAGAACATCCGAAAGGTCCCCCTTCCGGATGCTGATCCTTTCTATGGGGGTGACGGTCCGTTGATGAAGAACTGGGTAAATGAAAGGGATCTGGGTGGCGATATGCTTTGAATGATTAGTCAGTGGACAAAGAAGAAAGCCGACCAATACCGGGTCGGCTCTTCTTTTCAACTAAACTAAAACACAATACTGAGATACTATTTGACTGAAATAAGCATGTTGTCAAAGTGCGAGGCGCCTTTATCGTCCTTGACTGTCAGCCTGAAATAATAGTTGCCCGCTTTCAGACCGCTTATCGTCGGTGTCAGTGAATTGGCTCCACTGATTGCAGCACCCGCCGGGCCGCCGTATTGCATCCATGCGTAGGAGGTAATCTTACCATCGCTGTCTGATGCTGAGCCGGAGAGCTTGATGGATGTGGCGGGGAGTTTTACAGCGCGATCCGGTCCGGCATTCGCAACGGGCGGCTTATTTGCGGTCGAGCTCGTGCCGGCAACAACGACCGTCACATCATCCGACTTCGTCGCTCCCTTCTTGTCAGCTGCGGTAAGTCGAAACACATAGGTACCTGCGATCATATTGGACACCCTGAGTCTGGAAGCAGCTTCTCCGCTAAGCGTCGCTGCTCCACCCGATACTTTGCTCCACCGGAGACTTGCAATTCCGTCGCTGTCACTCGCGGTGCCCTGAAGCTCAACAGAATTGGTCGGTAGCGTAATTCGTCTGTCCGCGCCAGCGTTAACAGCTGGAGGAGAATTTGGCGTGGTGGTCTCACCAGGGGTCGGGGTCGGGGTCGGGCTTGGACTCGGACTTGTTGAACCCTTCTTGTAAGAAAGCATCCAATCAAGTGAGTTGGTCTGATTGTAAACTTTGTCCCAAATAATGTGACCCAGACCCGCGAATAGGGTTGCTTTCGCGAGGGGATTTGGCTTAGGAGTCGAAGCGTTGATCGCATTCACCATACTCGTCGTCACGGTGTACGAGACGGTCGCATCTTTGTCACCATGAAATCCCCAGACGGGGACATTCGCCTTCGCTATCGCAGAAGCCTGACTGATCGCGTTCCCACCGGCACAAACCGGCACGGCAGCAGCAAACACGTCCGGATATGCACCAAGCGTAGTCCAAACCCCGAATCCACCGAGACTCAACCCGGTGATGTAGATTCGGTTCGGATCGACTCTGAGATTTTTCTTAACATAATTTATCACATCCATAACATACGCCGCTGGCCAGGTGCCATATGTGGTCTTCAACTGAGGCGATATCAAAATGAACGGATATTGTTGACCGTACTTTACATACTTGGGAAGACCTACGTTCGCCACGGTTTGAACCGACGTCTTCAAAGCATTCGGGTCTGTCGATGTCGTACCTCTCTCCTTGATGCCGTGAAGCGATATCACCAGCGGGTACAGGCTGGAATTGTTGTGATAGCCTTGTGGGAGATACTCGAGGTAGGCAACGTTCGAGCTTGTGATCTTGGCCGTTTGCTGCGCCATGACAGCAGAAGACAGTACGGTAATACTAACCGCAAAGATGGCAAGGATTTTTATTCTCATTGTTCAATCAGGGTTTCAGGTTAAAAATCGGAACCGGCACTATTACATGAGGGAAGCGGCGGATGTCTTCTTGCTGGATAGATGAATACTTTTTCATCTGCACCGTCGGTATGTCGTCGACTATCCCGGGTTTAATGGGCGCAAGAAAAATTAAAACGAGGACTTATTCTTTAAGCAGAAGGTGAAGTTCAACATGCTTCGGGGAATTGTTGAATTCGGGGGATATTTTTTTTAGTCTGATCTCGATTGAAACAAGTCGGGAATGAATTTCTACACTTCAACACATCGCGTATATCCTATACGTTGTAACGTTACAGCTGATTAATCATCACAGCAAGCAGCACTGTACCGGTTGCTTCTCCGAAATCAGGAAGATGCGCTCTCCTCCGGTTTTCCTCCGAACAGTTCGCGAATCCATTGCTTTATCCGGGAAGGCTTCTTGGTACCCGGTTCTCCGAGTAGATAACCCAGTGGCTTCAGTGGTTCGACGTAATCACACACAATTTTTATGATTCCGAATAGCGGCAGAAATACGATCATCCCGGCGACGCCCCAGACCATCCCACCGGCGAGGATACTCAGAATTGACCACAGCGCATTCAGGTTTACTTCACCGCCGACGATTTTGGGTTCGATAAAATAGTTGTCGATCGTCTGAATGGCGATCATCACGATACCGGCCCACAGCGCCGTCTGAACATCTTCGGTCAACAACGCGGTAAGAACTGGAAACAGACCACCCAGTACCGTCCCAACGTAAGGGATAACAGTCAGAAGAGCAGCTATGCCTCCCAGCAGGAGCGCATTCTTGACGCCGATAATCAGGAGACCGATCGAGTAGAGCGTCGCGATAATCAGCACGGACAACGCGCGCCCCGTAAGATACTTCTGGGACACCTGGGTAATCTGACCGACCACTGTTCGCACCTTGTCTTTATCCTGATCCGCATACAACCGCACAAAGAAAGTTTCGAACTGCTCCTTGTTATACAGCATCAGGAACGTGATCACTAAACTGAGCACGAGTCCCGTGAGCGTACCAGTGATGCCACTCAGTATTCGCAGCGGCAACCCGGGTCCGTCGGGATTGGATTTCTCCGCCTGCTCCTTCACAACCTTCTCCTGCTCCTCGGGGCTAATACCCACCTGCTCCTCGATGTAGGCCTGGGCCTCGGTGATCATCTCTTTCCCCTTTGCCTGAATCTGGTTCATGTTCTCCGCGAATGTGGCAAACTGGGTGCTGATCACCAGCCCCACGCCCGCGATCACCACGACGAGGATAAGTATACAGATCAGGCTGGAAAGCGCCCTGTTGAATCCCCAGTTGTCGAGTGTCCGGCAAACGGGTGCCATCAGCATTGCAAGCAGCGATGCAAAAACAATGGGAATCAGGAACGGGCTGCCGAAATAGAGCACTGCGACGATCAGGACGGCAAAAAACAGATACTGATTGAGTCTGTGGAAAATATCCTTCATAATTGAAAAGCCATCTCCGACACCCTGTCCCTGAAGGCTCTATAGCGGGCGTACAAAAAATGGTCCATGGCCAAAAAGGCGTCGCAAGATTGGGAGAAATCAGTAGGTTTGCAGATACCGGTGAGGCCATGTTTCAACAAACGGATCCCGCCGGGCGACCTTTACCAGAATTTTTAATCGTCATGGCAATCATCGTCTACGGTATCAAGAACTGCAACACTGTCAAGTCAGCCCTGGCTTGGCTCAAGGACAACGACGTGGAATATGAATTCCACGACTTCAAGACAAAGGGCATTAGCAGTGCCAAACTGAAGGAATGGTGCGCACAGGTGGGATGGGAAGCCTTGGTTAATAAACGGGGTACCACTTGGCGCCAGCTCTCATCGGACGTGCAGGAAAAGATCAAAAATCAGACTTCCGCAATCGCGCTGATGCGCGAGAAGACCAGTGTGATCAAGCGCCCGGTCATCGAGCTGTCGGACAAAGTTATCCTACTGGGATTCGATCCGGGGGAGTACGCCAAGAAGTTTTGAAGCACCGGGAAAAACGAAGCATCAAGGCGTTTGGCCTCAAACAAATAAATACTTCTTCAGGATAATCTCCAGCTCGCGATAGAACAGTGGTTCATTCGTTTCCGAGATAGCAGCGCTATCGGTTTCGCGGATTTGATCGATCAGCGACTGATAGTGGACGGTGTTGACGGGCGCGATCAGCAACTCCTTGAGCTCCTTTTTGATGAACTCAATCTTGATCGCCGAGAGTTCACTCACACGAAACTCGTTCGAGACATAGGTTTTAAGAAATCGTTCGTCCAGAAAATCCTTAATGAGATCGTTGCGTAGTTTCCTGACAAGCTCGAGAATTCTGTCGTCAGTCCACTGGGTTTTAACTTCGTTCAGGCTCATAGTACAAGGATCAGAAAAAATAGTGACAACTATTGTCAGCGTGCGCGCGAGACGCTTAATTTCTATGCCAGCGCCCGACCCAGCGGATGAACCGCTGACATGCTCGTTTTTGTTGTATGGTAATAGTCTGATTTCCGGATACTTAATTTACGCTAAAACATTCATCATCCGGCTAAAAAAACATCAAATGTTTTGTAGCCAGAAATAAAACTCCTATTTAGTGGCCATGGATAAGTCGTTTTTGGAAAAACTATACCAGTCTCACCAGGCGTGCCCGACATGCCCCTCGCCAGTGGAGGTAGCGACCTTCTTTAATAGCCTTCTCGGCACGCTGTTCGCCGAGTACACCCAACTGAGCTTCGACTCATACGAGGATTTTCAGCGCCACATGGAGGAATTGAAGACGGAGCTGGATCGCATTGTCCGTTTTAACCCGCACCGGGGTTCAGTCGATGCCGGCACCGTGGCGACACAATTTTTTGCGGCATTGCCCTCGATTCACGACCGGCTTAATGAGGATGTCGTGGCCATGTACGAGGGCGACCCCGCCGCGAAGACCCGAAGTGAAGTTATTCAAACGTATCCAGGATTCTATGCGATTGCCGCTTACCGAATCGCACATGAACTCCATCGGCTCGGGGTAAAGGGCATACCGCGTGTGATCACGGAAAATGCCCACAGCAAGACCGGGATCGACATCCACCCCTCCGCGACCATAGGCGAGCACTTCTGCATTGACCACGGTACAGGCGTCGTGATCGGAGAAACCGCCGTCATTGGCAACCACGTGAAAATATACCAGGGAGTCACGCTAGGAGCCTTGAGCGTGAGCAAGGACGACGCCACGCGAAAGCGCCATCCCACGATCGAAGACAACGTCGTGGTATACGCCGGTGCGACGATTCTCGGCGGCGAAACCGTGATCGGTCATGACAGCATCGTCGGTGGGAATGTATGGCTCACGCGAAGTGTCCCTCCGTACTCCAAAATCTACTACCAGGCCAAGATGTACGACGGTGAGAAAGAGGAATCAGATATCGTCATTTTCAAAGCAGAACACGACAAATAGTCCGCATACCAGGTATGAAGCTTCACGAACTCATTGGCAATACCCCACTTGTTGAACTCGTCAACCTTTCGCCCAAAAAAGGCGTCACCATACTCGGCAAGCTCGAGGGCGACAACCCGGGCGGCAGTGTCAAAGACCGGACGGCCTTCGGCATGATCAGTGGCGCGATGGAACGCGGCGAACTGCGGAAGGGCGACAACGTCGTGGAGGCCACAAGCGGGAACACGGGTATCGCACTGGCTATGATCGCCCGGATCATGGGGCTGAACATGACCCTCATCATGCCTGATAACTCGACCCGCGAGCGGGTCCTCTCTATGGAGGCGTATGGCGCAAAGGTTATCCTGACCCCAGCCGAGAAAACAATCGAGTATTCGCGGGCGCTTGCGGAACAAATGGCGGCTGAGCAGGGGTACCACATCCTCAACCAGTTTGCCAATCCCGACAATTCCGGCATTCACTACCGGACGACCGGGCCGGAGATCTGGCGCGATACGAAGGGAACGATCACCCATTTTGTCTCAGCCATGGGAACGACGGGGACCATCATGGGCGTTTCCAAATTCCTCAAGGAACAAAATTCCGCTATCGAAATCGTCGGAACGCAACCGACCGAAGGATCCTGCATCCCCGGCATCCGCAGATGGTCACCGGAATTTCTCCCGCGGATATTCGAACGGGAACGCGTTGATCGTATCCTCGACGTTGCAGAAGCGGATGCTCGTACGTACACGCGGCGGCTTGCCAAGGAGGAAGGCATCCTCGCCGGCATGAGCAGCGGCGGCGCGCTAAGCGCAGCTATTCGCGTAGCAGACGAGATCGACAACGGCGTTATCGTCTTCATCATTTGTGACCGGGGGGATCGGTATCTCAGTTCGGACTTGTTTGGGTAGGTCGGTCCACGTCAAGCGTAAACTATTTTCATATTCAACCCCTTCAGGGGGATGCCTAGCGTACCACGGGCTGTCGCCCGTGGCTATTTATATTTGACGCCCTTCAGCGTCATTGTAAACCGGTGCTGAAATAATGTGTCGTGTTCTGGAACGGAGGACACAGGCTAATGACAAACTAACGTACGATGTTCCCCAAGACGTCGCAAAACGCAAGACCCCTGAAAGGGGTCTAATATGAATAGCCATGGGCGACAGCCCATGGATCAACGACGCAGCAAATCTGAGAGGACCCTGAAGGGGTCCAATATGAAAACAGTCCACGGTGGGGCTTATAATTTCAGCCCTTTCAGTTCCCTGACAAACGTACCAATATCGGTGTGAAGATCGGTTGACTTCTTCAGCAGGTCAATGAATGCGCTGCCCACGATAGCACCCGATGAATACTCCGATGCTTTCGAAAACGTCTCGTGGTTGGAGATACCGAACCCAATCAGAAACGGATTCTTCAAACCCAACGACTTCAGCCTGTCAAAATACGAAATCTGGTCCGCCGTGAAGGTTCCCTTCGCGCCGGTGATGCTGGACGCTGACACCGCGTAAATAAATCCATGAGTTGCTGCATCAATCTTCCGAATGCGCTCCTCCGAGGTAGTAGGAGAAATCAAAAACGTATTGCAGAGGTTGTTGGCTTCAAACATCGAACGGTATTCACTCTCGTATTCCGGCACGGGCATGTCGGGAAGAATGAGTCCATCAACCCCGGCTGCAGCGGCATCGCGAAGGAACTTCTCCACTCCGTACTGCATGACCGGATTCAGGTAGCCCATTAGGATCACCGGAATCTCAACACCCTGATTTCTCATCTGCTTCACCTCATCAAGGATGCGGGGCAGTGTCATGCCATTGTCGAGTGCTACTTTGTTGCTCATCTGGATCGTTGGTCCATCCGCAACCGGGTCGGAAAACGGGATACCGATTTCAATAATGTCGGCGCCAGCCTCCGCGAGCTCCTTTGCTATCGGTACGGTGCTCTCCAATTCCGGAAACCCCGCGGTGTAATAGACAGATAGATTGCCTTTACCCTTCTTTGTAAAGAGTTCCGTAATCCTGTTGTTCATATCATTGCGTTCTTTAAACTTCTTTACTAATTACCAGCCACCTCAATACTTTCCCCACTTGATATATGTCTCCAGATCTTTGTCACCGCGGCCAGACAAGTTTACAACTACGACGTGGTCGTGCTGAAACTTGAATCGCTTCAGCGCTGCAAGCGCATGCGCTGATTCAATGGCGGGAATAATGCCTTCCAGTCGGCTTAGCTGTACACCAGCTTCCATCGCTTCGTCATCGGTCGCACTGACGAACTGCACACGCCCGACATCGCAGAGATGGGCATGCATCGGACCGATACCCGGATAATCCAGCCCGGCAGATATGGAGTGTGGTTCGACCACCTGGCCATCTTCTGTCTGCATCAACAGGGTCTTGCTTCCGTGAAGAATACCGGGCTTTCCCAGCACCGTTGTGGCCGCCGACTCACCGGAGTCCACTCCCTTGCCCGCAGCTTCAACACCGATTAGTTCAACATGCTCGTCCTCGAGAAAGTGGTAAAAGGCTCCTGCGGCATTACTACCCCCGCCGATGCACGCAAAGACGTAATCGGGATAGGGGTACCCAACCTCCTCTTCCAGTTGCACCCGGATTTCCGCGCTGATCACGGACTGGAACCGCGCCACCATGTCGGGATATGGGTGCGGACCTACCACCGATCCGATAATATAATGCGTATCGACGGGATTGTTTATCCAATGCCTCATCGCCTCGTTTGTCGCATCTTTGAGGGTCATGCTTCCACTCTTCGCCGGGACCACAGTCGCCCCGAGAATGCGCATACGCTCGACGTTAGGGCGTTGCCTTTCCATGTCCACCTGCCCCATGTAGACAATACACTCCATTCCCATCAGCGCGCATACAGTAGCTGTGGCTACTCCGTGCTGGCCCGCTCCGGTTTCAGCGATTATCTTCTTCTTACCAAGCCTGCGTGCAAGCAGGATTTGTCCGATCGTGTTGTTGACCTTGTGCGCACCAGTGTGGCAAAGGTCCTCGCGTTTGAGATACACCGCGGCGCCGTACTCCTCTGACAGGCGTTTCGCGTGGTAAAGCGGCGTGGGCCTGCCGACATAATTCTTCAACAGGTGGTGAAACTCCTCCTGGAAGGTCGCGTCTTTCAGTATCCCGAGATACTGTGTACGTAGTTCCTCCACGTTCGGATAGAGCATCTCCGGGATATATGCTCCCCCGAACTTTCCGTAGTATCCCCGGTCATCTGGATGATAGCTCATAATATCATTCGTTAGCATTTAAACTTTCTAGTATCTCGCTCACCTTGCGAGCGTCTTTAAGACCAGGCTTCACCTCGACACCGCTGTTGATATCGATCGCCGCAAGATTAAGTCCGGACAGTTGCTTTAAATCTGCAATATGTTCAGGTGAGATACCTCCACTGAGAAAGAAGGGCACACGCTGATCATAGCCGTTCAGTATATTCCAGTCGAACCGCGTGGCATTACCTCCGTGATATTTTCCTTTGGTATCGAAAAGAAAATAATCGACAGAATCGACATACGGTGACGTAACCCTGAAGTCCATTTCGTCGGCAACCGAGAACACCTTGATGACGCCGATGCCACTACTTTTCAGTTCGCGACACTGGTCCACAGGTTCGCCGCCGTGCAGTTGCACATAATCGAGTTTAAATTTCGCGACCCTTTTGAGTATCGCGTCCGTGGTCTCGTTTACGAACACTCCCACGCGCTGGACCTCTCCCGGGAAGTCGTCGGGAATGCGAAAATCATCTCCGACATATCGCGGCGTTCCGCGGAAGAAGATAAAGCCCATCAGATCCGGTCGCAACGCAGCGACCTCACGTATGTTCGACGGGTCGCGCATCCCGCATACCTTAACCTTCGGATGTGTCGCCGCCCCGGTCATGATCACGCAATTGTTCTTCGAAGCTCCTCGACGAACGCTCGTATCGCAGCGCCCGGATCCGCTTGCTTCATGAAATTCTCGCCGATCAGAAATCCTTCATAGCCATAACGGCGAAGTTCGGCGATTGATTCAGGTTTTGATATACCGCTTTCAGACACCTTTACAACTCCATCCGGTATCATGGCGGCCAGTCGCTTGGATACATCCAGGCTGACTTCAAAGGTTTTTAGATTGCGGTTGTTAACGCCGATGAGATCGGCACCTGTATCCAGGCTTGCCATGAGTTCATCTTCGTCATGGACCTCCAGCAGTACCTGCAGCCCAAGAGAGTGTGCAAAATCCGAGAGTTGCTTCATCTGACTCGAATCGAGTACCGCCGCGATTAACAAGATGGCATCGGCACCAATCGCCTTCGCCTCGACAATCTGGTACTCGTCGACCGTAAAGTCCTTGCGAAGGATAGGGCAATCGTTACTCCTGCGGGCAAGGGTGAGATCTTCGCTGCTCCCGCCGAAGAATTCCTCATCCGTTAGCACCGACAATCCGGAAGCACCGGCCTGCGCATATGCGCGGGTGGTGTCGGCTACCGATGCTGCCGCATTAATCACACCTTTCGACGGCGACTTGCGCTTGAACTCGGCTATGATTCCCGTCCTGTGCGGGTCCCGGATAAATCCGGTGAGAGACAATGGTTCGCGTTTGAAGTATTCGCCGCGCTCCAGTACTTTGGAAGGCATGGCTATCTTTCGCTCCTCAACCAGTTTTCGCTTAAACGCGACGATTCGTTCGAGTATGTTCATCTCCCGTTGGTTAATTCTGAACCTCAATCAATTTCCGGAAAGTGGCAAGTGCTTTGCCCGACTCAAGCGCCTCGCGCGCCTTTTCTACCGCAGGTATAAATCCACCCTCCTGTTCTGCAGCGTACAGTCCCATCGCTGCATTCGCAATGACCGCGCTCGACTGTGCGGGAGTACCTTTGCCTTCGAGAACGTCCATGAATATTCTCGCGGACTCCTCGACGCTATCACCTCCACGGATATCTTCATACTTCAGGACCGGAAGTGCGAGGTCGGCCGGCGTGACCATTCGTTCTCCTCCATTGTCAAAAATCTTGACCGGTCCGGTCAACGAAACTTCGTCAAATCCATCCACACTGTGCAGGACTACGAATTTCTTCGCGGTTTCCTGATAGAGGTAGCCGTACTGCCGCGCGAGTTCCAGACTGAAGACCCCCACGAGCTGCCGCGACGGAAACGCCGGATTTACCATTGGCCCAAGCATATTGAAAAACGTTTTCACGCCGAGCTCGCGCCGAATTGGCGCGACATTCTTCATCGCAGGATGAAAAAGTGGCGCGTGCATGAAGCAGATATTGGCCTCATCCAGACTGCGCTTCAAGACATCGGAATCGTTCGTGAATTTGTAACCAAGGTACTCCATAACATTGGAGGATCCGCAACCAGATGAAACGCCGTAGTTGCCGTGCTTCGCTACAGGCTGTCCAGCGGCAGCGATTACAAACGACGACAGGGTCGATAGGTTAAACGTGTTCTTGCCGTCACCCCCGGTGCCGCAGACATCGATAACCGGCCGATCGAGTTCTACGCGAAGGCATTGCTCCAGCATTGCGTCGCGAAAGCCCTCCAGTTCTTCAACGGTGATGCTCCGCATCATGTAGACGGTCATGAAGGCCGCCGTCTGACTGAGGTTGAACTTTCCTGAAGTAAGGTCAACCAAAACCTGTTTGGCACGCTCTTTCGTTAGCGGACGATGGTCGATGAGATCGTTTAATATCGCTTTCATAGCATTCTTTTTTCAAAACACATGTGTCACGCACCTTTCAGCCAGTTGTCGATCATTTTGGGCCCTTCGGGTGTCATGATCGATTCCGGATGGAATTGCACACCCCGCACGTCGTATTTGCGATGCCGGAGACCCATGACCAAATTGTCTTCATTTACAGCAGTGATGTGCAGGTCGTCATTCACCGTCTCGGGGAGCACCGCCCACGAGTGGTAGTGCGTTGCCTGGAAACGCGGAGAGACTCCTCGAAAAAGGTAGTCATCCGGGTCTTTGACATCCGTGAATGATGTCACTCCGTGCAGCACCTTCGGAATGTTAAACAGCCTTGCACCGTACACTTCGCCAATGCCCTGAAGACCCAGGCAGACACCAAGGATACTTTTTTCAGGGCCGTAGGATTCAATCACCTGCTTCATAATCCCTGCTTCATCGGGAATACCCGGCCCCGGCGACAATAAGATCTTGTCGTACTTGCCTACCTCTTCAAGCGCTATCTTGTCGTTCCTGAAAATATCCGGCGTATAGCCCAGGGCACGTATAATGTGGACGAGGTTATAGGTAAATGAGTCGTAGTTGTCGAGAACTAATATTTTCATCGCTGTCTGTTTTCCTTGTCAGGCCCTATATTTTTTCCGCCATCAACACCGCCTGACGAAGCGCCGTGAGCTTGTTATTAACCTCCTGTAATTCGCTTTCGGAGCTGGACTTTGATACGATACCGGCACCTGCCTGGTAGATCAACCTGTTATTGTGACTTAGAAACGTCCGGATCATAATGGCGTGATTGAACGACCCGTCAAAGCCGAGGATACCAATCGCCCCGCCGTAAAACCCGCGGTTGACGTTTTCATATTTTTCGATTAACGTCATAGCCATATGCTTTGGCGCACCAGACAACGTTCCGGCCGGGAAGGTATCCGCCGCAATCCGGACAACGGAAGAATCCGGTCGAACGTCTCCGGTGACTTTAGACACCAGGTGAATCACATGGGAGTAGTATTGGATTTCCTTGAACACTTCAACCTGAACATTTCCAGCATTGCGGCTCATGTCGTTGCGCGCCAAATCGACCAGCATGACGTGCTCGGCATTCTCCTTCTCGTCGGCGGCGAGCCTGCTCGCAGTCTCGGCATCCTCGATATCATTCCCGGAACGACGGAATGTACCCGCAATCGGGAAGATGTGCGCCTTCCCGTTTCGGACCTGAAGCTGCGCCTCGGGTGAGGAGCCGAAGATCTTGAAGCTTCCGTAATCAAAATAAAACAGATAAGGGGAAGGATTGATTGAGCGGAGGGCGCGATACACATTGAATTCATCTCCTTTAAAACCTGTTGTAAACCGCCGCGACAAAACGATCTGAAATACATCTCCGCGGAAACAATGCTCCTTCCCTTTATCAACAACTTTCAGAAACTCCTCGTCCGTGAAATTCGATGTCTCGGAGTCCGTCTTTGTAAAACGATATGTCGCAAAGCGGCGGCTGAAGATCACCTGCTCCACGCGATCGAGTCCGTTTTGTTCTCCCAGTGGCTCGTGGGCGTTTGCGAACAGCGTGAGCTCGTTAGAAAAATGATCGATGACAATGACATAGCGATACAGTTTGTACAGGATGTCGGGCATCGGCGTTTCCTGCTGCGGGATGGCGACATCTTCGAAATACCTTACTGCGTCATAACCGACGTAGCCGAACAACCCACAGTTCATATACTTTGGATGTGGATTGAGGACCTGAAATGATGCCTGAAATTGCTCGAGGTGCTCCAGGGCGTCGCCGCGTTCCTTCAGCGTTTGGCGCTCCTGCTTCCCATCAGGAAAGGTTGTCCTAACCTCCTGCCCTTCCACTTCGAAGGAGGCAATCGGCTCACAGCAAATAAAGGAGAGGCTGTTCTCGTGTCCATGGTAGTCTGAACTCTCAAGCAGCAAGCTGCAGGCGAAGACATCGCGAAGTTTCAGATAGATATTGACTGGCGTAAGTGTGTCAGCCAGCAGTTTTTTTGAGATCGTATGAAGTTGATACATGTTATTCGTCACTCAGGGGTTCACTAACTTATTTCCAAGGTACTCTATTAAAAACACGGAGGCCCGCCCCGATTCGATCGGGGCGGGCCTCAGTTATTTCGTATTATCGAACACTTAAAGCACAGCAACGCACCGATCGCAAATCGACCTATGCCACCACCATGCTATGTTCGTAAATTTTACCATGTCTGTTAACTTTCACTTTTCTTTCGGGTCGCCTTCCTGGCCTTTGCTGGTGTCTCAGCTGTTGTGCTGGCGGACTCAGCAACCCGGCGCGATTCAGCGCGTTTAATCTTTGCTTTTATGGAACTGCGACGCCTCGTGGTTCCATAGGACCCGAGTGTAATCTTTCCTTTCCTTGTTTTCTTGTCTCCTCTTCCCATAAGAAACAAACTTTCGAGGGCAATAATAACAATTCGCGCCAAAGACAGCAAGAAGGGGCAAAAATTTGTTACGATCGTTTTCAGGGATCAAGCCGGAACACGGCACAGTCCCGCGCCGCATTGCCCTGGTTTACGAATCGAAACCAACCCGGCAACACCGCCTCTGCCACGAATCCGCATTTTTCCAAAACCCGTATGGAGGCGACATTCTCGGTGTCAACGAATGTGCCTATGCGGTAAATACCCGCGAATGGCTTGAGTAATGTGACAATCCGGCTGCATGCCTCCGTCGCGTAACCCCTTCCCCACCGGACCGGACTAAGAACGTACCCCACCTGGACACGGTCGTCGCGGAGTAGTACCCCAATACTACCGATGAGCATCCTGTTCATGAGACGGATAACGTACGTGTATTCCGTACCGCTCTCCCAGCTATCGACCGCATACCGCACAAAGCGGCGGGTATCATCCACCGAGCGGTGCGTCCGCCAAGAAACAAAGCGCGTTGCCTCCGGCTTGCTGGCATAGGCAAAAAAAATCTCCTCGGCATCTTCGTACCTGACGCGCTGAAGCAATAGCCGCTCAGTTTCAAGTTTCGACGGCAACGGAAGGCGAACGGTTGATGAATGAAGGCTCATACAGCGTGACAGCAAGATAGGGTGCCGCGGGCTGCGTTTCAACGTCGCGGGCGCAAAGCTGCAGGAGAAAATTCGATCAGGCAAACGGGAACTACTGTTTTATTGTTATGTTTGCGGGAGCAAGCCGGCACGACCAGCTCCTGCTGAATCCCCCAGGACCGGAAGGTAGCAAGGGTAGGTGGTCGCAGCGGTGCGATGTTCGGTTTGCTCTTTTTTCCTTCCTCCGATCTGCGCGCTGGAAATCCCCCGCAGAAGCTCCCCGGGAGTTCAGATTGCCAGATACCGAGTAAGCTTTATCTTAGTGCCCTTAACTGGTACGTAACCCAACAAACCCCAACTATGAAGTTTTTTATCGACACCGCGAACCTGAATGAAATTAAGGAAGCGTATGACCTCGGCGTACTCGACGGCGTAACTACCAATCCCTCACTGATGGCAAAAGAAGGCATCAAAGGAGATGATGGCGTAAGAGCGCACTACAAAGCCATTTGTGATATTGTAGACAATAATGTCAGCGCCGAGGTGATTGCAACCGATTTTGACAATATCATCAAGGAAGGAAAGGAGCTTGCGAAGATCGATGACAAAATCGTCGTGAAGGTGCCGATGATCCGCGATGGCGTGAAAGCAATCAAGAAGCTCTCAAGTGAAGGCATACGAACCAACTGCACACTGGTGTTCTCTGCCGGTCAGGCAATCCTGGCGGCGAAGGCTGGAGCGAGCTACGTCTCCCCTTTCATCGGGCGACTCGACGATGTTTCGACAGACGGCCTGGAACTGATTGCACAGCTGCGGCTGATTTACGACAATTACTCCTATGGAACAGAGATATTGGCCGCGTCCGTGCGGCATACGATGCACCTGATCAAATGCGCGGAGATCGGTGCGGACGTCGCTACCTGTCCGCTGAGTGTGATCACGGGCTTGCTGAAACATCCGCTCACAGATAGCGGATTGGAGAAATTCCTCGCCGACCACAAGAAAGTTAACGCCTAGTTATGTTTTTGTCCGAGCCAGTCGTACGCGTTAACGATGCGCACATATTCCAGGACCACAACACGGTCCTTTCCGACATCAACTTTGAAATCGAGAAAGGTGAGTTTGTGTACCTCGTTGGCAGAACCGGTTCGGGCAAATCATCCCTGCTCAAGACGCTCTACGCGGACCTACCGCTCCGGCTGGGAAACATTCAGGTTTGTGGATATGCGATCCGCGGACTGAGCAGTTCGCAGGTGCCGCTCCTGAGGAGAAAGCTCGGGATCATCTTCCAGGACTTCCAACTCTTCAACGATAGAACTGTCGGTGAAAACCTTCATTTCGTAATGAAAGCTACTGGCTGGCGCGATAGTGCAAAAATGCGCGCACGCCTCACCGAAGTTTTGATGCAAGTCGGTCTCGGTTCTGTAGAAAAGAAAATGCCGCATCAACTCTCTGGTGGCGAGCAGCAACGCGTTGTGATTGCACGGGCACTCATCAACGAACCCCAGATACTCCTCGCGGACGAGCCCACCGGCAACCTCGACCCCGAAGTGGCGTATGGCATCATGAAAATATTCCAGCAAATCAACAAGAGCGGAACGGCTGTGTTGATGGCTACCCACAGCTACGGCCTGATTGACAAATTCCCCGCCCGAATCCTCAAGTGCGAAAACGGAAAAGTGAGAGATTCGAAAGTGGAGAAGTTTGAGTTGGGAAGTGTTAGTGGGGAGTGGTGAGATCGTGAGTAGTGAGTAGTGGGTAGTGAGTAGTGAGTAGTGAGTAGTGAGTGGTGAGTGGTGCGGTTTGACGCGGTCCGCATTGTTCTGAAGTTGTCTGGTTTATTTTGGGGGTGATCCTGTATCTCCTGACCGTGAACTGAATTACGCGCAAATGAGTGTGACCCACGACAAACAAAGCAAGTCACGCTGAGCCGCACACGCTAACTCACCACTCACCACTCACCACTCACCACTCACGATTCACGATTCACGATTCACATCCTCCAATTTCTCCAGTTGCTGGTTTAGCAGGCCGACGCGGACGAGCAGGTTGAGGACCAGGGCATCTTTCACTTTCGCGCTCGGATGTAGCCGCATTTCTTCTTTCAGGACGTAATACATCGCTTCCAACTGGTACAGGTCGTGGGTGAACCCATTGAGTCCGTCGCTGCTGTGAAATTGACCGATGAGTTCAACTTTGTTCGATATTTGCTGATTGTAGAACGCCTCGACATCGGCAAACTCCTTTAGAACTTGATGTTCCTCTGCCCGAAGCTCACTGCTTGAAGGTCGTGAAATGAAGAGATAAGCAGACAGTGCCATAAAAACAATAGCTGCCGCACGCCATATGGCGACGGAGTTCGCCCAGAATGGAGAACGAAGACGCAGTGATGCCCGGATGCCGGCCCACACCTTTGCCGGGGGCTGCTTGTTGTCGAAGGCGTCCCGGTTGCGTTGGATGAAATCCTCTAATTGGTCTTTCATGTCCTGGTGGTTAGTTTGTCTCTTAGTTTTGCCTTTGCGCGGTTAAGTTGCGATTTCGACGTGGATTCGCTGATTCCGAGAATCCCGGCGATTTCCTGATGATCGTAGCCTTCAAGCAAGTACAGCGATAATACCGTCCGATAACCGTCCGGCAGTTCCTGGATTGCGTTCCGTACGCGCTCGACCGTGAGGTCGTCGATAGCATCTTCGTCAGGTCCCGTTTCTGCGATGTCCCAATGCTCATCGTCGGGCATGAAATCGTGACGGTGCTTCTTCAGAAAACTGATCGCTTTGTTGACAACGATCCGCTTCAGCCACGCACCGAACGTCGCATCACCGCGATACGCATCCAGGTTCCTGAATGCACTGACGAACGCATCCTGAAGCACATCTTCCGCATCCTCTTCGCGCCCGACAATCCGGAAGGCCGCGTTGAACATGGCCTTCGCATACAATTTGTACAGCTTGTAATGCGCATTGCGGTCGCCGGCCTTACAGCGTGCAATCAGGTTTCCGTGAATATTCACAACATTGGCTTCCACGCGGTTCGGCAATCTCCAATAAGCAAAAGACTATGGTACGCCCAAAAGGTTGCACCGGTATCAGTTGACTTCTGCCAGTCCCTTCTCCAGGGCCACCTTCCGGAGCAACGCAAGGGCCTCCTCGCGGTCATTCCGTATCTCGCCTTCAAGGATTGCTTCCTTGATATACTCTTTCAATTCACCGATGATCCTGCTGGGCGGAAGATTATACATGGCCATGATCTCGTCACCGGATACAGGAGGCTGAAAATTGCGGAGATTGTCCTTTTGCTCTACCTCTGCCATCTTCTGCTCGACGATGTCAAAATTCCGGAGGAAGCGAGTAACTTTTTCATTATTCTTCGACGTAATGTCCGCACGACAGAGTTTCATCAACGCATCAACATCGTCTCCAGCATCGAAAAGAAGCCTGCGTATGGCCGAGTCGGTAACATTCTTCACGAGTGGTATGGGACGCAGGTGAAGCCTGACCAGTTTCTGAACAAAAAGCATTCGCTCGTCCATGGGCAACTTGAGTCGCCTGAAGATTGCCGGGGTCATGCGCGCTCCTTTCTCCTCGTGACCATGAAACGTCCAGCCGTGCACCTTGTCGAATTTCTTTGTCGCTGGTTTCGCAATATCGTGCATGATAGCAGCCCATCTCAACCAAAGATCGTCGGATACTTTTGCCACGTTGTCCAGCACTTGAAGCGTGTGGAAAAAATTGTCTTTGTGCGCCTGGTTTCCCACGTACTCGACACCGTGAAGCGCCACCATTTCCGGAAAGAATTGCTTCAGGAGTCCGCTGTGAAACAGCAGCTTGAAACCATATGACGGCACGGGGCACAGAATGACCTTGTTCAACTCATCGATGATACGCTCGCCCGATACAATTTTCAGGCGCGCAGCCTGCGAACGTATCGCAGCAAACGTGTCCGCGTCGATATCAAAATCAAGTTGCGCGGCAAAACGCACCGCGCGCATCATTCGCAGCGGATCGTCGGAGAAGGTCACTAACGGGTCTTGCGGAGTCCTGATGATCTTGCGTTTGAGATCCGCAACGCCGTCAAACGGATCGACCAACGCGCCGTAGTCATGGCTGTTAAGCGATATGGCCATCGCATTAATCGTAAAGTCCCGGCGTTTCTGGTCGTCTTCCAGCGTACCGTCGTCGACAACAGGCTTGCGCGAGTCCTTCCGATATGATTCACGCCGTGCACCAACAAATTCGAGGTTCAAATCCTCCCAGGTTATCTGCGCCGTTCCAAAGTTTTTGAATACATTGACCTTAACACGTGGACCAAGCGCCTTCGCTACGGTTTCAGCAAGCCGGATACCACTGCCAACACACACGAAGTCAATATCTTTTGAGGGCCGCTCCAGCAAGATGTCGCGCACATATCCCCCAACGACATAGGTCTCCAGACCAACCGTTTCTGCTACCTCCGCAATGATCTTAAAAACTGGATGCTTGAGCGATGTCGATAAATCCATTTACTCCCGTTAATTACCCAAAGGTAAAGGGGTTAAAGGAAATGGGGAAATGCCCGGCAGGAAATAAGGGAAGTACTCACCACTCACCACTCACCACTCACTACTCACTAATCCCGGTTGAACGTAGGGCATGGAATGAATCTCTCCTTCTTTCGCTTGTTGACTTGTGTGGCGAGTTCGATCTTGAATTTCAGTCCAACTTCATGTGCCCCACCGGAGATGGGACCAAGTTCGGATATCGTCACATCATAGCTATAGCTCAACTCAAACTGTTGGAGCTGAAAACCGAGGACGACTACAACCGCATCGTGACTGATATTGTCCTTTGCATTTTGCTGGATCGGGATGCCTCTGTACCAGAGCCCGACGACGACTGGTTCATAGAAGAAATAAGTACCGAGGTCCAGTTGATCGAAGTTGCCTTGTTGTTTGTAGACAAACGACGGCGCGATAGAGGCAGTGCGCTCGCGCTTAAACACTCCGTGGTAAAGCGGAATCCGGACACCGCCGTGCAACGAGCTCTTGATCGGTATCTGCGCCTCCTCATCAAGCAGCGATCGGTTTGGTCTATTGAGGTGGGCCATCGAGAACCCAAGCCAGACTTTGCGGCTGTACATCAGCATACCCGCGCCGAAGTCGAAGTATGTTCGTCCCTCCAGATTGAGATTCGGGGGCGGGGGCAGGTTGTCGCCACTTTGTGCAAAGTCAAGCTGCTGATAAAAGATCAGCTTATTGAAATCGATACTACGTGATCCCACACCGAAGTTAACTCCGGATGACAACACCATCTTATCCGACAACCGTACCTTGTAAGCGTACTGAAAGTTAGCCTGCGTTGACCTGAGCGCAGCGGAGCCCGCTTTATCTGTGGTCAGCAGAAATCCGAGTCCACTGTTGTGCTGGTCGAGATTATAGTCGTACGAAAGCGCATAGGTTTCGAATGCCTGAGAAATGTTCGGCCACTGGTTGCGGTAATTCAAAATAAAGCGGTGATCCACTGACGTTCCCGAGAATGCAGGGTTGAGGTACAGGGGCGCCGCGTAGTACTGCGAGAACTCCGGATCCTGCGCATGCAGGGCCGGGCAGATCAGTAAAAGCCACAGTAAAACCTTCGTTCTTTTCATCGCAGGAGGTTTATGTCGCCCGTCCGGGTAATCGTTCTACCATTATCATATTCCACGGTGAGGCGATAGATGTAGACATCCTGCGCGCAAAGTCTGCCTTTGTAGTACCCATCCCATCCTGACTCGGGGTTAGTACTCTCGAACATCAGCTCACCCCAGCGATTGAATATCATCAGTTGAAACTTGGTGACATTTTGCATCAGTGGGAGGAATACCTGGTTGCTCCGAATGTCACCAGTGCCTGGCCCCGCGGGATTCGGAACGAATGCGTTCGGGATGAGTAGCTGTCCATGCTTAACGGTTCGCACTCCGGAAGCAAGCTCAGTGGTATCCGCGCACCCATCTGCATTCCGGGCAATAAGCGTGACCGTAAAGGTACCTTCTTCCGTGTATTTGTGTTGCGGTTCAGGGTCAGTCGATGTTGATCCATCTCCGAAATCCCACAGGAACTCCGTTGCCGCGATGCTGCGGTTATCAGTATACAGCGTTTCTCCGGGAACATTCAGCGGTGTCGTTGGATATACGGCGAAGTGTGCAACCGGACTACTCTTGACGTCGATAATAAACTCTTTCGTTAAAGATACGACCTCACCAAGCATGTTTGTCGCCGACAGTGTTACGGAGTACAACCCCGGTTGATAGTAAGTATAGGTCGGGTCCGTGGCGTTCGACGTTCCCTCGTTGGCGCCGAACTTCCAAACATAACTAGTCGGGTCAGCATACTGCGACTGGTTGACAAACGTCACCGTATGCGGCGCACAACCACTTGGGGGGAAGTAGTCAAACTCGATGATTGGAGGAATTGGATTAATCCTGACGTCGCGGGTGACTGTTTCCACGCAATCGTTGTTAGAGACCTGCAGGCTGATAGTGTAATCGCCAAAGTTTGCGTACGTGTGAGATGCCACCAGCGGATCCGTTGATGTTGTTCCGTCGCCGAAATCCCACAGGTAGCTCCACGGGCCCGGCGTCGTCGTGTTCACGAGTGTCACCGTTGATGAGGGCAGTGTCTGCTCCGTCGGTGTAGCGGTGAAGGAGGTATTCATGCTCTGCGTGCGGGGAACGACAATGCTCTGAGTCGTCACCGGGCTCTGGCAATTTGCGCCGTTCGTCGTGGCCAGCCGGATTTCAACGTTCTGATCCACGGTTGTTGATCGCTGTATTTCGTATTCAAGGTGATCGCCGTCTGTTGTGGAAGTGTAGACAACGAAATTGTTAATGGCGATCGTCCACTCGTATTCCGAGAGACCTCGCTGCGCCGCGTCCAACCCCAGCAAAACACGGTCACACGCGTACGTCACCGTCTGCATATTGAAGTCCGATGGCGGTACAGGCGCGACGCGTATGGTACGAGTGGAGTCACCGTAACAGGCACTCGGCAGGGTTGCACGCAGGGTAATGAAAAAGTCTTTCAGGGATTGCGTCGTGTTGGTGAAATCGTACGTGAACAACGGATTCGTCGCTGTGCTGATCTCATCTATCAACCCGTTGGCATCTTCAATTCGCCAGGTGTAATCGACAGGATTGAGGGCTTGCGTCTGGTTGTCGACCCTGAAATTGACTGACACGGGGCTGCAGTTGTCGTTAAACGGAGAATAATTCAGCGACACGAAGCCGGCCCGCGGTTGCGGATTGACGGTGATCGCTACCGGCGCAGAGACGGACTCACAATCGTTGACCGTTACCACGCGCAGACGGACGTTGAAGACGCGGTCAAATGCCCCGGTGTTGGTGAATGTTCGCACGAACGTGTCGGAGAAATCCGGATCCGTAGGATGTTGTATGGCATCCACTACGAAACCTCCCCCATCATCAACTTCCCAGATGAAATCTTTGATCACATCAGATTGTCCGTTGACGGAGTTGTTGGTAAATGTTACTTCAAGCGCGCTACAGCCGGATATGACATCGGCCGCGAAGTTAGCTACTGGTATCGGATCGACATCTACGGTACGGGAGATAATCCGCGAGCATCCGCCGGCGTTCGTCGTGACCCGCAGCGCAACATCGCGCGCTCCTGCGGATGGAAATGTATGCTCAAAAGTCTGCTGGTTGTTATACGAAGGGTTGGGGCTGAAGGTCACGCCATCGTAATCGAGGTCCCATTCCCAGGAAACGATCTGCGAGCCGCCGATGGAATTCAGCGTCGAGGCGTCGGTGAAAGTGGTCGGAGATCCCAGGCAAACCCGGTCCGCCGAGAATTGAGGTTGCGGATTCTCAAAGACGCGCACCTGCACCTCGTCGTCGGTTTCGCAGGCGGTCACGTTGTCGCGTATCCGCAAGCGCACGCGATAAACACCGGGAGTGGTAAACACGCGGTCAAATTGCGGAATTGGAGTAGCTGAGAATCCGTTGCCCGCCGGCTGACTGAAATCAGGTGTATTAGTTGCATTGCCAGCGTTAAAAAATTCCCAACGCCATTCGGTTGAAGGTGTCGGAACACCAGCGGAGTTGTCAGTAAACCGCACATCAAAGTTGCTCAGTGGCGGCGAAGCTTCCTGGCAAAAATCAGAAGAGATCGGATTGCCCGAGAGATCGGTTATCCCGATGTCGGCGATCACCGACGGCGTAATGGTTACGATCTGTTCAAACACAGCTTCGCATGAACCTTGGCTGGTTGTATTTTCTGCCGTAAGTCTGATCAGCTTCTGACCCCCGGTTGTGTACGAGAAGATCGGGTTCGTCCAGGCGGCCGTTCCTACGGGCGAACCGGTGCCCGTGCTATTGTCAAAGAATTCCCACGTGTACGCATTGGCGTTGGTTATTCCACTGTTGTCCAGACGCAACTCCTCACCGATACAAAATGTTGTTCGCACCTGATTGTTCACATCTCTGACGACGAAATTCCCACCAGGTCCGTCCACGATCTGTATATATCCCCTCGTGACCACCGCGTCTCCGTAGTTGGGATTGTTCGGATCACCATTGTAGGGGTTGCAGACGTTCCAGTTATAAAGTGTGACTTCAAAACGGTTTCCAACAGCATTCGCTGGATCCGCAGGTGCATTCATCGGAAACGAGAAAGACACCGGACCGTCCGCGTTCGGACCAGGTATCTCATCAATTGGTCCAAAATACGCCGCCGTAACGCCCCCGCGTGTGGACACAGATGCGAGATTCCCCGCACCGGTAGTCAACGGTACCGCTACCCCATCGGTGAGTGATAGATTCCGTATCGTATTGGCCGGATTGTGATTCGTTCCGTATACGAACTGAACGTGCCGGGTCGCATCGTTCGGATTGTCGGGCTCAATAGTTCTGTTGCAGTTGAATTGCGAGGCATCGGCAAACTGGGCATCGACCACGGGGTTGTCATAACAAACGTCCCAGTTCTGCGGTGCGATGGCAATCACACCGTTGGCCTGCTCATCGGTTCCCCAGAAATATGCAGACCGTTGTTCTTCGGATGAGGGACAAATTTGATTATCGATGAGAATATAAGCCGTGGGGAGAATTGTACATTGGCCGTTAT
>JBIQJZ010000290.1:0-3825 GCA_044507115.1 Flammeovirgaceae bacterium | reverse complement strand
GCCGTTTGACTGGATCCGCGGCTATCAGGTTGGAGGTAAGTCACTGCTGTGGGCGCGATGGACGCAGCGGTGGAGCGATCTGGATTTTGAAGCCAATGCCCGGGAAGGAATTGCGATCGACTGGCCTATTCGCTACAAAGACATTGCACCATGGTATTCATATGTTGAAAAGTTTGTTGGAATTAGTGGAAATACGGATGGCATTCCGCATCTGCCGGATGGCGAGTTTCTCCCACCGATGGAGATGAACTGCATCGAACGTCACTTCAAGGCAAGCATTGAGTCAAACTTTCCGGGTCGGCGATTGATCATATCAAGAACTGCTAACCTGACGAAGCCGTTGCACGGACGGGGACCTTGCCAGTATCGCGACCTTTGCTTCCGTGGATGTCCTTTCGGCGGATACTTCAGTAGTAACTCTGCTACGCTTCCCGCAGCAGCAGCGACGGGGAGCCTCGTATTGAAGCCGTTCTCGGTTGTTCACTCAATTATTTACGACGAACAAACTCAAAAGGCGAAAGGAGTCCGTGTCATTGACGCTGAGGACGGATCCATGACAGAGTATTTTTCACGGATTGTTTTTCTCAACGCCGGTACTCTCAACTCGACGCTTATACTTCTTAATTCTGTCTCGGCACGGTTTCCAGAGGGACTCGGTAATGATAGCCAGGTGTTGGGACATTTCCTCATGGATCACAATTATCGGGCACAGCTAGGAGGTTCGTATGACGGATACCGCGACCAATACTATCAGGGTAGACGCCCTACAGGTGTCTATCTCCCGAGATTCAGAAATGTCGGCGATGACAGGCGTAGTGATTTTGTCAGGGGATACGCATTTGCCGCAGGGGGGTCTCGGAGAACACTCGATATTCCTCCCGAGTTAATCGGTGAGGATCTCAAAATCGCCGCACAGAAACCTGGTGTGTGGGATGTCTGGATGACTGGCATGGGCGAATGTTTGCCTTATTATGAGAATAAAGTAACGCTTTCGAAGGAGGAAAAGGACAAATGGGGTATGCCACTTCTCAACATTGATTGTGAGTACAAGCGTAACGAGTTGACTATGTTGGATGACATTCTCGCAACCGGTGCTGAGATGCTGGAGAAGGCCGGGTTCAAAAATATCGAGGCGGAAGATACCGAGAAGGCGCCCGGACTGGGGATCCATGAAATGGGAACCGCACGCATGGGAAGAGATCCTCGAACGTCTGTTCTAAACGGGAATAACCAGGTATGGGGTGCGAACAATGTTTTCGTAACGGATGGCGCGTGCATGACGTCTAGCGCCTGCCAAAACCCATCGTTGACGTATATGGCCTTAACGGCACGCGCAACGGATTTTGCTGTACAAGAATTGAAAAAACGAAACCTTTGATATGACTCAACCTTACTCACTTGTGATCGCGTTGTTGCTGATGGCGGCAACGTTGTCTTCGTGTACTCACACGCCGAAGTCTCAAACCAGTCCTGTAACCGTGATTTTCGATACGGATATGGGACCGGATTATGACGATGTCGGAGCGATAACTGTGCTACATGCCCTCGCGGATAGCGGACACGCCGAAATATTGGCAACCGTGGCATCGACCAAGTACGAAGGAGTAGCTGCGGTACTGGATGTGCTCAATACCTATTTCGGTCGCCCGGATTTGCCCATTGGTGTGCCAACAGGTGAAGCTCTGACCATTCGCGATTTTCAACATTGGACTGACACGCTTATTGCGCGGTATCCGCACGACCTTCGAAGTAATGCAGAAGCAGAAGACGCCGTTACCCTTTATCGCCGCATACTTGCGGGGCAACCTGATAACAGCGTCACGATTGTTACCGTCGGATTTTTGACGAATATTGCCGATCTGTTGCGTTCGTCACCCGATGAGTTCTCCGACCTGAGTGGACGGGAACTGGTAGCAAGAAAGGTCAAACAATTGGTAAGCATGGCAGGAACATTCCCCTCCGGGACAGAGTTTAACGTAGAGGAGGATGCCGTGTCGTCGAAATATACTTTTGAAAATTTCGACGGGCCAATTCTGTTCAGTGGATTCGAAATCGGGAACAAGATTAAAACGGGCCTTCCGTTGGTTCACGACAATGCCATCGAGAACAGTCCTGTGAAAGATGTGTACAGGATATCCATTCCGATGGCGGACGAAGACAGCGCGGGAAGGATGAGCTGGGATCAGACGGCCGTACTCGTTGGCATCAAAGGTGTAGAGCCCTGGTATCGAACCCAACAAGGTACCATGAAGGTTGCCGAAGACGGTAGCAATTCCTGGGTCAATGACCAGGGGCAGCATCGCTATCTCATCGAAGCGCATCCATCGTCTGAGGTCCAAGAACTAATAAACGAGTTGATGAGACATCAGCCGGCAAAGTGACCGAATTGCGGACCGCCAACTGAAGACCAGAAATTTATACATCCTTTTAGTACGACCATCCATTTGGGATGCCTGTGCCAATCTGGATATTGAGAACGAGTTGTGAGTACACTGCGGAAGATAAAGGACCGGTGTAGTTCACAGCCTGTACTTGCCCATGGATATCCGTTTATGAAGAGGATTAGTCATTATTATTTCTTTGCCTTTTTCCTGCTGTCGCCCGCAACCTCTTTACTTGGCCAGGTCGAGGCAAACGTCGAGCATGTAAAGGTGTATTACGAGCGCGACATGTACGGTGGGTGGCCGGCGAACTACGGCATATGGTCGTGGGGCAATGAGATTCTGTTCGGTTTTGAGAAAGCGCACCATAAGGATCGCGGCCCGACGCGTCACAGTGTTGATGAAGCGAAGCCGCGAACCGACCTTCTTGCGCGGAGCATGGACGGTGGTCGTACATGGAAGTTGGAAGATCCTGCTGCTGCACGCGGACTGAAGGTGTCGGATTGTAGCGAGCCAATCAACTTCCTGCATCCCGACCTGGCGCTCACGGTGCGCCGGGAGAACTGGCAGTCGGGTATCTTCTATTCATACGATCGTGGAAGGACGTGGAGAGGGCCCTGTTTGCTGCCGAACATGAATACACCCGGAATCGCGGCGCGAACCGATTACATCATCGACAGTGAGCGGGTGTGCACATTGTTTCTGACAGCCGCAAAACAGAATGGCGCCGAAGGGCGGGTATTTGCCGCCAGAACCGAAGACGGCGGAATTACCTGGAATTTTTTGTCATGGATTGGGAAGGAACCCTCCGGCTATGCGATTATGCCGGCCACCGTACGTTTGGCCGATGGAGAACTCCTGACAACTATTCGGCGACGGGAGGGCGATCACAGTTTCATCGAGGCGTATCGTTCGGTCAATAATGGGACCTCGTGGCAACAGCTTTCCAATCCCACGGATGATACGGGTGTCGGAAATCCGCCCGCCATGATCAAACTCCGGGATGGAAGAATTTGCCTTGCTTATGCCTATCGCGCTGATGTGGATGATATCCGCGATGGCAAAAAGACGAGCGACATTCGAGCAAAGCTGAGTTCTGACAATGGTCGGACATGGAGCAAAGAATATATACTTCGCAATGATGGGTCAGGTCGCGATATCGGGTACCCGCGGGTGGCCCAACGACTGGATGGAAAAATCGTTGTAGTTTACTATTTTGTGGATAAACACACTGGCCCGGAACGGTACATCTCGGCAACTATCTGGGAACCACCTGCCCCGAGATAGGCGTCCGTCGCCGACGGTGAGAATCAGAATATAACAGCGCATGTATGAAGACAACCGTCACCCATGATGAGCGGATTGCAAGGATGTCCTTTGCTTCCGTATATCCTCTGTACGTCGCGAAAGTGGAGCGTAGAGGCAGAACAAAAGAAGAGTTGCA
>JBIQJZ010000020.1:0-26736 GCA_044507115.1 Flammeovirgaceae bacterium | reverse complement strand
CTACCGTGGATGCAATCCTTCAACATAACGCCGCGGCAAAGAACGGCCTTGAAATTGGTCAGATCCTGCGAGTGCCTTATTCACTCCCCACCACTGCGACTGTGAGCAACGCAGATGCAATTGTTCACAAGGTTCAGCCGAGGGAGACACTTTATTCGATCGCTCGTCAGTATCAGGTGTCCACGGAGGACATTAAGCGGTGGAACAATCTCGGCGACAACACGCTTTCCATCGGGCAAGACCTGGTCGTTGGCAAGCGCACAGGGTCAGTGGTCCAACCCACGCAGCCTCAGCCGGTGCGCGTGATCGCGGCAAAGGGTGTTCACGAAGTGCAGCCGGGACAAACGCTTTTCTCGATCGCACGACAGTATGATGTGTCGGTGGATCAAATCAGAGAATGGAATTCGTTGAGCGGGAATGACTTGAAGGTTGGGCAGACGCTCTACGTGGCCCGACCGGACCAACGGACTCAGGAGGTTACGGCGCGTACGGAGACTCCCGTCGTCAGGCAGGAAGTACAAGCTCCGAAGAACGAGCCGGTCGCGACACCCCCACCCGTTACTACGCCTCCGCCCGCTGTTGTAACCGCACCGTCGACACAATCAACCGAGTCGATTCGTATATCTGAGTCGCTTAAGTCGGGTGACGAGATTGTAGAAAAGGGACTGGCTGAACTGATCGAGGGTACTGAGGGCAATCGCAAATACCTCGCTCTCCACCGGACGGCACCTATCGGCACGATACTCAAGATCCGAAACGAGATGAACAATCGGGAAGTGTTTGTTCGGGTGATGGGTAAGTTGCCCGATACAGCGATGACAGATAAACTCATCATTCGTGTTTCACGGTCGGCGTACGATCGACTGGGTGCGATCGATCCGCGGTTTCGAGTAGAGGTTACATACTACAAGTAACACCCCTGCTGATGACATGGTCACGCTGCGACTGGTTGTCATTCTTTCTTGTAGCCGTACCGTTATTCCCATCGGCGCAGAATCTTGTGCCAAATGGAAGTTTCGAAGATTACCGCGTATGTCCGGGGGGATATTCCCAACATCCACTTGAATTCAAAGTCGACTCGTGGCGCTCACTCACATGGGGAACACCGGATTACTTCAATACATGCAGTGGGGGAGAAGCCGCCGTGCCGTATAATTGGGCGGGAGTTTCGGAAGCGTATGACGGCCACGGTTACGCCGGAGTTTATACGTGGCTGAGCTCGCGGGATTTTCGAGAATACCTGCATTGCCAACTCACCGAGCCACTCCTCGTAGATTCACTATATCACATTCAATTCCGATACAAGCTTTCTACGTATTCGAAGTACGCTACCGACCGCATTGGAATTTTGGTTTCCGATAGCATGGCGACGTTGAACAATGATCGTCCTCTGAAGCATGCACCGACTGTCGAGTTCGTGAAGGACTCCGCCTTGACGCCGGAGACGGGATCGTGGGAGCTTGCATCCGCTCAGTATCGCGCTAAAGGAGGGGAGCGATTCCTGACGATTGGGAATTTCGCAAACAACGAGGATACACGAACCTACTATATTCGTTTCCGTCCTGAGCAGCAGGCTATGTTGGCGAATGGTGCATATTACTATATCGATGACGTCAGGGTGGTTCCGGCATTCGGCACGCGAGATCCAACGGAGCAACTACCAGTGTTTTCAGGAGAAGAGCCCGAACTTAACACGCTTTACGTACTGAAGAATATTCAGTTTGAGTTTAACAGCTACACGTTGCTTCCTGAGTCGTATTACGACCTTGATAACGTGGTTCGGTATCTCCGCGAGAATCCCGACGTCTCGATATCCCTGGCGGGACACACAGATGACATTGGTGATGAGGCGTACAATCTCGCGCTTTCGGAAAGGCGATCAAAAAGCGCCGCAGCATACCTCATTTCAAAAGGCATTAGCAAAGAGAGGATCACCACCATCGGATATGGGGAGAAAGTCCCGCTGGTCGGCCTGGAGATACCAAACGCACGGGAGATCAACCGACGCGTGGAGATCGTCTTCAAGCGCTGAGGTTTCTGCTTCACCTGAAACTTGTGTAACTTGCGAGTTGATACTTACAGAAATGATTGCTGTATCCTCGTTATCCTATCAGTACACTCCGGCAGAGACTCTTCAGTTTCCCGACTTCGCTGTCACACGCGGGCAAAGTGTCCTGTTACTTGGAAATTCAGGAAGCGGCAAAACTACGTTGTTGCATCTGATCGGTGGATTGTTGCGTGTGCAGGCAGGTAGCATTAGTATTGACCATCAGGACGTCGCCACCTTATCAGACTCGGATCTTGACAAATTCCGGGGGCGGAACATTGGATTCGTTTTTCAACGCAATCATTTGTTGCCAGCCCTTTCTGTGCGAAAGAATTTGTTGATGGCGCCGTGGCTGGCGGGTATTCGGCAGGACGAAAGCCGCGTGGAGGAGGTATTGTCTCACCTTGGACTTTGGGAGAAACGGCATGCACGTATACGTGAGCTCAGCCAAGGACAGGCGCAACGCGTTGCAATTGCGCGGGCAGTGCTGAACAAACCAGCGATCATCCTGGCCGATGAACCAACGTCTGCGCTTGATGACTTTAACTGCGAACGCGTTATCCGGCTTTTGCTGGAGATATCGGAGAACAATGGTTGTACGCTGGCAGTTGCGACACATGATCAACGATTGAAGTCAGTAATTTCCCAACGGGTGGAGATCGGAAATAACTTACGATAGGAGCATGAATCTCTGGTTGCTTGTCTGGAATTATCTCAAGTCGCGGCCGTTGAACACGGCATTGAACGTCCTGTTGCTGGCGCTCGGTGTCGCCGTGGTCACTTTGTTGATCGTGTTCAACAAGCAATTGGAGGAGAAGATCACAACCAACGCCAGGGGTATTGACCTTGTAGTCGGAGCGAAAGGCAGTCCGATGCAATTGATTCTGTGCAATATCTTTCATGTTGATTTTCCTACAGGAAATATCAATCTCTCGGAAGCTGAACAGATTGCGCGGCATCGATTTGTAAAGAACGCCATTCCGCTTGCGTTGGGCGATAGCTATTCCGGCTACCGAATTGTCGGCACTACCGACTCCTACCACACCCTTTACAATGCGAATCTTGCAAGTGGGAGGTTATGGGAGAAACCAATGGAGGTTGTCGTGGGCTCGACAGTCGCGGCGGCCCTTAAACTGCGAGAAGGCATGCAGTTTGTCAGCAGCCACGGCCTCACAGATTCCGGGCATGCGCACGATGAAGAGGCGTTTGTAGTTCGTGGGGTTTTCGCGCGCACAAACACGGTACTGGACAATCTGATACTGACGAGTGTTGAGAGCATCTGGAAGGTACACGAAACGCACGGCGAGTCGCCTGACACCCTTAGCGCTGTGTTGGAAGATCGGAAGCGGTCACTCTTGGTGCCCTCCGTTGCACAGGGAGATTCTACGCGGGAGATCACTGCGTTGTTGCTGCAGTATCGGTCACCGATGGCGGCTATTCAACTTCCGCGACTTATCAATAGCCGGAGTCGCATGCAAGCGGCGTCGCCCGCATTTGAAACGGCGAGATTGTTTTCTATCCTCGGAGTCGGTGTGAATGTCTTAAGAGGATTTGCCATCGTGTTGATCCTGGTTTCTGCATTGAGCATCTTTATCGCGCTCTACAATTCGCTGAAGGAGAGGCGCTACGATCTTGCGATAATGCGGTCCATGGGAGCGTCGCGTTCCAAGGTGTTTTTCTCGGTGCTGCTGGAGGGCGCTGTCATGACATTTCTGGGAAGTGTGGTTGGATTGATCCTGGCGCATGTTACAGTGACCGTCTTTTCGTCCGTATCAATGGAGGCACGTATGGCCGGAATTTCCGGACTGCATTTCTACTACGAAGAGGGAATAATTCTGGCGGGGAGTTTGTTTCTGGGAGTGTTGTGCGCCTTGTTACCTGGCTGGCAAGCCTACAGGACTGATATTTCCAGGGTTTTAGCAACCGGATAGTTATTATTATGAAATTACTGTTGTTTTCTTTTTCGTTTGCATTGTTCAGTACTCTTGCAGTAGCACAGCAGGCAAACCTGTGGAATGTTTTTGCAAAGACGAAGTTTGAACCAAAGTTCGATGAGCAACTTGGCGAGTATCTGTATTTCCCCATTTTCTCGGATGAAGTCCAGAAGCTGGTCGGCAAGGAAGTTGTCGTGGAAGGATTCTACGTCCCATTCGCACCCGAAGGAGATGACTATATTATTCTGTCTAAGTTTCCGATGAGCCAATGCTTTTTCTGCGGCGGTGGCGGTCCTGAGTCAGTAGCAGAAGTAAATTTTGCGAAAGATCCTGGTCGGTTTCAAGTCGACGATCTCATTACTGTCCGTGGGAAACTGAAGCTGAATAAGGACGACCTGGAACATCTGAATTTTATCCTGGTGGACGCCGTCCTGATCCGCGACTAAGCGGTGGCTACTCACTCTTCACAACCCGCAGCCTCCAAACATCATCGTAAGCCAGCACTCCCTGATCCACCAGTTCCCGTACGACGTCGATGAAGAGTTCCCGATCGGTGGGTTCGATTTTCTTTTCAAGCTCTTCGACACTCAGGGTATTTTTTTTCATAACCGTGAGGACCTGTTGCCGCAGGCCGTCGAATGTCCGGATGTTGTCCTGCTTACGCTTCTCTATGCAGACATCACAGATACCGCAAAGGTCTTCTGTCTGCTCACCGAAGTATTGCTGTATCCATTGCATACGACATCTGAATGTTGATGCAACGAATCCAGCCATCGCCCTCATTTTTGCCAGAACGTGCGCACGGCGCAGTTCCAGTCGCTTGCGATCCACCGGCAGGTAATCTGCGTCTTGCCTGGGCAGGACAAAAGTGACTTGCGGTTTGTCGCGCATTGGCGAATAGACCACCGCACCTAACTCGTGGAGGTGATGGAGCATGTCCACTACTTCCCGGTGTGTCATCTTCAGGGCCTTAGCCAAAACGCCTTCGTCTATCCTCGCAAATGAGGAGAACATCTCACCGCCGTACAGGCGCAGCATCATTTTGATAAGGGGGTCGAAGCGTGCATTTGCTACCTGGAGTTCGTACAGTTTGGTCTGATCGACGGAAATGTGAATAGTAGAAGGGCTGTAGAAACTTTCGTTGAATTGGAGCAAGCCCTCTTCTTCGAGTTTCTTCAACCCGTTGAATACTTCGATCGCGTTCAACCGAAACCGTTGGGAGAATTCAGGAATTTCGAAATCAAAGCTTTCTCCTTCTGCGCTTCCGACTGCGAGTTGATAGTAGTTGGCCAGGTGTTGGTAGAGTACTTTGAGGTATTCGAATGAAGGTTGTGATTGTTCAACTTTTGTTTCGAGGTTGGTGACGTCACCATCGTGATACAGGACAACAGCATAGGCGCGCAGACCGTCCCGTCCCGCGCGACCCGCTTCCTGGTAGTACGATTCGATATTCTCCGGCAGATCCAGGTGGATCACAATTCGGACGTCGGGCTTGTCGATACCCATTCCGAAGGCGTTTGTGGCGACCATCGCGCGGGTCTGGTTTCGAAGCCAGGCTTCCTGACTACGCGAACGTTCTTCGAAGGAAAGTCCGGCGTGGTAGTGGGATGCGGTTATCTTTTTCTGGTTGAGCCAGCGCGCGACTTCCTCCGTAGCTTTCCGCGACCTGACGTAGATGATCGCGGACCCGGGCACCTTCCGAAGAATCTCCAGGAGCTGTGCGTCCTTGTCTTCCGTTTTTCGGACGACGAATGAGAGGTTATCCCGGGCGAATGACTTTTTGAACAGGGCGAAGTCGTCGCCGAATTCCAGTTTGTCCGCGATATCCGTTTGCACTTCAGCAGTTGCAGTCGCGGTAAGCGCGATGACCGGGACTTCCGGAAAGATGTCACGCAACGAAGCTATCCGGAGGTATGCCGGCCGAAAGTCATATCCCCACTGCGAGATACAGTGGGCTTCGTCCACCGCGATCAATGCGATCTTCATCTGACGTACACGAGCATTGAACAGCTCGGTGTGGAGCCGTTCCGGTGAGACGTACAGGAACTTTACATCTCCGTAGATGGCATTGTTTAGCAGAATATCGATTTCGCCACGTCGCATCCCGGAGTGAATGGCCACGGCGTGGATGTGGCGTTTGCGAAGCTGGCTGACCTGGTCCTTCATCAGAGCAATGAGTGGGGAGATCACGAGGCAAATCCCATCCATCATTAACCCGGGCACCTGGAAGCAGATTGATTTGCCGCCCCCGGTGGGTAGAATGGCGAGTGTATTACGCCGCCGGAGGACTGCGTTGACAATATCTTCCTGCAAAGGCCGGAAATGTTCGTACCCCCAATACTTCTGCAGAATGGACACCGTGGATTCCAATGCGGCAATCATTAATTCAACCCATAATATAGAGGTTCTGACGGAATGATGGCGTTTTTCTGCTCCAGGAAAAACGGATGCGTTCGGTCATGATGCAGTTTATCCGTAGAATATCGGGACTGTTTCTTAAATTGGCGTAGGGACAGATATGTTTGTATAAACCCTCCCCAGATCGCGTCCGAAATCTCAGCGTATGAAACGTATTTTCCAGCCAATCCAGTTTGCAATCGTATCTCTCGTCGTCGGAATGCTGCTCGTCGGATGCGACTCCGCACGATCGCGCAATTCGGCCGGGTCGGGCTTATCGGATTCACTTGTTGTCGAGATGGCTGGATTGCCTGTTGTGGCAGTTACATCGGGAGACAAACAACATTGGTTTGGATATTACGATAAATTCCAGATCGATCCCACCGGACGGTTTGCATTGGTAATGGAGGTTGATACGTTCATGCGATCTCCCATGGAGACAGATACTGTACGGATAAAACTGATAGACCTCGAACGCGGCTATGCCTCAAGAGAGATCGGCACGAGTACAGCTTGGGGTTGGCAACAGGGCTGCATGCTGCAGTGGCTGCCCGGTTCGGATAATGAAGTGATCTGGAACGACAGAGAAGGAGATCATTTTGTCAGCCGGATAATGAACATCGAAACGGGGGCAATGCGGACGCTTCCCAAGGCAATCTATAACGTGAGCCCCGACGGGACATTCGCGGTTGGAACAGAGTTCAGTCGCATCCAGTATATGCGGCCCGGCTATGGATATGCCGGAATCCGAGATCCGTATGAAGGCGACAAAGCTCCTTCCGAGATCGGTATCTACAGAATGGATCTTAAGACTGGTGCTTCCGAGTTAATTATTTCTATTGCCGAGATAGCAGGGATACCAACGAAGGACGGAATTATTTCCGACCGGTACACCCATTACTTCAATCACTTACTGATAAGCCCCGATAATAGACGATTTATTTTTCTTCACCGATACAAGGACCGGAATCCGCTTCCAGGAGCCCGCAAAGGTTTTATTACGAGGATGTTTGTCGCAAATGTTGACGGAAGCGATCTCTTTGTAATCGATGACTCGGGCAACACTTCCCACTTCATCTGGAAGGATGCCAGCCATATTACGGCGTGGACAGAGCCAGAAGGACTACCTGCAGCGTTCTATGAATTCAAGGACAAAACGAACGAGTTTCAGATTATTGGCAGGGAAGCTATGCCGGTGAACGGGCATAATACCTATATCCCGCATACTGACAATGAGTGGATACTGAACGACACCTACCCCGACAAAGAGTCCCGCATGCAAACGCTATATCTGTACCATGTGCCGACCAATCGAAAAGTAATCCTTGGAGAATTCTACGCGCCGCCGCGATTTACGGGTGAATGGCGATGTGATCTTCATCCGCGTATAAGCCGTGATGGGAGAAAAGTCTTTTTCGATTCAAGCCACGAGGGTCATAAGCGACAACTCTATCTTATCGACATTTCGTCTATTGTCTTCGACGAGTAATTTTCTTTGAACTTACCGTCCTACCGAAAGCAATTCCTGTGCATTCTCCAGCGCCACGCGTGATGGTTTGTCGCCACCGATCATTTTGGCTATCTCCTCGACGCGTTCGTTGTCATTGAGCAGTTTGATAGTGCTAACAGTTTTCTTTGCTGAATTGTCTTTGTAGACAAAGTAGTGGGCCTGGCCGCGGGCGGCGATCTGGGGAAGGTGGCTGATCGCGATAAGCTGGTGCGATGCAGCCATTTGCGTCATGAGATTGCCGAGTTTTATAGCGATCTCGCCTGATATTCCGCTATCGATCTCGTCCAGTACGAGTGTCGGCATGGCCGACTTTTCGGCCATCACATACTTGATGCAGAACATCAGTCGCGAGAATTCTCCTCCTGATGCAACCTGGGCGAGGGGTCTCGCGGCAATTCCCTTGTTTGCGCTGAAGAGAATTTCAATCCGGTCAGCGCCGGTTGGTCCAACTGCAATCTCGGTAATTTCGATGCCGAGCGTTGCATCGGGAATACCGAGTTCACGCAACAACTTCACGATCTGTCGCTGCAAGGGCTGGAAAACTTTTTTCCGGCTCTCGCGCAAGCTCGTGGAACTTGACGTCACCCGTTTCTCTGCGTTCTCATACTCTTTTTTCGAGCGCGCCAATGCCTCGTCGAGATTGCCGACAACAAATGATTTTTCTTCCAGCTGCGCCTGCAGCGTGAGCAATTCGCTCACATCGTTCAGTCTGTGTTTCTTTAGCAGCTGATAGATGGTGCTCAACCTTTCTTTCACATACTCTGCCCGTTCCGGGTCGAAGTCCACACGGGTTTCGTGCTTTTCAAGTTCGCTGGTAATGTCCTCCAGTTCCAGCCTGGCGCTTTCGAGACGCTGCAAGAGCGATTCGAACTGGTCGGACCATCCGGAGATTGTCTGGAGATGATTGCGTACTTCTGACAGCGATTGTTGCGTGGAGAATTCCGATTCGCTGAGGAGTTGCAGTGCGGAATGGAGTCGTGACTTGATCTCTTCGGCATGCTCCATGACTTTGAGTTCTTTCTCAAGTTCCTCTTGTTCGTTTTCCCGCAAAGCTACACGTGTCAATTCCTCTAGTTGGAACTGGATAAAGTCGGCCTCCTGTCGCAGTGTCGCCGCGTCCGAAGTCAGTTGCTGCAGATTCTTTCGCGCCGTCTGAAATGCAGACCATGCCTGAGCGTATTGGTCACGGATCGCCTGGTTACCTGCGTAGAGGTCGACGAGTTCAAGTTGGAATGATTGATCGCCCAATGCGAGTGTCTCGTGCTGGGAGTGAATGTCCATCAGCCTGTTGGCTAATAGCCGCAGCGTCTCCAGTGTGACCGGGGTGTCGTTGATAAAAGCCCGGGATTTTCCACCGGGACTGATCTCCCGGCGCAAGACCGTTTCGTCTTCGTAGTCCAGATCATGGGCGTGGAATATCGACGTCAGTTTGTAGTGACGGATATCAAAGACCCCTTCAACGATGCACTTTTCATTTTCATCCCACATCGCCCGCGTGTCGGCGCGGTTTCCCATCAGCAGGCCCATGGCGCCGAGCATGATCGATTTGCCCGCGCCGGTCTCGCCCGTGATAACGTTGAGGTGGGAGGAAGGCTCCATTTCCAGGAACCTTATCAAAGCATAGTTTCGTATGGTGAGATGCTTCAGCATTTATTCGGTAAAATCAGCATACACTTCTGCCACATCGGTTACCGGAAGGCTGACCGGATCCAGTCGCATATTCAGGAACGTCAGTTGCGAGTCGTTGATGTTTTGAAGTTCGCCAAACAGGACCGTGCGATCGGATAATACAATATTAATTTTTTTGCCGATAAGTTCGGGCAGTCTTTTTCGAATGTTTTCCGGGGTGCTTAGTCGAAGTTGACGTGTTACCATAAAGCGAAATTACGAGCGTTTAGTGACCACCGTTTCTCATTGCTTACCAAGGCCGGACTTGCCTATGTCAGTTTTGAATGATCTTTTCGTAGGTGGAGCGGTTGGAAGGATCGATCGCAGTGATGATGTCATAGGCTTGCCGGCGAACCTGAATGTTTCCGTCCGAGAAGATGTTCGCAAGTTCCTGACCTTTTGCGTCGAAAAAACTCACCACAAGAATAGCATTCGGATTGATATCACGTACCTTCTTGATGTCCTTCAAACCATTGAGGATTGTTTGTCTGCTTTCGTCCGGGCGGGATTCGAAGGTGTCGAGTCCGAGGCGATGGTAAGTGTAGATCGCTTTGCGCAGGTCAGCCATCTGCGGGTTGTTCAGGTTCTCAATGATCCAGTAGCGGTTGCGGTTGCTGCCGATCGCCTGCCACCCCGGACTGCCCGATTGCTGTGCATTGTTTACGACGGCCATGGCCTTCTGAAAGTGTGGTGTGCCACCGAGTTCGCTGAATGAATCGTAGTCGAGCCCGATGATCAGATACGCGTAGAATGCCAGCATCGATGTCAGGTTGCTCGTAAACGTATTGTCATTGTATTCGAGGGGCATAGACTCAATGTACTCGAACTCCCATTCGCGATCGGCAAAGTTGAACAGCAGACTCGTATAGGCGCTGTTGAATACGGGGCGGGCCGACTGAACCTGAACGGATGCAGAGAAGCTTCCGATCGATGGCATGCGGGTCACGGTAATCAGGATATTGCAAAGAATTTTTTCATGAGGCTTATAGGCATTTGCGACCGTTCATGAACTGCTCAATAGCATTCTTCATGTCGCGGAAAACGCTGGCGTCGGAGGTTTGCACCTGGGAGGCGTTGATCGACACAGCGCAATTGAGTTCCTGCGACATTGCCGGTACCGAGCAAATAAGAATTAGTAGGGCCGCGACTCTATTCACGAACCTTGTCGATGATGGCCGAGACGATATCCTCTGCAACTTCGTTCTTGCTCTTGAGTTCAAGTGTATTCGTTTTCTTGCCGTCCATGATCGTCACCTTGTTGGTGTCGTGACCAAAGCCGGCTCCTTGATCGTTGAGTGAATTTAAGACAATAAGGTCGAAATTTTTCGATTTGAGTTTTTTCAGTGCGTTTTCCTGCTCGTTTTCTGTTTCCAGTGCGAATCCTACCGTGATCTGACCCTTCGTCTTTCGTGCTCCCAGTGTTGCCGCGATGTCCGCGGTGCGTGTCAGGCTCAGCGACATATCGCCGTCCTTCTTCTTTATCTTCTGTTTCGCTGATTCCACTGGTCGGTAATCGGCGACAGCAGCTGAAAAGACTGTGATATCCGCCGCAGCGAAATGATCGGTGCAAGCTTCCAGCATCTCACCAGCGGAGGCCACTTGTTTAACGATGATCCGGGGGTGTTCCGTATGCAACTGGGTAGGGCCGGCAACCAGGGTTACTTCAGCGCCTGCGCGGGCTAACGCTTCGGCTATTGCGAACCCCATCTTTCCGCTGGAGTGATTGCTGATGAATCGTACGGGGTCGATCGCTTCGTGCGTGGGCCCGGCCGTGACGAGAGCTTTCTTACCTTTCAGGTGCTCAACTCGGCTAAAAAAGGCCGCGAGGTGCGCAACGATCTCCTCGGGTTCCGCCATGCGCCCCACACCGACCAAACCGCTCGCCAACTCCCCATGCGTGGGTTGGATGAGATGATTGCCGTATCGACCAAGCGTCCGGAGGTTGTCGTTCGTGGACGGGTGCCGCAGCATGTCGAGGTCCATCGCCGGCGCAAAGAACACCGGACACCGGGCAGAAAGGTAAACCGCCAACAATAGGTTGTCGCAGATACCATGCGCCATTTTCGCGAGAGTGTTTGCGCTTGCGGGCGCAATAACCAAGGCATCTGCCCACAGGCCGAGGTCAACGTGATTGTTCCACTCCCCGGTCTTGCCTTTGACAAACTCAGTGAGTACCGGTCCTTTTGATAGTGTTGAAAGCGTGAGTGGAGTAATAAGATCCAGGGCGGGCGGAGTCATAACTACCCGAACCTCGGCGCCGGATTTAACCAGTAGCCGTGTCAGGAGAGCAGCCTTGTATGCGGCAATACTGCCGGTAATACCGAGGATGATCTTCTTGCCTTTCATGGTCGAATTGGTCCACGGCGACCAGCGTGCTTAGTCGAGCTTTTCTTCCAGCTCGTTTCTCATGCGGTAATTGAGTTTGCCTTCGAGAAATTCCTCCGTAGCGGTAGTCGTGGGCTTTGGCAGGCGTTCATAGAACTTGGAGATCTCGATTTGCTCGCGGTTTTCGAACACCTCTTCGAGGTTGTCCACCGTGGTAGCAAACTCGGCGAGCTTGTTGTTAAGCTCTTCTTTGAGATTCACAGCTATCTGGCGCGCCCGCTTGGAAACGATTACCACTGATTCGTAGACATTGCCCGTTTGAGCTGCAATCTTGTCAAGGTCGCGTGTGATTACTGATGATGTTACTGCCATATGATTCATGAATTTGTGCTCTTTGAGTTTACTTTTTCAAGACTTTCAGCGTAAAGCTTTTCAGCATCGCGGAGGTATTGACTGTCCGGATACCGGTCGACGAATTCCAGGTAATAGTCCACGACGGATTTATAACGTTCAGTTTGCTTTGACAACATGCTCTGCTCCGCCAGCTTAAATTCCGAAAGGATTACCAGGTAATAAGCCTCTTCAATATATTTTGAATCGGGGAAATTATCCTTAAAGTTGTTCAGCGCGACTACGGCTGCTTTGTAGTACTTCATCCGGTAGTACTGTCGCGCATTCTCGAATCCCTTCTTTTCAAGCTTTTGCTGTGTGGTCTGGATTACTTCCACACCCCGCTCGTTAAACTTGCTGTCCGGGAAGCGATTGATGAACTGCTGCATAGCGGCCATTGCCTGAATGCTGCTTGTTTGGTCCAGATTGGGGTTCGGGGAAGACTGGAACAGTGAATAGGCGTGCATAAAACGCGCTTCTTCAGCCATTGCGCTTCTTCCGTAAGTTTCGTAGAACGTCTTAAACTGCTCGGATGCCAGTAAGAACATTTTATCGTGGTACTGACAATAGGCCAGGTAGAACTGCACTTTCTCTCCTTCCGGAAGTCCTCTTACGATGGGAAGGATCGACTCGAACAGCACTGACGCGCGGTAATAGTCCTTCTTCTCGTAGTAGTTCAACCCGGCTTCATACTTCACCCGCCAGTCCTGACTTTTCTCAATCTTCCTGAATTTGCTACAGGAGGCTGAGATGAACAAAATGAGGATAAAGCACGATAGTCCTGAAACATTCCGCATAAGCCCGCAAATATAATACAAAGCGTATGAACTGTGAAATTGCCGGGATTGAATCCTCGGGTCGGATCCGAAGACTCTCCGGACGGGGTACAGGCACACGCATACACACACGGGATGCCGCAAAACGCCGAATAGTTGGACTTGAAAGCTATTTCTTGACTATCAATTTCCGGGTCACCACACCCTCGTTATCAAGGTAGAGGGTGTAAAAGTAGATTCCGGCCGTGAGCGATTCCGCGCGGATTTTCACTCGATTTTCGGTTGCCGGAAGGTTGTACTCGTCCAGAGAATTCCCCAAGATATTGTGTATCACGATTTTGGCATCCACCTCGTGATTTACGACATCATAGTTGACATACGCGTAATCGACCACGGGGTTGGGATAAACGTCGTGAAGAACGATTTGGGGATGGGTGAAGATATCCTGTTTTGCCAGGCGCTCCTCCACGGCGAAGTTGACGTCGAATTCGAGACTCTCCGAAGTGTTGGAGCGATTGTAGACAAGGTATTTCACGGAACTGACGCCATTTGCGAGCCCGGCGTCGAGGCCGATTTTCAGGCTGGTCAGCGACTCCCGGGGCTCCAGGCGTATTTGATATTCCTCAACACGTTGGTCCAGGCAGTCGTCGTTCGGGCAATAATAGTTCCTCTGTGTGCCCCCGAGATTTGCATGTACCCGCCGGATCACGAGCGTGACGGGTTTGTCGCTGGTGTTCGTGAATCGCAAGGGTACCCTGACCGTCTCACCGATATAGCCTTTATAGACTTCCTGAACTTCCCCGACTTCGAATGACTGGGCAGCCAGCCCTGAAGCCAGAAAACTCAAGAAAAAAGACCATAAAAGTTTCCTCATACAACGGCTGCCTCGGGAGTTACAAAATTTAAGCTTTTTCGCGATTGATCATAATTTTTGCTCGCTTTTTTGCTTCCATAAGCAATATAAATCACTGATTTCCGTTAGCGCAATCCCGTTTATCTGGACGGCAAATGATGTAGTAGGGTGGAGAATCGTGGATAGGATGGGAGGCGGCAACCGGCGGATCACCGGCTTTCCTTTACAACGTCGGCTCGGCTGGGCCGGTCAATTGTCCGCCATTGGAACCCTTTGAGTTTCATTTCTTCTTCCTTCAGTTCATGTGGAGGGATAAATCTTCCCTCAGGTCGCGTGTAGAAAGACAGGTTATTTACTTTACCCTCCCGAAAACGAATGGTGATGTTGCTGCAGATGATCTTGTTCATTCCGATTAATCCGAAGTCCTCTTCGTCGAGGAAGTAGTACAGACTTTCGCCGTTGCCCTCCACGATCACGCGGCTGATGTTTTGCCCGGCGAAGTCAGCGGTCATGACCCGTCCCTTGATCTGGTTATAGTTCATCAGGGTGTCCTGTGAGATTACGAAAGCATTGTCGACCAGGAGCATCCTGCTGATAGTATTATTCTCAATCAGCATCGAAATCGAGTCGGCGGTCATTTGGTTGCCCTGCGTCCATAAAACGGGATCCTTGTAAAGGAATATGGTTGAGTCGCTAGTCCGGTATTCCAGTGAATCGGCAACCCCCTGAAGATCTTTCTTGAAGACCTTGACATTGTGGTAGGCGAGGATGCGCTTCTTTTCCGGGTCGTTGCTGTCGATTGACACCAGGGTGTCGGCGGTCATGAATAGGGTATCCTGGTCGTCCGTCACTTTGGCAACAAACGCGTTGTTATAGACTTTTGTAATACCTTCCGCCCGAAAGAAATCAGATGCCTGGCCGTAGATGACCAGGTTCTCCTTCTTCGAGGTCATAACGACGTTCCCGCGAACCCGTGCGATGTTTCGGATGGCGTCGAGGTCGTATTCATTTCCTTTGATTGTATAATCACCGGTTTCACCGGTGCCTTCCCGGAGATCCGAAACCTTTGTGATGGTGTTGTATACGCCGCCCTTATAAACTGCGCGACTGCTGTCTTTGTTGATCACAGTCGTCTCGGAAACGAAGTATATGTTTTTCGTCCTTGAGTTGTACTGCATGCTGTCGGCATACATTGTGTAGTCCGGATTCGTGACCTTCACATTATTCTTAAAGGAGGCGAGGTTACTGTTGACGTCGTAATATCCCTTGCGGCTGGTGAGTACGTTGACGCTGTCGACCAGCCTTCCGCCGTTGAAGTAGTGCGCCTGGTTCGGAATTCTGGCGTAGTCGAGAAAGTCCGTGTAGAGAGTGGCTGTTGCCAGTTTTGTGAAGACGACGTTCCGCCGGAACCTGGCGGTCTTGTCATCGCCATTATAGATGAGTCGGGCGCCGGTGATTGTAATGGAATCTCCTTCGACAATGCGGACGTTTCCGAATGCTTCGACCGAGTTCTCGCGGCGATAAAAATGAGCGGAGTCGCAATAGATCGTCGTTTCGTTCTGCGTGAGCACGACATTTCCGATCAATCGCTGAAACTGTACGTCGCCACTTTTGCCAAGTCGCAACACATCTGCGTCTTTTAGTCGCACGCGTTTCTGGGCACTTGCACTGTCCGCGACCAATAGCAGGGCTGTGAGGATCAACAACCGCCAAATTATATCTGTGACTCGGGAAACGTGCATTGTAAATGGTAACTTTGGCTGTGCTCGAGCAATTATTGAACCATATTGACCGCCACACGCTGTGCAAAACTACGGATAAAATACTTCTCGCGGTTAGCGGCGGAGTCGATTCCATGGTCATGCTCGATCTGTTTAAATCAGCTGGATTCCGCATTGCCGTTGCGCATTGCAACTTCCGGCTCCGCGGCGCCGAATCCGACGGTGACCAAACGTTCGTCGAGGAGCATTGCCGGCAGCTTGGTGTGCTTTGTCTTTCGAAAGGATTTGATACGGAGGCGTATGCTGCATCACGTAAAGTATCCATTCAGATGGCAGCCCGCGATCTACGATACGACTACTTCAAAGAGCTTCAAACAACCTATGGATTTGATCGCGTAGCTACGGCACATCACTTCAGTGATTCTGTCGAGAGTGTTTTTCTCAACCTCGTCCGGGGAACAGGAATCGACGGTTTTCGCGGCATTGCCCCTTCGCGGGACGGTGTTATCCGGCCCTTACTTTTCGCGACGCGTACGATGATCCACGAGTATGCAACGGAGCGCGGAATCCGGTGGCGGGAGGATGCATCAAACGAGACCGATGACTATGCGCGCAACTTCATCCGTCATCAGGTTATTTCCAGGTTGGTTGAGTTGAACCCCGGTTTCGAAGAGGGATTCCGCACGACTCAGGAACGTATGCTGGGTATCCGCGAGTTCGCACAATCGTATATCGATCATATACGATCGCAGACCTCGACGTCCGGTGACGATCCACTCACGCTGGATATTCAATCGATTCGCAGCTCCGGGCACGCCTCGGTGCTCCTATGGGAGATGATCAAGGAGCGGGGATTCAACTTTGACCAATGCCGGGAAATCACTCGCGACCACCAGTCAGGAAAGCTGTTCTACTCGAATACACATCAGCTCCTTGTGGACAGGGCGCAGTACATTATTGACAAGATCCGTCCCGACGGGGTAATCTCACAAATTGTGGAAGAAGGTCAGTCGCTTGCGGGCAACGGAAGAGTTACTCTCGTGATTCGCGAAGTATCGAAAAAGGACTTCGAGTTGCGGCGGGAGAGTGCTGTGGCACAGATGGACGCTGACGTACTCCGTTTTCCGCTGCTCTGGAGAAAATGGCAGGCGGGCGACTACTTCATACCGCTGGGGATGCGCGCGAGCAAGAAAGTGAGTGATTTTCTCATCGACTTGAAGATTCCGTTCAACAGCAAGGCTGAGGTTACCGTGCTTGAATCAGCAGGGGAAATCGCATGGATCGTTGGACACCGCATCAGCGATCGTTTTAAGGTTACACCCGATACCCGACGCGTGATCGTTATTGAGCCCGTCGCGACCAGCGTTTTTCCCGAGACTCCATGAGTGACGGTAAGCGGTTGCCATCTTTGCGCGCTTATTTTTTCGGAAATCCGTGCTTATTGATAAATTGTCCCCCGTTACAACCACCCCGTCCAGCGAACGTCATTTTTGGCGATCCCGGTGAACCGAAGGAGGGGCTAACCTTAAATCAATTGATATGAAAGTTACTGTAGTCGGCGCGGGGAACGTAGGTGCAACCTGCGCGGATGTACTGGCCTACCGCGAGGTCGCCAATCAAGTTGTGCTCGTTGACATCAAGGAAGGACTCGCCGAAGGCAAGTCCTTGGACATCTGGCAAAAAGCCCCCATTGATCTCTACGACACGCGGACAATCGGGGCGACGAATGATTATGCGAAGACAGCGGGCTCCGATGTCGTTGTGATTACTTCCGGCTTACCCCGGAAGCCGGGCATGAGCCGAGACGACCTCATCGGTACCAATGCGGGCATTGTGAAGACAGTAACCGAAAATGTTGTGCGCCACTCGCCGGATGCTATCATCATTGTAGTGTCGAATCCTTTGGACGTAATGACGTACCAGGCACACATCACATCCAAGTTTCCGAGAACCCGGATCATGGGTATGGCCGGGATACTTGATACCGCGCGATACCGTGCGTTTTTGGCCGAGGCGCTGAATGTGTCACCGAAGGATATCCAGGCGGTGTTGATGGGTGGGCATGGTGACACCATGGTGCCACTGCCGCGCTATACGACGGTGGCTGGAATTCCCGTGACAGAACTGATCGACAAGGACAAACTCACTGCTATCCTCGAAAGAACCAAGGTTGGTGGGGGAGAACTCGTCAAGCTGATGGGAACTTCCGCCTGGTATGCACCTGGCTCGGCAGCCGCGCAAATGGTAGAAGCGATCGTTCGCGACCAGCGCCGGGTTTTCCCCGTTTGTGTCAAACTGGAAGGCGAGTATGGCATTCACGATTGTTATCTTGGTGTACCCGTTATCCTTGGCAAGAACGGTATCGAAAAAATCATCGAACTGGATCTGGACAAGGATGAGAAGGCATTGCTCGAGGCGAGCCGAGTAGCGGTGCGAGAGGTGATGGATGTACTCGATAAGATCGGATAATCATCCTGATGATTTTCGCAAGCCCCGTGGTTTTCTGCGGGGCTTTTTCATGAGTAACCAAAACATGACTTAAACCCTGCGTGGATTACTATGCACCGACTACAGCTTTGGGATTACATCGTATTTCTCGTTTATTTTCTGATCGTGGCCGTGTATGGCTACTGGATCTATCATAAGAAGAAAAAGGCGCAAACCGACTCGAAAGATTTTTTCCTTGCTGAAGGGGCGTTGACGTGGTGGGCCATCGGCGCGTCGCTTATCGCCTCCAATATTTCCGCGGAGCAGTTTATCGGCATGTCGGGCTCGGGATTCAAGATGGGTCTGGCTATTGCAACATACGAATGGATGGCGGCTGCCACGTTGCTGGTGGTTGCGATTTTCTTCATGCCGATCTACCTGAAGAACCGGATCTATACGATGCCTCAGTTTCTCACGCAACGGTATAACACAACGGTGAGTACGATCATGGCTGTTTTCTGGTTGCTGTTGTACGTCATCGTTAACCTGACTTCAATCCTGTTCCTCGGCGCCCTGGCGATCAGCACGATCTCTGGAATCCCACTGATGGCCTGTATGGTTGGTCTTGGCGTGTTTGCAATCATTATCACGCTGGGTGGTATGAAGGTGATTGGCTACACGGATGTTATACAGGTGTTCTTTCTCACCCTCGGTGGCTTGGCGACGACCTACCTGGCGCTGGAGCTGGTGTCTGAGCACTACAATACGTCCGGGGTAGCCAATGGCTTCTCGATTATGCTGGACCGTGCCAGTGATCATTTCACGATGGTGTTCGATCAGGACAATCCGAATTATCTCGATCTCCCCGGTCTTACGATTTTGCTCGGCGGTATGTGGATCGTCAACCTGAACTATTGGGGTTGTAACCAGTACATCACCCAGCGCGCCCTCGGTGCGGACCTCCCCACTGCGCGCAATGGGATACTCTTTGCCGCGTTCCTGAAACTCCTTATGCCGGTGATCGTGGTTCTGCCAGGCATCGCAGCATATGTCTTGTATCAGGAGGGGCTTTTCCAGGCAGAAATGCTTGATGCATCGCAAACGATCAACCCCGACAGAGCCTACCCGGTGTTGCTCAACCTCCTACCGGTTGGTCTGAAGGGATTGGCTTTTGCAGCACTTACCGCGGCGATTGTTGCTTCACTGGCGGGAAAGGCGAACAGCATTTCCACGATCTACACGTTGGACATTTATCAGAAGTTCATCAACAAGAATGCGACTGAGAAAACGCTTGTTGTTGTGGGCCGGATCTGCATCATCGTTTCCATGTTTGCTGCAGGTTTGATCGCTCCGTTCATGGGCATCGATAAAAAGGGAGGGTTTCAGTACATCCAGGAGTACACCGGGTTTGTATCGCCCGGGATATTCGCCATTTTCGTTCTCGGATTTTTCTGGAAGCGCACGACCGCGCGTGCGGCGTTGGTAGCAGCACTCATCACGTTCCCGCTGTCGCTGCTCTTCAAGTTCTTACCAGACTTTGTCGACGTGTCGATACTTGCACAATACGGTTTTGCAGCGCGAAATCCGGAATCAGCGATTTTCGAAATTCCGTTCATTGATCGAATGGGTTTTGTATTCCTGATCTGCGTCTTCGTGATGGTGGTCATCAGTCTCCTGGATCCCAAGAGCAAGAATAACCCGCAAGGTCTGGAGATCGATTCCGCGATGTTCAAGACTCATCCGGCGTTTACCATCGGTGCGGTTGTCGTATGCGTGATCCTGGCTGCACTGTACACGGTCTTCTGGTAGTCATTTGAGTACGGAACCGTAGTGATGAGCTAATTCGTCGATGAGATCTTCGACGGTTTCGCGCAAGTTCTCGGGGCTTTCGATTTCAACTGCGCTACCAAATGTGATCAGCCACTTGCAGAACGTTCTGGGGTGTTCGGCAAGGAATGTCATCCGGCAACGGTCGCCGAGATCTTCCTCCGAAACGAACCCGTAGTAATAGCGCGCGTGCTTCGCCCAGTCGGCGGCTATTCGATCGAACGAGATCACGACCTGAGTTACTTCGCCGTGTTCCCGCGTTAAGCCGCGGAGATAGTCCTGTAGGGTGTAGTGACCACGTAGATCAAACTGCTCCTCCGCGAGCGAAAGTTTTTGGATCTTATCAGTTCTGAAGTCGCGGTACCCCTGACGAAGGCGACACCAGGCAATCAGGTGCCATTTTCCCGAGTAGTAGACAACACCTATCGGCTCCACCTGGCGTACTGTATGCTCTTGTTTTCCCGAAACGTAATTGAGCGTTAGCACAAATCGATGGGAAATAGCTTTTTGAATATCCGCCATGAATGGATTTGCCGACACCTGTCGTGTATCCGGCGACCGAAAAACGGCGATTGAGGATTGCAGATTTTCGAGGTGGTCCTTCTCCGACGCGTTCATCACCGCCTTCACTTTCAGAAGTGCTGATTCATATGCTTTGCGTATAGAGTCATCAGTCATTTTGTCGACGAGTTTTCCTGCCGTCAGCATGGCGCTGGCTTCATCCTGGTTGAACATGACAGGTGGAAGGTGATAACCATCCACGATGAAGTATCCTTTTCCCGCCTCAGAGCCGATGGGTACCCCGGCTTCCATCAGTGCTTTCACATCGCGGTATACGGTGCGCAGGCTGATCTCGAAGCGCTCCGAGATTTCCTCCGCCTTGACTATCCTCTTGGTTTGCAACTGGATGAGAATCGCGGTGAGCCGATCTATTCTGTTCATAGAGTGAATATAGCACCCAGGTTCGTTGCAGGCTAGCACGTTCCGTCATTGCGACAGTAGTTGTCGCGATTGTGATTCGGGGAAGACGCAACCTAGATCAGATCGACGAGCAGGCCTGGGAAGACTCCGAGAATAAGGCTCAGCAGGACGCAAATAGCCAGGACGACTGTGTGACGTCGGGGCACTTCAATGCGAGCAGTCTTTTCGGTGGATTTCAGATACATCGCGACGATAATCCTGAAATAGTAATAGACACCGACCAGCGACGTAAATACGGCGAGGAGGACAAGTCCTACGTAGCCGCTTTCAAAGGCCACGGTAAACAGGTAGTACTTTCCAAAGAACCCTGCGAGGGGAGGGATTCCGGCAAGCGACAGCATACCGATCGCCATGCAGAATGCCAGATAGGGGTTGCGTTTTGCAAGACCGTTAAAACTGTCTATTACTGCGTTCTCGTCGTCCGATTCAACATTGATTAAGACCGTAAACGCGGCCAGTGTTGCCAGGGCATACGCCGAAACATAGTAGAGAATTGAGCTGGATGAAATGCTGTTCAAAGCCACCAGCGAGATCAGGAGATAGCCGGCATGTGCAACGCTGGAATACGCAAGCATTCTTTTTACGCTGTGCTGATACACGGCTGTGATGTTGCTGACTAGTAATGTCAGCACTGTGATCACCTGGATCACGTCCACCCACTCTGCATAGACGCCGCTGAAGCTCGTCGCAAAAAGGCGGAAGAAAGCCGCGAAGGCTGCGATCTTCACAATGGTTGACATGAATGCAGTGACCGAGGTCGGCGCACCTTCGTACACATCAGGGGCCCAGAAGTGAAACGGAACTGCGGAGATCTTGAAAGCGAGACCCACGACGAGCATCAAAATGCCGGTGTATAGCCAGGCTGATAGTTCACCCGATCCGTCGGCGATTCTTGTAGCAATAATTTCCAGATCGAAAGACACTGTGACTCCGTAGATCAGCGCAATTCCGAGGAGGAGGAACCCTGTCGCGAAAGATCCCATCAGGAAATACTTGAGCGCGGCCTCATTCGAGAGTACGTTCTTAAAATTGCTGCCTGCGAGGACGTAAAGGCAAATCGACATCACCTCGATTCCCATGAAAAGCATGGCCAGGTTCGAATATGAAACCATGAAGACCGCGCCGACAAGGGCGAAGAGGATCAATGCGAAGTGATCAGCAACGTTTTCGTGGTTTTCGAAAAAACGCCTTGACATCAGGAACCAGACCGCGGTTGTTAGCGAAAGCACGATACTGAAGGCGACCGCATAATTGTCGAATGTGAGCATTTTGCTGTAAACCTGCGCATCATGATCCCAGTCGAAGACGAGAAATAAGGCTGAAGCGATCAGCCCGAACAGGACGACGGGAAATACGAATCTCCTTCCGTTGAAGACCTCCGCCAGCAGCGAAAATATTCCGAGTCCCGTTAAGATGTATATAGCGTTCATGCCTGTAATTCTATAGCCAATCTAGTTTCCAATGCCCGTACGGTATCCTGCGACGATCTTCAGCAGATCGTTGACAGCTCCTTCGGAGATGTTCAGCAGGGGAGCGGGATACACACCGATCAGGATGACTGCGACCACGATCGGGTAGAGAACCCACTTTTCCTGCCTGTCGAGGTCAGCGAATATCTTCGTGACCGCGTTAGTCTCCCCAAGCATAGTAGCCTGGAAATTCCGCAGCATGTATACCGCGCTGAAGATCATCGTTGTTCCCGCGAAGGCTCCGCTGTAAACATTGTAGTTGAAGACTGCATTTATCAGAAGGAATTCCCCGACAAATCCGCTTGTCAACGGGAGTGCTACACTGCTGAGCAGGATCACAATAAACGCGCTGGCAAATACCGGTGCGTTGTTTCGGATACCTCCGAGGCTGGCAATCTCGTGGGTCGAAGTTCGGGAGATGATGATGTCGATCGCATAGAACAATCCCACGATCACGACACCATGACTAACCATCTGGATCATGGCACCCTGTACTCCGATTCGGTCAAGCGTAAAGATCCCCGCCGCAATAAGCCCCACGTGGGCGATGGATGAGTAGGCGACCAGCCTCTTAAGGTCTTTCTGGATGATCGCCAGTAGCGATGCATAGACGATACCGATAACAGCGAGTGCCAGCGCGGTGCTATCCCAGCGTTCCACGCCCGCAGGCACCATTGGAATCAGCCACCGGATAACACCATAGATACCCATCTTCAGCATGATACCTGAAAGTAGCATTGTGCCCGGTGTCGGAGCCGTGTGGTACGTGTCCGGCTGCCAGGTGTGGAAGGGAAATATCGGCATCTTGACCGCGAACGCCACAAACAATGCCCAGAAGATCAGTCCCTGCTCGGACGCCGGAAGACTTTGCCCCGCGTCGTACAATGCGTATATGTCGAACGAGTGGTCCCCTGGCGTCTGGAAGTACAGATAGATGAGCCCGACGAGCATGATCAGGCTTCCCGCGAGGGTGTAGATGAAGAATTTCAGTGTGACAGGTCCGCGATTGACACCGCCCCAGCGCAAGCAGATGAAATAGATCGGGATCAGCGCCATCTCCCAGAACACGTAAAACAAAAAGCCGTCTAGCGCACAGAAGACTCCGATGAGCGCAGCTTCCATGAAAAGGACAAGGCCGTAAAAGGAGCCTGCGTTCTCGTACGAATGTTTGAAGGACGACAGGATGATCAACGGGGTGAGGAACGTTGTGAGCAACACCAGCAACAAGCTGATTCCATCTATCCCCACGAAGAAGCTTATGCCGAGTGATTCGATCCATGGGTACTTGACGACGAACTGTGTTCCTCCACTGGAATTAAACAGGACAACGATCACGAGTGAAATTGCGAACTCGATGATGGCTGCAGTGAGCGCCCATTTCTTTGCTTCTTCGGGTTTGATTCCGAAGAACACAAGACTCGCCAGAAGCGGCCAGAATATCAGTAGTAGTGCTAACATTTCGATTATTCGGATAACGACTTCGACATCTTACGTAAAGTTCTTTACCAGCATGATGAGAATGATACTTATCACCATTGCAAAAATGTAGAATCCGGTGTTTCCTGTTTGAAAGTATCGGAGCGTCTTTCCTCCCCAAGTGACGGCCTTTCCGGTGCTGTTCACGATACGGTCGATGAGCAGTCTCTCAAGGACCGCATCAAACGCTTTCGCGAGGAACATCATCGGCTGTGTGATGATCTTAGCGTATAGCTCGTCCACATAGTACTTGTTGTACAGGATGCTGTGAAGTCCACCCATCGCTTCACCTTCCGGTTGCGGCACCTTTTTCTTTTGTACATAAAGACTATAGGCGCCGAAGATCACGATCAGCGTCAGGGCAACGACGAGGCCGATCAAGATGTACTCAGTCGTGTGCGATAAATGGTGAGTCGGCGCGAGGGCCATTGAAGAGGTAAATACCGGAGCCAGGAATGTCTGAAGTGCGTGACTCCCGCCGAGGGCCTCAGGAATACCCATAAACCCACCAACAACGGAAAGTACAGCCAGAACGACGAGCGGTACAGTCATTGATGAGGGCGATTCGTGAATATGTTCCCTTACTTTATCAGAAGCGCGGTTTGTCCCGGAAAATGTCAGGAAGAAGAGGCGGAACATGTAGAAAGCTGTGAGTAGCGAAGCCAAAAGCGACACAGCCCAGACAATCTGATTGCTTCCGAATGCGTTTGCGAGTATTTCGTCCTTAGAAAAGAATCCGGCGAATGGGGGTATCCCGGAGATTGCCAGTGTTCCTGCCAGGAATGTCATGAATGTGACAGGCAAATACTTTTTCAGTCCGCCCATGTTGCGGATATCCTGTTCACCCGCCATTCCGTGGATGACGCTTCCGGCGCCGAGGAATAACAAAGCCTTGAAGAAGGCGTGGGTGGTCATATGGAATATTCCGCTGGTGTACGCACCGAGTCCCAGTGCAACAAACATCAGCCCGAGTTGGCTGACTGTTGAATAGGCGAGCACCTTCTTGATATCATTCTGTACTACGGCAATCGTGGCGGCGAGCAGGGCTGTAGCCACTCCGATGATCACAATCAAGTCGAGCGTTGCAGGGGCCAGTGTATACAGGATGTTGTTTCGGGCGACAAGGTAGATACCTGCCGTCACCATCGTCGCCGCGTGAATGAGGGCGGAAACAGGGGTCGGACCCGCCATGGCGTCTGGCAACCAGGTATAAAGAGGTATCTGAGCACTCTTCCCGACGGCACCGACGAACAGCAGAATAGTGATTGCGGTGACCATTCCGGATCCGGCTGTCAATGTACCGGCCTGTGCGAATACATCGGGGTATGACAATGTCCCGAAGTGGATGAAGATCATGATCACACCGAGAATGAGGCCCAGGTCGCCAATGCGGTTCATAACAAAAGCCTTCCTTGCGGCATTGTTGTATTCGGTATTCTTGAACCAGAATCCGATCAGCAAATAGGAGCAAAGTCCAACGCCCTCCCAGCCGACAAACATCAGCAAGTAGTTTTCTGCCATCACCAGAAGGAGCATGAAGAAGATAAAGAGATTGAGATATGCAAAGAAGCGATTGTATCCTTCGTCGCCGTGCATATACCCGGTGGAGTAGACGTGGATCAGAAATCCGACGCCAGTGATGATCAGCATCATTAGGATACTAAGCGGATCGACCAGAAATGAAAATGAGACTGCAAAATCTCCGGCGGCTATCCACTCAAATGCTGTATAGGAAATGGAAGGCTGGTCTCCTCCGAGTTGGAAGAACAGTACAACTGAGAGAAGAAAAGAGAACAGTACGGAGGAACACGCGATCAATGCTGCGAGCCATCCGCGCAGGTGCTTATAGAGCAGCGCGACCAACAAAAATCCGGCAAGGGGCGCGAGGGGAATCAGAGCAACGATCGGGTCCATTACCATTTAAGTTTGTTCAATACATTGATGTCGGTACTACGTGTGTTCTGGTAGATGACGATCAGTATGGCGAGGCCGACACCGACTTCCGCAGCAGCTACTGCCATTATGAAGAACACGAATATCTGTCCGCCGCTGTCGCCGTGATATGCAGCCAATGCGACCATCAGCAGGTTGACAGCGTTCAACATAAGTTCGACACACATGAAGATAATGATGGCATTTCGACGGTACAGCACGCCGAGTACACCGATCACAAAAAGTGCGGCGCTGAGCCAGAGATAGTAGTTCAGGGGTATTCCCTGGATGGCCTGGCTTACCGAATCATTCATTTGTTAACTGGTTTACTTTGGTCGCAGGGGTGGCTTGATCTTTTGCTCCCCTGTTTGAACTTCGCACTCCCACCAGCTGCGTTCTGCCCAGCATCACAGCGCCGACGGTTGCAGCCAGCAACAAGACCGAGACAACCTCAAACGGCAGCAAAAACTCGTTTAGCAGTAAGCTTCCCAAGGTCTTTACCAGGCCGATGTCGGGGTTGGCCCCAGGCGATACCAGTACGCCCTCCGCACCGCGGAGAACGGCGACCAGAACCAGCATTAGCAATCCCCCGGAAATAACAGCCGCGAGCCGGTAAAATGCATTCTTTGGTGGTTGTGCTTCCTCATTGAGGTTAAGCAGCATGATCACATACAGGAACAGGACCAGGATCGCGCCGGCGTAGACGATAATGTGCACTGCAAAAAGGAATTCGGCACTCAAGAGTAAGTAGTGCGCTCCAACGCAGAAGAATGTAATGACCAGGTAAAGGACGCTGTGGACGGGGTTTTTAGAAAACACGACCATCAGCGCGCTGAGCACCGCGAGGAACGAGAGGAAATAGAACAAGTAAAGAGTCACCGTATTATTGGCTCAATTTGAGTGCAAACCTATATTATTTAAAAAACTTCCCGAAGTTTTCTTCGGGGAAGTTGAAATTGCTCAACGGTTATGGGCAAACCTTTTGTTTTGCTTGAATTCCAGC
>JBIQJZ010000289.1:0-3836 GCA_044507115.1 Flammeovirgaceae bacterium | reverse complement strand
AATTTCAAGAGATGAAGGAACGCTACGTGAATGAAGCGGTATCCGACATGGTAAAAAACGTTTCCGGCAAAGACCGTATTGTTGAGTACGAGGGCAGGCTCATACAGAAGATATATCCGGTCTACATGGACGAGCACCGCCCGATGCACTTCTTCGATTTCTCCGCCAACCTGTATCAACCCACGAAGCATTTCATGGGACAACATTGGGATACGCTCCTTTTCAACATGGCAGTGATCTGGTCGATGACTGTGGTATTGTTCCTCACGCTGTACTTCGATGTTCTGAGAAAGTTCATTCAGTTTCTGGAAGGAAACCGGAAATACAGGAGGCGGGAGCGGGGATAGGAGGAGTTTCCGGGTTTTGCTCGTCATTATTTTCTATTTATATTTCTGCCTTTTACCCGAACCAATGCAAGACACAGCCTCCGCCGTCACCCCTACAGACAAGCGAAAACTTTGGAGTGTTATTACCGCGTCGTCCGTCGGGACGCTTATCGAATGGTACGACTTCTACATTTTCGGAATTCTCGCGACAATTTATTCCAAGCAGTTCTTTCCTCCAGGTAATGATACGGCCGCGCTATTGGCTACCCTTGGGACGTTTGGTGCCGGTTTTGTCGTCAGACCGCTCGGGGCGGTGTTCTTCGGCCGTCTTGGTGATCTTGTGGGCCGCAAGTACACATTCCTGGTGACGCTCGTCATCATGGGCGGGTCGACTTTCGCCATCGGACTGATCCCGGGATACCACACGTTGGGACTGTTGGCGCCTACACTTGTCTTGATCCTTCGTTTGCTTCAGGGCCTCGCACTCGGCGGTGAGTATGGCGGAGCGGCTACCTATGTCGCTGAACATGCACCCGCAGCCAGACGTGGATACTATACCAGTTTCATTCAAACGACAGCCACTCTGGGCTTGTTCCTGTCGATCGGTGTGATCGTGTGTGTCACCCTTGTGGTCGGTGAGGAAGCTTTCAACGATTGGGGATGGAGAATTCCTTTTCTCCTTTCGGCAATCCTGGTTGGCGTCTCAATCTACATACGTCTGAGGATGGCAGAGTCGCCGTTGTTCTCCAAGATCAAGTCGGAGGGCAAGCTTTCGAAGAACCCGTTGAAAGAAAGTTTTGCCAATAAGGAGAATCTTCAGCTGGTCTTGCTGGCGCTGTTCGGTGCGACCGCGGGCCAAGGGGTTGTTTGGTACACCGGCCAGTTTTATGCGATGTATTTCATCGAGGGAATTCTGCAGGTGAATAAGTTTCAGACCTGGACTATAATCGCGATTGCACTCCTCGGAGGGACGCCATTGTTTATCTATTTCGGAAGACTGTCGGATCGGATTGGTCGCAAGTACATCATGATGATCGGGATGCTTTTGGCCGCTATTCTTTACATTCCTATCTACAAGCAAATGCACGCGGTTGCCGATGTTAGTGGCATCGCAGTGACGAGTGAAGCTGCACCCGTTGTTGTGCAATCGCTCAACGACGACGAACAGCCGGTGACCACTACTAAAGTGGTGCAGAATCTCGCGGATGGCAGCACCATTACACGCATTCGGACCGAAACCACAGTTTCGGACACGTCTGCGCCGCTTATCACAAACGCAATTGAGAAGGAATTGAATCGGGCAGACTTCTGGTGGTTGATCATTCTCGTCTTCATCCAGGTGGTGTTCGTGGCAATGGTCTACGGACCGATCGCCGCGTTCCTAGTCGAGCTTTTTCCTACGCGAATTCGCTACACGTCAATGTCTTTGCCCTACCATATCGGTAACGGGATCTTTGGAGGGCTTACGCCTCTTATAGCGACCAGTCTCTACGTTGCGAGTAAGACCGAGGCCAACCCGGCTGGAGATCCGTTTGCAGGTCTCTACTATCCGATCGTCGTAGCGGCCTTGTGTTTCGTGATCGGGATGTACTTCCTCAGCAACAAGCGCAAGGGAGACGTGATGCAGTAATCGCTACAGTCCGTCGCGCGAAAATCCTTACCTTTGGTTATCGCACAGGTATGGCGGACTTATGGCCAAGAAGAAAACCCAATGGACACAGGTAGGGAAGCGGAAGCTGGAATTGTCCAACCTGGACAAGGTTCTGTTTCCAGAGGATGGTATCGTCAAGGCGGAGATCATCGCGTACTACCTGGAGATAGCACCTACCATTCTGAACCACATTCGCGGCCGCGCGCTCACGCTGATTCGATTTCCCGACGGCATACACGGTGAAAGTTTTTATCAAAAGAATCGCCCGGACTGGGCACCCGATTGGATCGAGTTTGCCACGCTTGGTTCCGTCGAAAAGGATTACATCATCGCCACGGAACCTGCGCTGCTCGTGTGGCTGGCCAATCTCGCCGGTCTCGAACTGCACCAGTTGCATGCCAGATCACCCGACTTCGATAAGCCGGACTACATGGTATTTGATCTCGACCCGCCGGAGGGCTACCGCTTTACCGATCTGATACCCATAGCACGTGATCTAAAAGCTCACGTAGAGTCTTATGGCTACACCACCTTCGTCAAAACTACGGGTGGTAAGGGTCTTCACATCTGTTGCCCACTGGCGGCGAAACAAGGATTTTCGGAAGTGTTCGATGCGGCGCAAGAGATAGCCCGTCCCTTCGTCGATCAATTTCCAAACGATACGACCTTGCACATCAAGAAGGATGCCCGCAAGGGTCGGATCCTCGTGGATATTTACCGCATTCGAAGTGGCCAAAGCATTGTGTCACCCTATAGTCTTCGGGGCCGCGTCGGTGCGCCGGTATCCATGCCGTTGACGTGGGAGGAACTCGACGGCGTCACGACACCGGGAGTGTTCAACCTTCGCACGGCGATTGACAAGGTGGTCCAGGACGGCGATGCATGGGAGGGGATGGGCGCTTACGCCGTTGAACTCCACACCCATCGCAAAAGCCCGGTGAAAGCGAAGAAGCTCCCGTCGTCGAAGAAGCGGAAGACGCCGGAACAACTCGAGACGTACAAACAAAAGCGCGACTTCGGCAAGACGCCGGAACCTGCGGGAATCGTGTTGCCAGGGGGCAACAACAACTTTGTGGTCCATCGCCATCATGCGTCGAATCTTCACTATGATCTCCGCCTCGAACAGGAGGGAGTACTCAAGTCATGGGCTGTTCCGAAAGGACTGCCTCCGCGACCCGGCATCCGCCGGCTCGCTGTTCAGACAGAGGATCATCCCATGGAGTATCTCACATTCGACGGACGCATTCCGAAGGGCCAGTACGGGGCGGGAGAGATGTGGATTTACGCGCTGGGAAAGTACCAGATCACCAAAGAAAAGAAAGATGGGTTCTACTTCAGGCTGAACAGCCGGGAAATGTCTGGTGAATACCGGATGCATAAAACCAAAGAGAAGGAGTTCCTGCTCGAACGCGTGGACTCGCCGCAGGTCGACTACCTTCAGCGATTCGTGGAGCCGATGCTTTCGGAGAACAGCACCAACCTGCCGAAAAGCGATGATTATGTTTACGAAGTCAAGTGGGATGGAATTCGCGCTCTGATTACCTACGATGAAGGTAAGGTGACGATCCACTCGCGCAACCGAAATGATGTAACCGCCAAGTTCCCGGAACTTCTGGACGGTGGCAAGGCGTTTCGCGCGACCAACGCTGTCTTCGACGCCGAAATTGTATCGCTTGACGCCGCGGGGAAACCCGTCTTCAAGAAAGTGATCAATCGCCTGATGAGTTCAGGAGAAACGACCATCCAAAAGTTGTCGAAATCGACCCCATGCCATTGCTACGTATTTGACGTCTTGTACCTCGACGGCAGACCACTGCTCAACGAACCCCTGAGCAAGCGGAAGGAGTGGCTGAAGGACG
>JBIQJZ010000288.1:0-3852 GCA_044507115.1 Flammeovirgaceae bacterium | reverse complement strand
AAGTAGCGCAATCCGAAGGCATAAAGTCGACCTGCGTACTTCTCATAAATGAGGTCAAAGGCCCCGACATCCCCGTCCTTCAGACGTCCCGCAATTTCCACTTCATCAGAGATCATTCCCACGTGCTTCGCTGGTCTTGTAGGATAAATGTAACCCCTTTCGCGAAAACAAAAAAGGTGTGCGACGGGCACACCTTGTGTTGACGATCGACTGAAGTCTCAACGGCAACCTCCTGCTGAGGGCGGTTTGAATTCTATTTGTATCTTGTCGTTGATACATGACCTTTCAGATACTTATGGAACGCCGCGATTTTCTTAAGACCACATCCCTCGCCATTGCTGCCAGTGTATTTTCACCCCACGCGTCGCCGGCGGGCGAACGACAGGCCGGGCTTAAACTGAAGAAGTCTTTGAAGTTCGACATGGTTCAGGAGGACTTGTCGATCATGGACAAGTTTAAACTTCTGAAGGATCTCGGATTTGACGGCGTGGAGTTCGAAACCCCCAACGATCTTCCCATGAGAGAGGTGTTGAAAGCGCGCGATGCAACTGGATTGCTGATTCCGGGTGTGGTGTGCGGAGCGACCTGGAGGTCGCAGCTCTCACACCGAGACCCGGTGGTAAGAGAGAAGGGTGTGAACCTCGTGAGGCAGTCACTTGATCTATGCAAGCAGTACGGTGGTGATACTGTTCTTGTGATACCCGGCGTTGTCGGCACCGAGACCAATTATCGCGATGCCTATGTGCGCAGCCAGACAGAGGTGAGAAAACTTTTCTCGGATGTGGAGAGAACGGGGGTTAAGATTGCCTTTGAGAATGTTTGGAACAACTTTCTGCTTAGCCCACTGGAATGCGCCCGCTATGTCGATGAGATCGGCCACCCTATGGTAGCGTGGTATTTCGACGTCGGAAATGTCGTGCGTTATGGGTGGCCTGAGCACTGGATCGAAGTCCTGGATAAGCGCATACTGAAACTTGACATCAAGGAGTACAGCCGAAAGAAACAGTTTGAAGAAGGGACGGGAAAGGGCTTTGACGTTGAGTTGCTCGAAGGGGATTGCAACTGGCCCGTTGTAAACACGGCTTTGCGAAAAATTGGCTACTCAGGTTGGGGATCTGCTGAGGTGCGTGGTGGCGATCGCCACCGTTTGCTGACAATCAGTCAGAAGATGGATGAGATTGCCAGAGTTTAACACCGGTGTCATTTCATTACGCCGGCGGGCGGTTCAGCCCTTTGATCTGCTGTTTGTATTCTTCCGGTAACAGGATTGAGGTCAACCACCAATCCAGCCCGAGTTTTCGGCTCAACTTGTAGATTGGAAGAACTGGTCTGAGCAGTGATGTCCGGCGAAAACGCAGGAGTTCCCTTACCCTTTGCGGAACGACCAGGATCTGCGCTTCTTTCAGAATTCGAAACCGCAAGGGCCCGAGGTGCTTTTTGTATTGCGTATACAGATCACCGGTATACGCTGTCACTTCGAGATCTTGCTGGAGGTGTTGCTGATACACCACCAACCATGAGGTATAGTTTTCAGGCAGGTCTTTAACACCCATCTGAATTGCCATCCGATTGAATACGTCAAAAACCTCCTGCTTTTCATCCGCGGACATTTTGCGGTACAACGCCTCGTAGGCGCTAATCGAATAATGGATCAGCATGAACAGGACATCGCGGTAGGCCCAGTCGGGTATCTGATGTCCGCGATTATTTTCCAGGGTGGTGTGAATAGACCGCATACTGCCGATGATGGTGTGTGCCTTTTCTTGTGACGAGAAGACAATGTGGCGCGCATAGGTCACCGTTGAAAACAAGCGGCCGATCGGATCTGCCGGTAGACGTCCGGTAAAGTACAGCCAGTCGACGGCCTTGTTCAGCGCAAACTCCGCCGCCGCTCCTCCGAAAATGAAGAGAATAGTATCCGCTGATCCCCAGATGCGGCGTACAATAGAATCGTGTTTCACGAAGGGTTGCATGGTTGATACTCCACGGTCACAGTCGGCGGTCGATAGTTGGTGGTTCGCGGCGCTAAGGTTTCGACGCAGTTGATATTACGGAATTCTGAAGGAGGGTGCAAACTCTGGTGGCGTGCAGCTCCGTGTTTGACGAAGGAATTGATATCGCGAGGACGAAATGTGGCGGCGATTTGGAATTGGAAGACGAAAAATTCTACTCACCATTTCTATTTGGCGGCGATGAAGATTTCATAAATACTCTGGAACTGACTTTGATCGAAGGCACACTTCCTTCGGCGACGAATAGGGGTAGCCTCGTTAACGAGACGTTTGTCCGATACTTTGATCTTAAGGATCCTGTGGGGCAGAAGATCCCAGGGGATAGAGGAGAGATTTCGGGTGTAGTGAAGGACTTCACTGTGGGGTCTTTCAAGCAGGAAATTCCGCCGGTGATCATTTCGTATTATGAAAACGGCCGCGCCTTATTGATTGATTATAGTAGCCACAATCTCGGACGTTTGATTGAGCAGCTTCGGAAAGAATGGGCCGAAGTGTTCCCGGATCGGTTTTTTGATTATCAGGTAATCCAGGAGGACCTATTAACGAAACATAATGATGAGATTTTCCTTTCCAGGATGGTTATTGCCTTCTCGTTGTTGAGTATCGTGCTGTCATGCTTCGGTCTTTTCGCGCTCTCCTGGGCTGTGGTTCATAATCGCACGAAGGAGATCGGCATTCGCAAGGTTCTTGGTGCGACATCGGCTGACATCCTGAATTTGTTGACCTTATCGTTTACAAAGCGCATTGCGCTGGCATTCGTCATCGCAGCTCCGATTTCATATTACCTGATGAATAAATGGTTGCAGGGATTTGTTAACCGGATCGAACTGGATGCGTGGATTTTTGTTATCTCTGCATTGGTGATGGGTTTTGTCTCTGCTCTCGCGCTTAGTGTGCAGACCCTCAAGGCCACCATAACAAGTCCGGTTGCAGAGTTGCGGCAAGGAGACTAGTTACACAACTATGATATATGAAAAACGATATTCGTGACGCTGAGGATGTTCGCAGGCTGGTGGACAGATTCTACGAACGCGCCGCATTCGATTCTCTACTCGGTGATATTTTTTCACATATATCGGAGGCCGAAGGGGTGAGGCATCAGCTTTACGACTACTGGAGCGCTACACTACTTCACAATGCGACAACAGGTTTTCCCAGGCATATTGAACATCTGTTCACTAGGAGGCACTTCGTGCGCTGGCAAAACCTTTTTCTCGATGCCATAGACGACGAGTTTTCGGGAGCTAATGCCGATCGGGCTAAGGTGATCGTCATCCGAAAGTCGGAGGAATTCCAATCGCAGCTTGAAATCAGCCGATTCTGAGAGGAGTGTAAAAATAAAAGATAAAAAAGTCTTTTATTGTTTGAAAAATCGTTATATTTGAAGCGTAAACGCCTGGATATGTTTTCAAAAGCATGTGAATATGCGATCCGGGCGATGTTGTACGTCGCCGGAAAATCAGGTGAAGGTGTTCGTGTGGGTATCCGGGAGATTTCCGCCGCGATCGATTCGCCGGAGCCGTTCATGGCCAAAATACTGCAGGAACTCAGCCGCAAAGGACTGGTAGCTTCTGTCAAAGGGCCCAACGGAGGATTCTTCATGGAAGCTTCACACCTCCGCAATTCGATTGCGGATATTGTGACGGCCATAGATGGTGATGAGCTGTTTACCGGATGCGGACTTGGACTGAAAGCCTGTAATGAGAAACGCCCATGTCCCATCCACTTTGAATTCAAAGCGATACGTTCGAATCTCAAAACCATGCTAGAGAAAACTACCCTTGAGGATTTTGCCGACGAATTTGAACGAGGTCGGTTTTACCTCAAACGGATATAGCTT
>JBIQJZ010000287.1:325-3861 GCA_044507115.1 Flammeovirgaceae bacterium | reverse complement strand
ATCTTCCGGGATAGTCGACTAGTCGGCTTCGAGGCTGTCGTGCAAGGTGATAGAAAACTCGGTACCCTGTACCTTCGGTCTGACATGAATGCGATCTTCGAACGGCTCTCACTATATGCGTTTATCGCTGTGAGCGTGATTGCCCTTTCGTTGCTGGTAGCATACCTGCTTTCGAGGCGACTGAGTAATCAGCTGATCACTCCTGTGTTGCAACTAGCGGAGACAGCAAAGGCTGTGTCTGAGGGTAAGAATTATTCAGTAAGGGCTACAAAGGTGGGGAATGATGAAGTGGGGCTCCTCACAGATGCATTCAATCAGATGCTTTCCAGAATTGAAGAGCAGACTCAGGAAATCACAACCTTTAACCAACGCCTGGAAGAACGCGTCGTTGAGCGAACGCGAGAGCTGCAAGCCGCCAATAAGGAACTCGAAGCTTTTTCCTATTCGGTGTCTCACGATCTTCGCGCGCCGCTGCGATCTGTTCACGGCTATATGACGATCTTTTCCGAGGACTATCTGGACAAACTCGACGATGAAGGAAAGAGATTGGTGTCAATTATTCTGAACAACGCGGCGCGAATGGGACAACTCATCGACGACCTGCTTTCCTTCTCTCAGCTTGGCAGGAAAGATCTGCAGATGAGCAGAGTATCGATGAAACATTTGGTAAGTGATGTCTGGAAGGAGCAGTCCGAATCGGAGTCGGATCGCAAAATAAAATTCGTGCTGCGAAATATTCCCCCCGCCATCGCCGATCATGCGACAATCAAACAGGTTTGGACTAACCTAATCTCAAACGCCTGTAAATACACAAGACACCGTGAATTGGCGAATATTGAGGTTGGGTCATTCGTCGAGAACAAGACCATTGTGTACTACGTACGCGATAACGGCGCGGGTTTCGACATGAAATATTACAACAAGCTGTTCGGGGTATTCCAACGACTTCACTCTGAAGAAGAGTTTACCGGGACGGGCGTGGGGCTTGCGATTGTCGAACGCATCATTATGAAACACCGTGGTGCCATATGGGCTGAATCGAAAGTGGATCAGGGGACGACGTTCTTCTTTACACTCAATAGTGCACGTCCCTCGGAACGCTTGCCCATGTAATGATTATGCCATCTCGCTTAACTCGCGGTGGCGATATTGAAGCGGAGGCATCCCGTAGCGCTCTTTGAATACCCGAACGAAATGAGTCGTGTTCTTGAATCCACTTCTGAAAGCAACGTCATTTATCGACTCATCGGTTGTTTCAATCAAACACTTTGCGTAATGAAGTCGCGTCTCAAGGAGCCACTTGCCTGGTGTGGTCTGGTATATTTCCTGAAAGTCACTCTTAAACGCCGAAAGACTTCTCGCACATAACTTCGCGTACTCTTCCAGCGTCATATTATACATGAACGAGGACTCCATGATATCGCGAATGGAGACTCGACGCATGCGCTGCGTCTCTCGAAGGGCGTGAGCTAAATCCCGGTTTTGATCACTGTTCAGGATGTTCAGAATGAGCTCTTCGAACTTTATCTTCAATAGCTCTCTCGGCGGTGACGCTGATCGGGGAAAGTAGCTCAAGACGGATTGAAAGTAGGCGGAGAGTACATCATCGACTTTTATCGGGATGATCGAATCGAGTTTTTTGTCCGACCGGTTGACGGTTGATTCTGGATACTTCTCGAGGACGGACCGTACAAAATCGTCAGTAAGAAAGATCAACAGTGCACAAAAATCTTCGTTGTCGAAACGCTCCGTTGTATAAGCGCCTTTCCGAATATAGACTGCATCTCCTTTTTGCAAGTGATACTCTTGATTTCTCGTAGTCCACTTCTTCTCTCCGGCTACGATGTATACGAAATAGTCTGCATGAGTCCAGTAGTCAAAAGGTGACTCCTTGACGAGGCACTTGTATTGCACGAATAGCAGATCGTCGACCGCAAACTTTTTGAAGAAGTCGTTATTCGTGACGTAGTCGAAGGCATTTAGCATGATAGGCAGGTTTAATACCTCGAGGCAACGTAAAAACGGGATTCTTTCTCCGAAGGTTACATTAACGACTCAGCAAATTTTTCAGTCTTCAGAGAAAATAGGCCAATTCTCCTCTGCGATACTTTTGTGCCTGCCAATTCAGATGTCCTGATGGCGGTAAAGTATCACCAACATAAAAATAGCTTTATGAAAACAACATCCGGCAACAATTCCAGGAGATTATTTATGGGACAGCTTGCAGCAGGTACGGCTGCTGGGTTCGCTGCCTTTGCTGCTCCCGTATCGGGTATAGCCCGAACGCACACACGTGATGCAGAAAGCTGGTTCAAGAAGGCGAAAGGGCGGCATCGGATCGTATACGATGCGTCGGAGCCCCATGATGGACTCCCGTTTATCTGGTCTTGGGTTTTTTATCTGACCAACAATGAGACGGGAACGCCCGATGGCGACATGACCGCCATGGTTGTACTTCGGCACAATGCCATTCCGTTTGCGATGGAAGATCGGCTGTGGAAGAAGTATCACCTTGGCGAAATGTTCAAGATCACAGATAAGTCTACCAATCGATTTTCTGAACGCAATCTCTTTTACGTCCCGAAGCCAGGTGATTTCCCTGCTCCGGGTATCGACGGCATCAAGACTATGCAGGATCGCGGAGCGATGTTCTGTGTTTGCAACATGGCTTTGAAGGTCTATAGCGCTATGGCGGCCAAGACCTTGAACATGGATGCACAAGAAGTTTTTGATGATTGGAAAAGCGGCCTTCTTCCAGAGATCCAAATGGTGCCTTCCGGCGTTTGGGCGATAGGGCGAGCACAGGAAAATGGATTCGCGTACTGCTACGCAGGTGGGTAAGTATATCTGAAATCTGAAATCTGAATAACCATTAACATGAGACTCCATATCGCGTCATCGCGCGATATGGAGCTACTAACGAAAACTATGTTTGACATTGACGATCTTATTCGTGCGACACGCCGGTTGACAATTGTGGTTTTGTTCTTTATTGTTTGCCTGCTGGGTACAGTCATCTTGCTTGTCGCACTATCGAATGAATCGGCGAAGCCAATTGGTCAGGGATCTGGAGAATGGAAGCCGCCTGGCATGTCTGAAATCGACACACACGCAGATGCGGCACTAATTCGCTATGGCCGCGAGTTGATTGAACATACGTCGCGATACCTGGGCCCCGAGGGAAAAGTGACCGCAATCAGTAATGGATTGAACTGCACAAACTGCCATCTTCAGGCCGGAACAAAGGCGTTTGCAGCAAATTTTAGCGCGGTCGCCTCCACGTATCCGAAGTTCCGGTTGCGATCGGGAAAGGTCGAGGGATTCGAAAAACGCATCAATGATTGTTTGCAGCGCAGCCTGAACGGCGACACACTGGAGAGGTCCAGCCGTGAGATGAGAGCGATGGTAGCCTACCTTAAGTGGGTAGGGAAGGATGTACAGCAGGGTGAAGTCCCGAAAGGTGCCGGGCTCCTCAAGTTACCGTGGCTTTCCCGCGCGGCCGACACTGTCGCCGGCAAGTTTCTCTATTCACGCTA
>JBIQJZ010000287.1:0-315 GCA_044507115.1 Flammeovirgaceae bacterium | reverse complement strand
ATTGTTCAGCATGTCATGGAATGGACGGCCGCGGGCTGCGAGGGCCCGATGGTGAATGGAAATTTCCTCCGCTTTGGGGTCAGTTCAGTTACAACACCGGAGCAGGTCTATTCCGGCTTTCCAAACTCGCAGCATTTATCAAAGCGAACATGCCGTTTGGAGTGGCATACGACAAACCGCTCCTGAGGGATAGTGAAGCATGGGATATCGCTGCATTCGTGAATTCACGACCGCGACCACACCGAACCTTTGGCGAAGATTGGCCAGACACTTCCTCAAAACCGCCGCACTACCCGTTCCCTCCCTATGTTGATG
>JBIQJZ010000286.1:0-3863 GCA_044507115.1 Flammeovirgaceae bacterium | reverse complement strand
TCATGAGAAAGACAAAACCTAAAAAGAGATACTTACTTCCCGATCCGAAGTTTAACGACACCCTGGTGACGAAGTTCGTCAACTACTTGATGGAAAGTGGAAAGAAGAGCGTGGCGTACACGATTTTCTACGACGCCGTTGCCCTGGTTGAAAAGAAGACGAATGAAAATGGTCTGGAAGTTTGGAAACGAGCTATGAGCAATCTCACACCTGCGGTAGAAGTCAAAAGCCGCCGTGTGGGAGGAGCGACTTTTCAGGTTCCCGTCGAGATCCGCCCCGAGCGGAAGGTCAATCTCAGCATCAAGTGGCTCATCGACTATTCCCGTGCACGCGGCGAAAAGACGATGATGGATCGGCTCGCCGCTGAAATCATAGCTGCTTCGAAAGGAGAAGGCGCGGCCATCAAGAAGAAAGATGACACCCACCGCATGGCGGAAGCCAACAAAGCGTTCTCGCATTTCAGATTCTAACAGCGACTAATCAATGGCAAGGGACTTACGATTCACCAGGAATATCGGTATTGCGGCTCACATCGATGCCGGAAAGACAACAACGACCGAACGGATCCTCTATTACTCTGGTGTAAACTATAAACTCGGCGAAACACACGAGGGATCTGCCACGATGGACTGGATGGCACAGGAGCAGGAAAGGGGTATCACCATTACTTCCGCTGCTACTACTGTCCACTGGAAGTATCGCGGAGACGAGTACCACATCAACATCATCGATACACCGGGCCACGTTGACTTTACCGTGGAGGTGAACCGGTCTCTGCGCGTCCTCGACGGGCTGGTTTTTCTATTCAGCTCGGTAGACGGCGTTGAGCCGCAATCAGAAACGAACTGGCGACTGGCCGATAACTACAAAGTTGCGCGTATCGGGTTCGTTAACAAAATGGACCGTGCCGGTGCTGATTTCCTGGGCGTGTGCAAGCAGGTGAAGGAAAGGCTGGGTAGCAATGCAGTAGCGTTGCAGTTGCCGATCGGTACCGAAGACAACTTCAAGGGGGTCGTTGATCTGGTCACGAACCGGGCGATCATCTGGAATGAAGCCGACAAGGGTATGACTTTCGAGGAGATTCCGATTCCTGAAAGCATGACCGAAGACGTGGCGATCTACCGCGAAAAATTGCTCGAAGCGGTCGCGGAATACGACGAGTCGCTGATGGAGAAATTCTTTAACGACCCGAATACTATTTCTGAGAAAGAAATTCTGACGGCCTTGAGAAAGGCTACGATCGATATGAAGATCGTTCCGATGGTTTGCGGATCATCATTCAAAAATAAAGGCGTTCAGACGTTGCTCGACTACGTCATGGAATTGTTGCCTTCTCCGATGGATAAGGACAACATCATAGGCCATGATCCGGAAACAGAAGCGGAGATCGTGATCAAGCCAGATCCTACAGAACCGTTTACGGCGCTTGCTTTCAAGATCGCTACCGATCCGTTTGTTGGTCGCCTCTGTTTTATTCGCGCCTATTCTGGCGTATTGGAGTCGGGTTCATACGTGTACAATACACGCTCTTCCGCGAAGGAGCGCATCTCACGTGTGTTCCAGATGCATTCGAACAAACAGAACCAGATCGAACGTCTGTCTGCGGGTGATATCGGAGCAGTTGTCGGATTCAAGGACATTAAGACAGGTGATACACTTTGCGACGAGAAGCGCAAGGTTGTTCTCGAGTCAATGGTGTTCCCCGAGCCCGTTATCGGCTACGCGATCGAACCGAAGAAGCAAGCCGATGCCGACAAGCTCGGTATGGCAATTGGCAAGTTGGTTGAAGAAGACCCTACGCTGCGCGTGAATTCGGATCAGGAGACGGGTCAGACCATTCTTCGCGGAATGGGTGAGTTGCACCTTGAGATCATCATCGATCGTCTGAAGCGCGAATTCAAAGTAGAGATCAACCAGGGTGCTCCTCAGGTTGCCTACAAGGAGGCGCTTACGAAGTCGGTTGAGCACAAAGAAGTTTACAAGAAGCAGACTGGTGGTCGTGGTAAGTTTGCGGATATTGTCTTTGAACTATCGCCGCGTGAAGATGGCAAAGACGGCCTCGAGTTTGTGAACGATATCGTCGGTGGTGTGATTCCCCGCGAATTTATACCTGCGATTCAGAAAGGATTCCAGCAGGCAATGGTCAACGGACCGCTTGCCGGATACCCGGTGGATTCGATGAAGGTGAGACTGTTCCACGGATCTTTCCACGATGTGGACTCGGATGCGTTGTCATTCGAACTCGCTGCGAGACTTGGATTCAAGGAAGCTGCTGCAAAAGCAGGCCCGCAATTACTCGAGCCAATTATGTCAGTGGAAGTACTTTCTCCGGACGAGTACACGGGATCTGTAACAGGAGACCTGAACCGCAGGAGAGGTGCTCTGAAAGGTATGGACACTCGCGGAGGCGCTCAGGTCATCAAAGCCGATGTTCCGCTCTCCGAGTTGTTTGGATATGTGACCGACCTTCGTACGATTACGTCGGGCCGCGCTTCCGCGTCGCTAACGTTCTCTCACTATGCCCCGGTTCCTAAGAACCTGGCCGACAAAGTGGTTGAAGACGTAAAGGGAACAGCGGTAGCCAAGTAGTATTGATTTAGAAAAAAAAGGATTTAGACGATTTCCTCAACGCGATTATGAACCAGAAAATTAGAATCAAACTGAAGTCTTACGATCACAACCTCGTAGACAAGTCTTCCGAGAAGATTGTAAGAGCGGTGAAAGCTACCGGAGCGGTAGTGAGCGGACCGATTCCGTTGCCGACCGAGAAGGAAAAGTTTACCGTACTGCGGTCGCCGCACGTAAACAAGAAATCGCGTGAGCAATTCCAGCTATGCACCTACAAGCGCCTTGTTGACATCTACAGCAACAGTGCGAAAACTGTTGACGCCCTGATGAAGCTTGAACTTCCCAGTGGTGTGGACGTTGAGATCAAGGTGTAACGATTTTTTTTGAAAGACTGAAAGCCATTCGGGAAACCGGATGGCTTTTTTTGTGCTTTCAAGGATTCATAAATTGAAGTTGTATCCAACGACGAGTAGTACTGGCGGGGGTTTCATAAAGTTGACAATGTTTGGATCATTGTCCAGTTTGTCGAGGTTGGATTTGAATGCTTCTGACCAGAAGGGCACAAGTAAGCCGATATCCCAGTAGTTTCCCTCGGTTCGCAGGGAATTGATTTTTATACCCAGGCCGACCGTTGGACCCGTGTACACCTTGTCGTATGCATTCGTTCCCTCAATCTTGACTGCGGCGTTGGTGCCATACATGCCGGTCAGGTAAAACTGCGTCCTCGCGGAGCTGGGGAAATCTTTCAATACCCCAACGTTATATCCAAGGCCGGCAAAATGATACCCTATTCCCCCAAACAGGTTTAGGCCATCAGTGACGTTGGTTCCGAAGCGAACGCCCAAAGCGCCATATGGCAGGCCCAATCCGATGCCAAAGGTTGTTTCACCGTTTGCCGAGCTCAGATGTCTCTTTGGTTTATCCGTTTCTGTTTGCGCATGACCCGTGAAAGTTATGAACAGGCATACCGAAAGCACCCTGGCGCAATTGAAGTTCATACGTGTGTTGTTAGAATGTCCAGGCAGGGTCAATCTTCGGTACGTCTGCTTTGATTTTTTCGTATCGCTCCATTCCGTTCTTGATGAAGAACGCCATGTCGTCGTCTAGCCCTTTTAGTTCTGAGGGTGGACGTTTTCCGAGAATCTTGTTGATTCTTTTCAAAGGCTTGGCGTCGGCGGGAGAGACGCCGCGTATTTGAACCGCGGCTTTTAGTGCCCCCATCGTGGGTTGTACTTCTACAAGATAGGTGGCGTCGGGTTTGAGATCCGTCGTGAGAAAGTCGCGGTTTTCGGCCG
>JBIQJZ010000285.1:0-3875 GCA_044507115.1 Flammeovirgaceae bacterium | reverse complement strand
CACATCAATCCAACCCAGGCGCTGCCCGGTCGTCACGGCCTGACCGGCGTCGAGTGGTGGATGAGAAAGCTGTCCATCGATCGGCGCCCGGATGACAAGGTTGTCAAGGATCTTACCAACACCCTCCAGGCTCTCGATCATCTTGCTTTCGGAATAGTTCATCTGCGCCAACTGCCGGATCCGGTTGACGGAATCATTCTGGTAGACCTCATAGGTGATCTCCCTGCGTTGCCGATAATAGTTGTAGTCCGCTTCCGTCTTTTCAAAGTCCTGCCGCGCGATCAGTTTCTTTTCAAACAACTGCTTCTGGCGTTCGTACTGTGGTGCGAGAATCGCGAGCTGGTTGTCAATCTGCGCCAGCTCCTGGCGCTGCTGCAAGTCGTTCTGGGTGATCCCAAGCCGGGTGTTTCGCGCTTCGTTAATGCTCTGATTAAGCGAGGCTTCCTGTTGCAGCACAGCTAGCTCGCGGTTGAGGTTGCTAAGTTCCAATATGACGTCGCCTTGCTTGACCATCGCGCCGCTTTCCGCAACGACGCGCTTGATAGTTCCTCCCTCAACCGCATCCAGGTAGACTGTGCGGCTCGGTTCAACCGTGCCTGTCTGTGGGATAAACTCTTGAAAAATATCGCGTTTCACAGTAGAGATCGTGATCTTCTCACGATCAATTTTCAATGTGGAACGGCGATCTGCGAAAATGAGGTGATACCCAACGAAGAGCGCAAAGAGAGCAATACCGGAATAGGTCGCCACCTTCTTCAATGTCCATCTCTTCTTCTTAATTTGTCTATCCATTATATCGTGCCTTGCTGCGCCAAACTGCGGTAGCCCCAATGCCAACAAACGTGCCAAGTGGCGCATGCGTTATTCCAGCCCGCAAGAGGTTCCTGCCTAAAATCGCTCGTTCAGTTGTGAACGAGGGTGTCCGGAACCGAACATTCATATCTGCTGTAAAAGGTGCTGATGCGCTATTCTGCCGGAAAATTATTTCGGTATACCGTTTGCCCGCTATCGGACATTCTGTTCATATTCGAAGAGCTAAACCCACGACCCCCGTCCATGTCTGAAACAAAACACGGCCGAATACTGATTGTCGATGACAACGAAGATCTGCTGAAAGCTGCGCGAATGCATCTTAAACGCTATTTCGCGCACGTCGATATCGAGAAGAATCCGGAGGCGATCCCTGGTCTGATGGACCAGGAAGACTACGATGTAATCCTGCTCGACATGAACTTCACCAAGGATGTGAGCAGTGGCAGCGAAGGGTACTATTGGCTGGAGCGTATTCTCACGATCGATCCCTCCGCAGTAGTTGTGCTGATCACAGCGTACGGCGACATCCAGATGGCGGTAAAGGCTATCAAGGCGGGGGCGACCGACTTCGTGCTGAAGCCTTGGGAAAACGAGAAACTGCTCGGGACCCTGTATTCAGCTATGCGCCTGCGCGAATCCCGCGACGAAATCGAAAACCTGCGTATCAAGAACCGCGAAATCAATCAGGCGCAGAACGACCGGTATGCCGAGATCATCGGTCACAGTTCCGCGATGCAAAAGATCTTCCAGACGATCGACCGGGTCGCCAAGACGGACGCAAATGTGCTCATACTCGGTGAAAATGGAACTGGCAAAGAACTCATTGCCCGCGCCATTCACCGAAATTCGTCGCGCAGGAATGAGACGTTCGCCAGCGTCGACCTCGGATCCATCACGGAGACCTTGTTCGAAAGCGAATTGTTCGGACACCGAAAGGGCGCGTTCACCGATGCGCGGGAAGACCGACCGGGCCGTTTTGAGCTCGCGAATAAAGGAACTCTTTTCCTGGATGAGATCGGGAATCTATCCATGCCGCTGCAGGCAAAACTCCTGACTGTAATACAAAACCGGCGGGTGAGCCGCGTCGGTTCCAACAAGGATACGTCGATCGATATCCGCCTTATCTGCGCAACCAATATGCCGTTGTATGAAATGGTTAAAGAGAACCGCTTCCGGCAGGACCTCGTCTACCGAATCAACACTATCGAAATAGAAGTCCCTCCGCTGCGGGAGCGTTTCGAGGATATCCCGCTACTAGCTAATCACTTCCTGACTCACTATTCTGAAAAATACCAGAAACCGGTCAACCGAATCAGCGAGGCGGCTATCCTTCGTATGCACAAACACCTCTGGCCCGGAAATATCCGGGAGCTTCAACATGCCATCGAGAGAGCGGTTATCCTCAGCAATAGCTCCGTTCTTCAGCCGGAAGATTTCAACTTCACTTCGGTGTCTTCAAAAGACGAAGCACAACTGAACCTGGATCAGTTCAACCTCGATGAAGTCGAGAAGCTCCTCATCCGAAAGGTGCTTAAAAAGTACAACGGCAATATCACGCAGGCTGCGTCTGAACTCGGACTGACGCGGTCTTCTCTCTATCGGCGGTTGGAAAAGCATGGGCTGTGACTGGGGGCTGGGTGCAGGAGGCAGGTAGGGTTAACATTGCGATCTTGGTGAGAACGATAATCATCTCCTAATTGAAACTAAAAGACTTCCGCGCAAGGGTTATCCTCCGGGTTTTCTTCCTGGGCGTGACGATGGCGTTGTTTTCATTCATGATCACCCGGCCGAATATGATCTTCGCGGCTTTCCTCGTACTGGTGATCATCATCCTTCAGTTGGTCGACATTTTTCGGTTCGTGAGCCAAACGAACCGAAAGCTGACGCGATTTCTGGATTCCGTCCGCTACTCGGACTTCATTTCAGGATTTACGTCAGACAACAAACTCGGCAAAAGTTTCAAAGATCTGAACATCGCCTTCAATGAAGTCCTCGAAGCGTTTCGAAAAGCCCGGTCGGAGAAAGAAGAGCACTGGCAGTACCTGAACACGGTTGTGCAACAGGTTCGTACCGGAATCATCTCATTCGATGCCCACGGCAGCGTCCAGATTATCAACACGGTTGCTAAGCGACTACTCGGAACCCCTTCTCTGCGCAACATCCGCGAACTCCAACTTGTAAATCCCAGGCTCTACCAGGCGCTCACCAATGTCCTCGCCGGCAAAAGCGAATTGTACAAAGGGAGCAACGATTTACACCTGACGATTCAGTCGACTGAACTTCGCATCCGGGGCGAAGGAGTCAAACTGGTGACTCTCCAGAATATTCAACCTGAAATGCAAAAGCAGGAACTTGAAGCGTGGCAAAACCTGACCCGCGTGCTGCGCCACGAGATTATGAACTCCATCACACCAATCTCATCCCTGACATCGACGTTGCGGGAAATCCTTGACCACGACATGGAACGCCGGGCTGATCACTACGAGCTAAAAGAGGAGGGCGCGGAAGATCTTCGCGAGGGGCTCAGCACCATCGAAAACCGAAGCAAAGGGCTGATCAAATTCATCGATGCCTACCGCGAGTACACGTCGCTGCCCAAACCGCGCATAGCCACCGTCCGGATCAAGGATCTGATCGACAACGTATCACAACTGATGAAACAGGAGCTAAAGAAAACAGACATATCATTTCACAGCGAGTGCAGTTCTGAATATCTCACGATCCAGGCCGACGCCGAAATGATCGAGCAGGTGTTGATCAACCTGTTGAAAAACGCCGTAGAGGCGCTCGCAGAAACGCCTGACCCACGACTTGAACTAATCGCGCGCTATGACGAAAACTCGGTCAGGATCGACGTTGGTGACAATGGCCCCGGTATTATCGAAGAGGCTATTGAACACATCTTTGTGCCTTTCTACACCACGAAGCGAACAGGATCCGGAATCGGTCTCAGCCTCTCCCGCCAGATCATGCAAATGCACAACGGATCACTCTCCGTTGTATCCGACCCCGAAGTGAGAACGGTCTTCACCCTCCGCTTCTAACGCACTCACCACTCACCA
>JBIQJZ010000284.1:0-3885 GCA_044507115.1 Flammeovirgaceae bacterium | reverse complement strand
TGCAGGAATTGCCCGGTCATATAGGACCCGTCAGACGAAGCCAGAAACAAATAGCAAGGCGCTATCTCCGCCGGCTCTCCGGCGCGCTCCATCGGTACGTCACTTCCGAAGTTCGAAACTTTCGCGGGTTTGAAGGTAGACGCGATCAACGGTGTCCATACTGGTCCAGGTGCTACGCCGTTCACGCGGATCTCGCGGTCGGTCAGATTTGCCGCCAGACTTCGTGTGAAACTGACGATGGCACCCTTGGTGGAAGCGTAGTCGATGAGTGATCCACTGCCGCGGTAAGCAGTGACCGACGCGGTATTGATAATGCTCCCACCTTTCGGAATATGGGGCAGTGCTGCCTGCGTTATCCAGAAATAGGAGAAAATATTGGTCTGAAAAGTCTTCGTTAACTGAGCAGTCGTAATGTCCTCCAGTTGTTTTTGCTCAAAGTGGATAGCTGCATTGTTGACCAGAATATCAATGCGTTTGTAACGCTTCACCGTCTTTTGCACCGCGCGACGACAGTTGGCTTCCTTACTCAAATCGCCGGGAATTAGCAGGCACTCCCCTCCTTCCAATTCGACGAGACGCTGTGTCTCTGCTGCATCGGAATGTTCTTCCAGGTAAGCGATCGCCACATCTGCTCCTTCCTTCGCGAACAATACAGCTACCGCTCGTCCGATCCCGCTGTCACCACCAGTGATCAGGACGACCTTATCGGCGAGTTTCCCGGACCCTGTGGTGGGGGTTTCACTTACGGGCGCTGGCTGAAGCCTGGACTCCATACCTGGTTTTCGCTGGCGCTGCGGTTTGCGCAATGGTCTTTTTTTTCCTGCTTTCTGCATATCTAAATTAGTTGATCGCCGGTCTCCGTCAGTAGAACTGAACAGCATCAGACATACACGTGATCACCCGCGGATTTCATATTGCGCTCCTTCTCTGTCAGCTTCCGGTTTACGAGGTACATCATACTTTGCCAGGTCTTTTCCCACGAATTATGGGAGAGATAATCATCAACCTGTTCCAACCATTCTTCGCGATCACTCGTCTCGAGATGAAGGGATGCAACGCGCACAAATTCTTCCGGTGTTCCCGCGATACTGACAAGTCCGTTTCTTCCGTATTGTCGAAGCACATCGGTGATCGGCGTTGAGATCACAGGTTTACCGGCGGCGAGATACTCAGGGGTTTTTGCGGGGCTGATATACCTCGTGGCTTCATTGTGCGCAAACGGCAATATGGCAATATCCCAGTGAGAGATGTAGTCAGGTAACTGTTCGTAGGGCTTCGTTCCAAGATGGTGTATGTTCGCCAATTTCGGAACGCCGTCTGCGATGCCCCGCGTAACCGGGCCAACCAATACAAAATGCCATTCGGGCTTCCTCTTCGCGATGTTGGCAATCAGGGTAAAGTCCATTCGTTCGTCAATCACGCCAAAGTATCCGATGCGTGGATGCGGGATCGTACTTTGGTCGTTCGGATCGGCGGTGTACATTCGCGCCTTCCGGAAGTGCTCGCCGTCGATGCCATTGGGAAAAATGTGAACATCCGCATGGCGGTGCTTCTTGGCTTCAAAAAGGCTGTATCCCGCGGTGAAAACGAGATCTGCTCGCCGCAATAATTCCTTCTCCCGGTCAGGGGCTGAAGACGGAGCGAATCGCGCCGATGCAAATTCATCCAGACAGTCGTATATCGTCATCACGGGATTAAGGTGATCACTGATGGCAATCGCTGAAGGCGTATAATACCACAAGAAATACTGTGTTATGTCGTTTTCAACCAGGAATCCTGCGAGTAATTCTTTCTGAACAGCAGCCGTATCGAAGTCATGCAACCCTGCCTGTATATGCGGAACGATCACGCGAATGTTTTCCGCAGGCGAGGAAACTTCGAGGCGGTTATCGCCCTCTCCGTAAACAGCTTCCTCGATGTAGACAACCGGAAAATGACGTGCAAAGCGGGTCATCAGATGCTGCGGCCTGCGAAGGACAAAGTCCCATCGCAGGTGCGAAAAACAAATGAGGTGGTGGTTGGATGTCGTCGTCATAAGAATGGGCTTAGCAATCTCACTCATATTTCCATGCCTGACACATCGATATTTCAAACGAATGGTTCTGGGTAAAAATGTACACAGCGAATCATCGCTGGATGGCATTAGAATTTAGGCTTGATCTAACGGCGGTAGTTTGACTCTCCGCGCGGCTCACTTTCAATTCATCACGCTATGGAACATCATCAGGCATCAGTCGCCGAAGGTCAGGATCTGGGTCTGACAACTTCGGGAAGAAATATTTCGTTCTGGCTGGACTCAGTCGAGCCAATTCGATTTTCACCACTTGTGTCAGATTTGCAAACCGACGTCGTCGTCGTGGGTGCAGGTCTCGCCGGACTATCGGTGGCTTACAACCTGATTAAAGCTGGAAGGAAGGTTGTCGTCCTCGAGGACGGATTTGTCGGAAGTGGAGAGACCGGCAGGACCACCGCTCATGTCACAAACGTTCTTGACGAGGGGTACCCGGAGATCGAACGGCTGCTCGGGTCAGACAATTGTCGACGTGCCGCTGAAAGTCACACCGCAGCGATAAGTTTCATTGAAAGGGTCGTCGTTGACGAGGCCATCGACTGTGAGTTCCGCAGAGTTGACGGGATTCTCTTTCTGCATCCCAATGACAAACCCGAAACCCTCAACCAGGAATTGGCTACCGTCAGTCAGTACGGTATTCAAGCCGAGTTGTTGTCCCACATCCCGGGCATATCGGGCGAATCGGGACCTTGTCTACGGTTCCCGGGACAAGCCCAGTTCCACCCGCTAAGATACCTGCGCGGTTTGGCGCACGCGATCGTTCGTCGCGGTGGGGAAATTTTTACAGAAACACGCGTTGATGACATTGACAAGCGCGGTGTTGTGGCAAATACATTCACCGTCACAGCTGACCACATCGTAGTTGCGACCAACACTCCTGTCAACAACATGATCACCATGCACACTAAGCAGTTCCCGTATCGCACGTATGTCGTGGGTGCGCTGGTTCCGAAAGGCTCCATTGCGCCAACCCTGTGGTGGGATACTGGTTACCCGAAGTCGCAGCATGTAAAGGAACCCTATCACTATGTGCGTATCAATCCCTACGATGATCGCTACGACCTGCTCATCGCGGGGGGCGAAGATCACAAGACAGGCCAGGCGGACAACGGAGGAGAAGCCACAGCCTACCCGATGCTGGAAGACTGGGTGCGAAAACATTTTCCTTCCGCTAAAGAGTTTGTCTACCGGTGGTCAGGACAGGTTATGGAGCCTGTAGATCTGCTAGCTTTCATCGGACGAAACCCCGGTGATGACAATATCTACATTGCCACGGGCGATTCCGGAAATGGAATGACCCATGCGACGATCGCTGGCATGCTCATCACAGACCTTATTACAGGGCGACCGAATGACTGGGCGCAACTCTACGACCCTGCGCGCATCACCTTGCGAGCTACACCCACTTTTCTCCAGGAGGCGGGCAACATGAGTGTACAATACCTGGACTACTTTAAGCACGGGGATCTGATTCCTGTCGAGAAGTTAAAACCTGGCGAAGGCGAAGTCGTCAATATGAATGGAAAGCGGGTGGCCATTTACCGGGACGAGTCGAAAGAGCTACATGCATTCTCGGCAATATGCCCCCATATGGGATGTATTCTGCGTTGGAACCAGGATGAAAAGTCGTTTGACTGCCCTTGCCACGGTTCGCGGTTTACGTGTCAGGGTGTTGTTGTCAACGGTCCTGCCAAAGATGATCTGAAGAGACTTCACCTGCGACCGAAGCAATCGCGCGAATGACTTACTTGATCAGTTGAAGCGTCCGCCCTCCGCCTCATTGGTTACGCCAGCGGAATACAACGCACCGCGTT